>JAICQQ010000107.1 GCA_025937785.1 Polyangiaceae bacterium
CATCGCCCGGCGCGGGTTTCGTGCGCTGGCCGCTGGCGAAGATCCTGCCGAGGTGGCGGCTGCTTGCTGTTGGCAAATGGAACGAGATCCACTGTTCAACGCTGGACTCGGGAGCGCGCTCCAGACGGACGGAGCCGTGCGCATGAGCGCCGCCCTGATGGTGGGCGCGAAGCAAAGCTTTTCGGGCGTCGTGAACGCAAGCTTCCTCGACCACCCGATCGAACTCGGCGTCGCGCTGCAACGGCGTTCGGCGCGAGTGCTGGGTCCTCCCGGTAGTGACCTGTTGGCGCGCGAGCTCGGGCTGTCGGTGACCCTGCCGCTCACGCCAGCGCGCAGCGAGGCATGGCTCGAGCGCTTGCGCCGGCACGCCTATCGACCACTCGACGCGTCTACCGGACGCGGGCGCGGGCCGGGCGGCGACACGGTGGGTTGCCTCGTCAGAACTGCGCGGGGAGCGCTGGTGGCCGCTGCCAGCACCGGCGGTCGAGGCTTCGAGTACCCGGGGCGCGTGAGCGACACGTGCACCGTCGCTGGCACCTACGCCTCGAAGTTCGCGGCGGTGGTGGCGACCGGCGTGGGCGAGCAAATCATCGACGACGCGCTGGCGAGTCGCCTCGAGACGCGCGTACGCGACGGCATGACCGTGATCGAGGCGTCGGAGAAGTGCCTGCGTGAAGCACGCCTGCGCCGGCGCTCGTACGGCTGGCTGGCGTTGAGCCAGGCCCACTGGTCTGTCAGCCACACCACCCGCTCGATGCCTTATGTCGTGGTGGGGCAGGGCGGGCGCGGTGGCACCGTGCTGTCGACGAGCAGCGTCGAGCGCTAACGGCTGCGTCGATTATCCCCCCGCCCGGCACTTGATGTTGCAGGCGAGGTCCCCCTGCGAGCAGTGAGCGCAGGGGCCCCGCGTCGGCAGCGGGGGTGGGTTCAACGTCCGATCGCGCGTGGCTTGGAGCGGTGGGCGCACGCTACGACGTGGCGGCTTCGAGGAGAGTATCGGTGCAGCGCTCGCGGCGGGTGCGGGCTCGGGTGGGGGCGTGAGTGCTTCGGGCGGCGCCGGTGCCGCCGCTGCAGCGGGCACGGCCTGTGTCGCAGGAGTGGCGCGGGGGAGGGCGTTCGTGAGGACTTCGGGCGCGAGTCTGGCAGGAGGTGCCGACGCTGTGTTCGACCCTGCCGCCGCTGCCACGATACCAGCCCCGAGCAGGCTGGCTGCGACCACGAGCGCGAGACTGCGCCCGCGCGCTGCCGGTGGGTGCACGGTCGATGGACCTTCGAGGGGAGTGTGGAGCGGCGCGCCGAGAGGAAACAGCGGCCAGCCACCCCCGATGGTGGGTTCGGGCGCCGGCCTCAGCTCGACGTCGCTACCGTGGAGGGGCGGCTGTGTTGGTGCCGGGGCTGGAGCTTCCGGCGTGCGCGTGGTGAGCGCCGCCAGCGAGAACAGGTGCGACTCATCGGTGGTAGCCATGAGTCTTCAGACCCGCGCCAGCGCGGGTCCTTGGGCCGGGGCACCAGGAACCTATTCGGGTTCTTGGGAACAGCTGATCTGCGGGCCGCTGGCGCGATTGTTGGCCTCGTTGCACTCCACCACGGTGTCCAGCGGATCGGCGATGCCGAACACCCGGATCACCCGGAACAACGCGGGCAGCTCGACTTCGATCGTCACGCTCTCGCCCGGCGCCAGCGTTTCTTCGATGAGGACCTCCGCGAGTACTTGGCCGCCCGCGCTGGGATCACCCGCGTAGAGGCGGACCAAGACGTCGCTGGCGGCTACGGCGCCGTCGTTCGTCACGGTGACTTCGACCAGCTTGGCGCTACAGGGCCCGGTGGCGGCGCCGAGCTCGAGCCGTAGATCGGCGACGGTTTCCCCCTCTTCGACGACGTCGCTGATGCTGTTGTTGCTGTCGTCGCCGCATTCGCGTTCGCGGTCGTCTTCGTCGATGATGGCGGTGACGCGGCTGGGGAGCTCGCCGCTCTCGTTGTTGTCGGCGTGGTAGGTGGCCGTCACGATGATCGAGGCGCCCGGCTCGAGACTGGTCTCGAGTGTTACCGTCAGCGGGTCACCGTCTTCGTCGAGCAGCGCTGCCTCGCCGTCCTCGAAGCTGCCTTCGAAGGTCAGCTCCACGCCTGGACCCACGCGCAGATCACCTTCATTGCGCACCTCGACCGTGATCAAGATTTCATCGCTGAGTTCACCGCAGGCGACGTCCGGCGAGGAAATCTGCATGCCCGTGAGCGCCAAGTCCGGGGCCACGCCGTACGAGCGGGGTTGCGAGCGGTAGGTGTTGTAGAGCCGGTTGCCGTAGGGGCGCCAGCTCTCCGGCTCTCGGATGGGGATACCACCGGCTTCGGTGACGTTGGTCACGTGATAGGCGTGCTGATTCCAGACGCGGCGCGCCGACACCCATGTGTCGCTGGTGTCGCCCCATACCTGCAAGCCTGCAGGCAGCTCGTCCTTGTCGACAGGGTTGCCCTCGAGGTCGAACACGTCGCGATTGCATTGAATCAGTCCGTTGTTCGTCACGAACACGATCTCGGCGTTGCCGTCGTTGTCGACGTCCGCGACGACCGGGTTCTCGATGGCGGTTCTGCTGAGCGATGGCGGATCGAAGAGGATGGCGCCGTCCACTCCGTTGTAGATCCGGAAGTAACACTCGTCGTTGTAGACGACCTCCGCCGCACCGTCGCCGTTGAAATCGAACACGCTCGAACCGGTGGCATAGCTCGAGTCGTCTTCGGTAGCGCGTTTCCAACCGTTATGCAGGCAGACGCAGGTGCCGGTGCCTTCGGCGCAGACAGCGCCGGCGTTGCAATCTGCGTTGCTGTCGCAGGCGCCGCCGGGTGCGCGCGCGTCGTTGTCACCGGGGGTCTCCTCGTCTTCGCCCAGGGCCTCGTCCCAGATCGGGCAGTTATCGTCTTCTGGCTCCTGCAGATCGACTACCGCATAGATGTACTGGAACGCCGTGGCGATTTCCGGGAAACCGTCCCCGTCGAAGTCATCCACGTTCGGGGCGCCGCCGCCGCGGGCGCCGTTCTGGGTATCGACTTCGATGTTCGCGAGCAACGTGCCGGTCACCGCGTCGAGGACGAGCAGGCGAGCCTCCGAGACCAGGATCACCTCGGGAGCCCCGTCGAGCGGGTTGTCGGGCCCGGGCGCCACTCCGCTCGCGGCGCCCCACACGTCAGCCACGGCGCAGAACGCCTCGGGATCCGGCACGCCGGTCGTTTCATCGTCACCGTTGACGTCCTGGGCGTTCCACACCACCTCGAGCTCCGAGCCCGTCAGTCGATAGAGCGTGGTTCCCGCGACGATCTCCTGCGTGACATCGTCGTCGTTCGGATCGCTGTCGATGACGTTGGCGACACAAACGTTGGGACCCAGGTGCCGCGGCTGATCGCTGTGCGTTTGCGCACCCTGAGTCTGGTCGCCGACGAAGACCTGGTCGACTTCGATCGGGTCGTCACCCTCGTCCGTCAGCGTGATCACGCGGTCGCCGATGATGATTTCGACCAGACCCTGGTTGTCGATGTTGGCGAGCGCCACCTGGGGGTACTTCCAGGCGGTGGCGTCCTCGCCCGATGCCCCCTGGCCGATCGAGATCTGGGCGCTGGTGTGGAGGATCGCACCCCTGTTGTCGAGGAACCTCACGCGGCCGTCGTCGAGGGCAACCACGATTTCGGGCACGCCGTCATAGTTCAAATCGCCGGCCGCCAGTCCACCGCCCGGTCGCACGTTGGCCGCGGAGTTCGCGCAATTGCCGGTGTCGATGTCGTCGCCTTCGAACCAATGTTCGTTCCCGCACAGGGCGAAGTAGTCCGCACCTTGCTGGTCGCCTCCACCATGGATGCCGCGGACCAGACCATTTTCGTGCGGCGCATCACCCACGTGGGTGATGAACAGGATTTCTGGAAAATCGAGCTCGTTGATGAAACCGTCGTCGTTGTCGTCCGTGAGATTCACGACCAGGGGCGTGGAGATCGATTGCGTCGAGTTCGGGAACGGAAAGGGCGTGGTTACTGGGTCCCCGGCGCCGTCGCTGCCCCACACGATCTCAGGGCTCGGCAGGACTTCTTCGAAGGGCACGGCGGGTAGGGTGCAGGTCGGGGCAACGCCCGTACCCTTGCAGGTGCCGACGTCGCAGGTGGTGAACGAGGGACAGTCCCAATCGTCCTCGCAACCGCAGCCGACACCGCTCGTGTCGGACTCGGTACACATGCTGTCGAAGTAAGCGTCGCTACCGCACGAGAAGGGCGACTCTTCTTCGCCGCCGTTCGAGGTGCAGCGGAGGACCTGTTCGCCGTCGCAGCGCTGCACGTTCGGCTCGCAGACGTCATCGACACACTTTTCGCCGTCGCAGAAACGGGAGACTGGGCAGTCGACGTCGCTTTCACAGGCGATGCTGTCGCAGTAGTTTCCGCCGCCGGGCGCCGGAATGCACTCCTCCAGCTCGGTGCAGTCCAGATCAGCGCACTCGTTGTCGGTGCAGACGGCTTCGCCGTCCTGCGTATCACAGCGTTGCCCCACGCCACAGGCGTCGGCCACGTCACAGGGATCCATGGGAAGGGCACCCCCGCTGCCGCCGGACGTCGTCACCGTGGTGTCGGGGAAGAATCCGTCGGTGCTCGTCGTGAGCGGGGGAGCGCCTGCGGAGCCACCGTTGCTCGACCCGCCCGCGCCGCCCGTGTCAATCAGGTCGTCGTCGTCGATCACGATCTCCGGGTGTTGCTCGCAGGCGAACAGCTCGAGGGCCAAAATGCTCGAAAAACCCAGCAAGACAAGCTTCGAGGGATGCATCGGGGGTAAGCATACTCCAAGTCGGGCGACGCACCCCGGATTTGAGCAGCGCTGTGTGCGGTCGGTGTGCCGGAGTGGTAGCGCGGAGCCCCCGCGTTCGAGAGCAGCCGCGTGTCAACCGAGTTGGTCGTACGAGGGCACCGAGCAGCGTCGCGACGCCAGCGTCCGACTCGGATCGAGCGTGAGGTTGCGCTTCCAGAGGCAACCTCGAGACGCTCGGCGTCGTTCGCTCTGCGACTGCACGCCTTCGTGCCGAAGCGACGCCGTGTCGCAGCACGAGTCGTCGCGGAGCGATCGGAACGTCGAGGACCGCGCGGCTGAGGGCCCCGAGACTCGCCGCGGCATGTCTCGAGGGTTGCCGCGGGGCTCGCTGGTACGCTGTGGTCCCGCCGCTCGCGCCGATTGGGGCTGCTCCCACCTGTACGGGGCCACAGCGTGGTTGTCGCACCCCGGGTCGGAGCGGTTATAGTCGTCGGATGACCCCAGAGCCGCATCCTCGGCAGCTTCGCTGGTTGCTAACGAGCGCTGCAGGCGCTCTGCTCGTCGTGGTGGGGGCGCTAGTGGCGCTTCAGCCCGCGGAGTCGAGCCCAGACTGGCTGCGGTTTCTGGGCAGGTTTCATCCGCTCTTCGTGCATTTGCCCATCGGCGTGATGCTGCTGGTGGCGGTGGCGGAGCTCGCGAGCCTGCGGCCCAGCGTTCGCGCGCGGCTCGATCCGGTGATCGCACCCGTGCTCGTCGTGTTGGTCGCGACCGCCGTGCCGGCATTCGTCGCGGGGCTGATGTTGGCTCACGGCGGCGGGTACCCGGACGCGCTTCTCGGCCCCCACCAGCGCTTCGCCAGCCTCGGTCTGGTGCTGCTCTGCACGAGCCTGGCTGCGTGGTCGATGCACCGCGTGCGATCCAGCGCAGGCCAGCCATCGGCTGCCCGCTGGCGCACAGGGTATCGCGCGGTGCTCGGCGCGAGCGTGGTGGCCCTGGGGGTCGGGGCTCACTTCGGTGGCTCCATGACCCACGGAGAAGCCTATCTGGTGCGTTTCGCGCCCCAGCCCGTGGCTGGCTGGTTCGGGGTCGAGCCTGCGAAGAAGGTCGTCGAGGTCAGCGCCCCGGTGGCAGACCCCACGGTCTATGCGGACGTGGTGCAGCCCGTGCTCACGAAGTACTGCGTGAACTGTCACGGGCCCGACAAGGCCAAGGGAGAGCTGCGCCTCGACAGTCATGCAGCGCTCATGAAGGGGGGCGACGCGGGACCGGCCATCATCGCGCGCGCCCCCGAAAAGAGCCCGCTCGTCACGCTGTTGCGCTTGCCGCTCGACGACGCCGATCACATGCCGCCGAAGGCAAAACCGCAGCCGAGTCAGGCGCAGATCGAGCTCATCGCTTGGTGGATCCTGCGAGGGGCGAGCCAGCAAGAGCGGGTGCGCGAGGTGTTGCCTCCGGCTGGAGCGCTCGAGCTCCTGAAAGCAGCCGACCGCGGGGGTTCATCCCAGCCGGCGCCGAGCATCACGCAACGTTCGGCCACCGCTCCCGCGGATCCAGGATCGACCGCCCCGCCCGAACCCGAGCCCGAGCCCGAGCCCGAGCCCGAGCCAGTAGGCGCCGTCGAGGCTGCCGCGGACGCCGCCCCGGCGGCGGAGCAAGCGCCCGCACCGATCACGGCCGGCGCTGGGGGCCTCGTCTACGAAGACCTGATCGCGCCCTTGCTCGCCGCTCGCTGTGCGAAGTGCCATGGAGCGTCCAAGCAGAAGGGCAAGCTCCGCGTAGACTCGCCGGCGGCGTTGGCCAAAGGCGGCAAGGAAGGGCCCGCCGTGCGGCCCGGCAACCCCGCCGGCTCGCCTCTCATCGAACGCGTGCGCTTGCCCCTCGCGCACGACCGTCACATGCCGCCGGAGGACGAACCGCAGCTCAGCGCGGAGGAGCTCCGCCTGCTCGAGTGGTGGATCCGAGAGGGGGCGGAGCCCGCGACACCGCGCGCTCGCTTGCCCGAGAGCCTGCTGGCGCTGCGCCCGCCGCCCGCGGCGGCGCGCCAAGAGACGCCCGCACCCGCGCCGGAAGCGGCCGACGCTGCGGCGGCGGCGGCTGACGCTCCGGAAGCACCGCCCGCGGCACCTCGAGCCGCGAGCGAACCGAGCGCGCGCGTCCCGGCGCCGCCCGAGGTGCTCGCGCAGCTTCCCCCAGAAGTGGCGCTCTTCCCGGACCTGATCCTGCCGCTCCTGCGTGAGGACTGCGGGGATTGTCACGTGGGGGAGCCGCTCATGGGTGACCTCAGCGTGGCGAGTTTCGAAGATCTCTTGAAGGGCGGGGTGCTGGTGCCTGGTGATCCGAACGGCAGTGAGCTGCTGCGGCGCGTCACGTTGCCCGAATCGGACGACGAGCGCATGCCGCCCAAGGGTGCAGAACCACTGAGCGCCCTCGAAGTCGCAGCGCTGCGCTTCTGGATCCTGGAAGGAGCCGAAGCCGAAACGAAGTGGTCGCGGGAACAGCTGCCGGCAGACGTGGCGCGAGCGATGCTCGTGCGTCGCGGGTCTGCGGATACCCCGCCGGCCGTCGCCCAAACCGAAGCGCAACCCGAAGCGCCTGGGCCAGGGCGAGTGACGCCGCCCGAACGGGCCACGGCCGGAGGCTGCGGCGCGTGCGCGGTCGGAGCCCCGCGCGGCGGCAGCTCGGCCAGCAGCGTCGCGGCGCTCGGGCTGTTGGCCTGGCTGTGCGCGCGGCTCCAGCGCACGGGGCGACCGGACGGCGACACTCCGAGCGCGCGCCTTTAGCTCGCGTCGGGCTCTCTGGCGCCATCGCCTGCGTACTCGACGCGCCCGTCCGCGTGTTTGGCGAAACGGCTCGCTTCCTTCGCGTGCACGGGGCCGTCGCTGGGCCAGGGCCAGCCGCCGTATCCCGTGCGACGGTAGTCCGCGATAGCTTGTTCCAGCTCTTGCCGCGTGTTCATCACGAAGGGTCCGTAGTGCGCCACCGGTTCACCAATCGGCCGTCCCCCGAGCAGCAAGAACTCGGCATCTGCCGCGCCGTTGCAGAGCTCCACCTCTTGGCTCGCGTCGAGTGCGATGCCTTGACCAACGTCGACCGTCGCGCCGTTGAGTTGCACGCGTTCTCCTTCGTAGAAATACAAGGTGCGGTGGCTGCTCGGATGTGTGGGGGGCAGCGACCAGCGGGCTCCCGGCTGCATCGAGATCGTCCAGATCGCAACGTCCGAATCTGGCCGACTTGCCCAGGAGTGCGGGGGAGGGGGCGGCGCGGTTCGTTCCCCGAGCCTGCCGGCGACCACGGCGATCTCGGTGCTGTTCCCCGCCGCGTCGCGAGCGAGGATCTTCGGGATGGAGCGTTCCCAGAGCATCGAGAAATGTGCAGGCACCATCTTGGTGGCGCTGGGAAGATTCAACCAAATCTGGAAGAGTTCGAGCGGGTTCGGCTCCGTCGCGCTCAAGAGCGGAAACATCTCGGAGTGCACGATGCCTTCACCGGCGGTGAGCCATTGCGCGTCTCCGCGCCCGAAGCGTGCGGTCGCGCCCAGCGAGTCGGAATGATCGATGAGCCCTCGCCGCACCAGGGTGACGGTCTCGAAGCCGCGATGCGGGTGCTGCGGGAACCCCGGTACCACGCTGCCGTGATACATGCGCCAGCCGTCCTTGCCCTCGAAGTCCATCCCCAGCTTTCTGCCGTCCAGGCTCGCGTTCGGTCCGAGCTCGGCGTTGCCGGCAGGGTAGGCGTCGTCGTGGTGAACGCAAAACAGGAAGGGATCTTGTGTATGCCATGGAAACCCAAGGGGTTCTAGGTCAAGGATGGCGTCAGGCGTGCGCATGGGATTGGCAAGAGTGTAGGGACGAGGGTCGTCAGTGGCCAGGCCTCTGGTGTGGTAGGGTGCGCGGCGTGCGCGAGCGAGCCGCCTTCGAGGTGTCATGAGCAGCAAAGGTCGGCCGTACCGGACGCTGGTGATCGACGGCTGGGAGGTGTGGGTGGGCCGCGCCGCAGCTGACAACGACACGCTCACGTTCCGCGTCGCCGCACCTCGCGACACTTGGCTCCACGTCGCGGGGGGCACTCCGGGCAGTCACGTCGTCGTGCGCAATCCGACCGGCGGTACGGTGCCGCGCGAGGTGCTCGAACGGGCCGCTCAGCTCGCGGCCTGGTACAGCAAGGCGCGGGCTGCCAAGCGCGTCGAAGTGCACGTGTGTCGCGTGGCGGACGTCATGAAGCCGCGCGGCGCCCCAGCGGGTCGCGTTCAGATCAAGAATTTCAAGAAATTGAAGGTGGTCCCGTCGGCGCTCGAAACCAGCGCCGCCCTGGGCGCCGACCCTGACGGCGACGCTGGTTCGGAGTAACGGGCTCACCGGATCGGGAACAGGAACCCGGCGTCGTTCCCGCCCCCTTGACCCACCTGGACGCAGTAGCCACCCCCGCGCTGCTCGGACAGGGCGTGCCCTTCGTTGGTGCGGCAGGGAACGTTCTCGCCGTTCACTCGGAGCGTGCGGTCGGAAGCGAAGTTCCAGCACACGATGCGCTCGGTGGTTTCGGTGGGGTGGTAGTCCTCGACGTAGAAACAACGCGCCGCGCTGCCCAACGGATCCACCCGGTAGCCATCCCCCGAGAGGCTCACGAACTCGGGGTCGTCGCAGATACCGTCGCAAGGGCCGCTCAAGCACTCGCCCCCCCAGCAGTGATCGATTCCGGTGCAGGCCTGGAAGCACTCGCTGCAGTGGTCATCGTTCGACTTCAGGTCGACGCACTGCTCGTCGCACAACGAGGTGCCTGGCGGGCAGCCACACTCGCCCTCGAGGCAGACCTCCCCGGGAGCACACTCGTACCCGCATTCGCCGCAGTTTTCGGCGTCGGCCTGGAGATCGATGCAGACGTCTTCCTGGGCTTCGCAGACGACGAAGTCGGGGGGGCAGGTGCAGAGCGCTTCGGCGCAAATCTGGTTGTTTACGCAAGATTCGCCGCACTCACCGCAGTTTTCGTAGTCGGTCTGAAGGTCGACGCAGGCATGCTCGCATTCGTCGAAGTCCTCGAGGCATTCGCAGGTGGCTTCGTTGCAGAGCGCGTTGTCGCCGCAGCTCTCACCGCAGGCTCCGCAATTGTCGACGGAGCTCGAGAGATCGGTACAAACACCCTCGCAGTTTTCCGTTTCTTCCGGACACAGGCATTCGCCGTCGTCGCATTCACCGCCGATGCAAGTCGTGTCGCAATCGCCGCAGTGATCGGTGCTCGTGTTGGTATCGACGCACACGCCGGCGCAATCTTCGAGAGGTTCGTCGCACACGCAGCTGCGCGCCTGACAACTCGAGTCTTCGGGACACGAGACCGCACAGTCGCCGCAGCGTTCGTCGTTCTCTTCGACGTCGACGCATTCACCGTCACACAGGAGCTCGGTAGCCTCGCAGCTGATCGTGGTCGTACCGCCCGAGCCGGTCTCACCGCCGGTACCAGCGCTGCCGCCGCCGCCCCCCGTGCCGCCGGCGGCGGTGTTGGTGACGCCAGCCATGGTCGCGCTCGTCATGCCCGCGCTGCCGCCGCTGGTCGACGTCACACTCGCGGTGCCGCCGCTCGCGGCCGCAACGGTGTTGCCGGTGGTCGACGCGGCGCTGGTCGTGCCCCCGCTCGCGGCGTCGATGTCAGCTGCGGTTTCCTCGAACAGGTTCGTGTCCTCCGCGGAACAGGACATGAACACCGACGTGGAGACGAGCAACGCGAAGCCAACGCCGTTGGCTAGTGATGGTCGAAAAGGCATTTCGGATCTTCCAACGAAAGCGCAGAGTAAGCCGGCTGAAGCGCGGTCTCAAATCTTTGCGAAGCGCGCGGCCGAGACGAGCAGGAAAGTCTCGATCCTGAGAAGATTATACGCAGAGCGCGCAGAAAACTATGCGGATTCTGTAACGAGATGCGCGGCCGAGGGCGGCCGGCGGGTGCTCGGAATCCGCCGTCCTTGCCGTCGCCGCGTGCGGCCGGGGTCTCAGGGAGCGTCGCAGCGTGAGCCGGCGCAGATCGAGCCCTGACAATCGCTCGCGTCACGGCAGGTTTGCCACAGCCCGCACGGTCCGCATTCGGAGCCGCCGCAGTCGACATCGGTCTCGTCACCGTTCACGACCCGGTCGCGGCAGGTGGGGGCGAGGCAGGCGTTCGGCAATGGGGCAGGTCCGCCGCAGACGCTGCTGGCGCAATCCGCGTGCGTCGTGCACGCCACCGCAGTGGGACAGCGTGGGCACGAACCACCGCAGTCGACGTCGCTCTCGTCGCCGTTCTTGCGATAGTCCTCGCAGTTCGGGGGCGCGCAGAGCCCCGCGGCGCAATGGCCGCTCTGGCAGTCGGCGTCGAGTTCGCAGTTTAGGTCGTCGTCGCACGCGGGGCACACGCCCCCGCAGTCCACGTCGGTCTCCCCGTCGTCCAGATCATCGTTGGCGCAAGAAGTCACGGTGCACAGGTCCTCCGCGCAAACCTCCGACAAGCAGTCGCCGGAGACGGTGCAGCTAAATCCGTTGTCGCAGCCGCCGCAGTCGCCGCCGCAATCGACGCCGGTCTCTGCTCCGTTCTGAATCCCATCGTCGCAGCCCGGTTCGCGGCAGACACCGCCGTCGCAGTGGCCGCTCACACAGTCCCCGCCGTACGTGCAGGGGTCGCCATCGGAGCAGGGCTCGCAGTCGCCGCCGCAATCGACGCCGGTCTCTCGAGCGTTCTTGCTGGCGTCGGAACAAGTGGCCGCAGCACAGATCCCCGCCGTGCACACGGAGCTCGAACAGTCGTTCTTCGAATTGCAGCGTGCCAGCGCCGCGCAACGCCCGCAGGCGTTGCCGCCGCAGTCGACATCCGACTCGTTGCCGTTTCGATTGTTGTTGGTGCACGAGGCGACCCGGCACAGCCCGCTCTGACAAACGCCGGTTTCGCAGTCGCCGGGCAGCGTGCAGTCTTGCCCTGTTAGACACAACGCGCAGTCGCCGGCGCAGTCCACGTCAGATTCGTCTCCGTTTCTGACGCCGTCGGCGCAGGTAGGCAGCTCGCACACGCCTTGGTTGTTGCAGACGCGACTGTCGCAGTCCGCGCCGAAACGGCAGTCCTTTCCTGGCTCGCAGCTCAGGCACGCTTGCCCGCCACAATCGACGTCCGTTTCGGTACCGTTCAGCGTGTCGTCGTCGCAGGCGGGGCCCGGGGGAGGTCCGTTGCCGCCTTCGCCGCCGGAGCCGGAGTCGCCGCCGCCGCTGCTGGGACTCGTCGTCGAACTCGAGTTCGCGGTGGTGCTCGCGCCGCCCGCGCCACCGCTGCCCTGGCCGCCCGTGTTCGTGCTCGGGGAGGTGGTCGTGGTGGTGCTTGCGCCGCTGCCGCCGCTCCCGCTGCCGGACCCACCCGAGCCCCCGCCGCTCGTGTTCGAACTCGTGCTCGTGGGTGTCGCCGAACCACTCAGCGCATAGTCGTCGTCGACGCCGAACGGGCACGCTACCGCGGTCAGGGCGCAGAGACTCGCTCCCACGAGGCGCCCGGCGTGCTTCAAAACGCCCCCGAAAGTTGCAGTTCAGCGCTGCCCTTTCGATACGAAACACCCCCAGCCACGGGCGCGTCGTCCGCGCCGGCGTCGTCGAGGAGCAGCCACAGCCCGATGCCGAGCCCTACGGCGCCCGCGGAGTAACCCACGGCGCTGACCGTGCGCGCCGTCCGAAAGCGATGCAACGTTTCTCTCGAGCTTGTGGGACAGCTGGGCGTGCAGGCGTCGTCGAGGCTGTTCTGGGCGTTCTGCATCACCAGGCCCGCGATGATGCCGGTGGCAATCCCTGCGGCGCCGACGCCGAGCGCGGTCCACGTGAGGGCCGATGAGCCCTGCTCGGACACGACGGCAGCTGGCGGAGGTGCGCCCGCCGGCTGCGCCTCGGAGGGCAGCGTCAGGATCAGAGAGACCTGGTCCCCCGCTGCCAGCGTCAGCTGCTCGCTGCGCTCGATGCTCGTGCCGCGCTTGGCCACCACCGTGTAGCTACCGGGATCGAACGCGCGCGGGCGCCCCCAAGCTTCAGCCGGCAAAGACACGCCGTTCACGGTGAGCCGGTGCGACGGCGACGCACCCCGCACCTCGATCGTCAGGCTGGGGATCAGTCGTGCTATCCGCTCGCTCTCGCGTTCGGCTTCGCTGACCGCACGCCGGAATGGTTTTGGTGAGTCGCCGTCGACCGAGAGCCGCGCCGCACGCTGGAACGTCGCGTGAGCTTCGAGCAGGCGTCCCAGCTTTTCGAGCGCTTTGGCGTCGAGCAGCGCCACGGTCGGCGCCGGGAACAGCTCGAACGCCTGACTGAGCCGCTCGTGGGCTTCGGACCAGCGCTCCTGTTCGAAATGTTCGATGCCTTCTAGGGCGAGCGCGCGCGCCCGCTGGCGCCCCTCGCTCTCTTCGAGAGCTTCCGGCGCCTCTTGGGCGCAGATCTGGGGTGGAGTCAACACCCCGAGCGCCCAGAACATCGACACGAGCGCCAGGGGTCTAGAAGCCCAGCTCATACTTGGTCTTTTTCTTTCGCGCAGTCGTGCGTGGTCTCGACCGCGCTGGGGCCGCTGTCGCTGCCGCCGTCCGGGCGCTGGGAGGCGCGCCGGTGCTGGCGCTGGGCTCCGGGGCGGGAGCGGCGGGTGCAGACGCGCTCGCCGCGGCTGGGACCACATCGGTGTCGCTCGTTACCTGAGCCGAGGGACTCTCGGGCTCGCTGTCGGGGCGCGCTGCGGGCGGCGCGACCATTGACGTGACCGTGGGCGTTCCGCTGCTCTGAATACGGCGTTGATCCCAAAGCAGCACGACCACCGCCAGCGCGAGCAAGGCAGTCACGCCGATGCTGGCGAGCACCAGCCGCCGAAGCTCGCGGGTCTGCGCGACCAACGGACTCGAGTTTGGATCGGGCGTGAGAGCGGCGCTGCGGCTCGCGTACAGCGATTCCGTGGGGGCTTCGCTTTCCGCGAAATCGACCACGATCGGTACGGACGGGTCGCGCTGCAGCGCGCTCTCGGGCGGCGCGAGCGGGGGCAGCATCAGGATTTCTTCGATGGCATCGCTGATGCTTGCGCCGCCGAGCATGGGTGCGGCGCCGCTGGATGGCGACGGCAAGTCGACGGAGTTCTGTGCACGGAACGCGCGCACGCCGGAGAGCGACACGTTGACGAAGGGCCGCGCCACTACGTCGGGCGTCATCATTGGGTTAGCGGCCAACACCGGCAGGCTGCCGCTTTCTCCCGGTTTGAAGTCCGCGGCGGCTGCCGCTGCAGCACCGGGCGGAGGAGACATCGAGGCCGTCTCGATCTTCACTCCGCCCAGGCCCGATTGCAGCCAGGTGGCCTTGATCGAAGCTCCCAGGATATCTTCGCGCACGCCGCGCTCGTACGCCCACAGCGCGAGTGCCTCGCCCAGGACCCGCATGGTGTCCCAGCGTTCGTGGGTCTTCTTGCGTAGTCCGCGCTCGAGGATCAGCCAGAGCGCGTCGCCTGCGATCTCCCGAATCTGCGGGTTGGGTTCGTCGTGCACGATCGCCCGCAGCACTGCGAGGTAGTTGGCGTCGGCGCCACCGAACGGGCGAAAACCGGCGATCAGCTCGTACAGAACCACGCACAAAGCCCAGATGTCGACGCGCGTATCGATGTCCGCCTCACCGCGCGCTTGCTCGGGGGCCATGTAGTCGGGCGTGCCCATGAGCGCGCCGGAGCGCGTCATGGTGCGACCGCCCTCGAGGAACCGCGCGACGCCGAAGTCGACGATCTTGGGTTGGAGGCGGCCGTACTCGTCCGTCGCCAGGAATAGATTTTCCGGCTTGATGTCGCGGTGAATGATGCCGCGTCCGTGCGCCGTCGCCAGCGCGTCCGCGATCGGCAGCAAGAGCTGCACGGCCTGCGTCGCCTCCATTGCTGGTTGGCGAGTCAACAGTTCGGCCAACGACTCGCCCCGCAAAAGCTCCATCACGATGTACGGGGAGCCCGCGTCGGTAAGCCCGAAGTCGAAGACCCTGACGATCGCGGGATGCTCGAGGCGCGCGGCCGCACGTGCCTCTTGCAGCAGTCTGCGGAAGATGCGTTTGGGGTCTGCGCGGAATTGCTCGAACCGCATCAACTTGAGTGCGACGTCGATATCGAGCACCGCGTTGTGGGCCACCCAGACCGTCCCCATTCCGCCCGCTCCGCGCAGCTCTTTGAGGCGATACTTCTTGCCAATCCAGTCACCAGGGGCGTGCTGCCCTGGTACGAGCGATCGCTCGCTGACGGATTCGCTGCCGGTTTTCATTTTTCTCTGCCTTGGCACACGGCCGGAAGATTCGAACAGAATAGGTCTTTTTCGCAGTTTTTACCAAGGTTCAGCGAACTCGGCCGTCCGAACTTTTCCAGCACGGGCCAAGTTCGAGGCGAGCGGGCTGTGAGTGATCGCCCCTACCTACATGAGGCCAGCATGGAAGCACGAGCCCGTCTTGGCGTGGGGGCGCGGATTCTCCAGCAAATGTAGACGTGCCGCATGGCGCTCGTCTCGCACACGCTCCGCCGCACACAGCGGGCCACCTACGCTTCGCGCGCCAGTGGGGGCAGCGCGCTGAACCTCCGGACCCAGCTCCCGTAGGACCACGTGAGAAGCCAGCCGTTCCCGGCCCGAGAGCGAGCTAGCCGCAGGCCTGCGCGCGTCGTCTCAGAGCAGCTTGGCTTTGCGCATCAAGAATACGAGGCTGACCACGAGCGTGACCGCCGCACCCCAAAACAGCGCATAACCGTAGTGCCAGCGCAGCTCTGGCATGGTGTCGAAGTTCATGCCGTAAACGCCGACCAAAAACGTCAGCGGCAGGAACACTACGCTCACCACGGTGAGGCGTTTCATGACGAGGTTGGTGCGATGGCTGACCAGGGACATGTACAGGTTGAGCGACTCGGAGAGTATCTCGCGATCGACCAACAGATCTTGAAGTACGTGCTCGACGCGCCCCGCCATGTTCGCGAGGAAGCTCTGAGTTGCCTCGCTGATGAACAGCGAGCGCCGCGTCGAAAGGTCGGTGAGGACAGCGCGGGCAGGCAACAAGATCTTGCGGAAGTGCAGGAGATCCGCCCCGAGCTCCGACATGCGCGCGAAGACGTTGTCGTCTACCTCATCGGCGCGTAGCTCGTTCTGAACCTGCTCGACGCGCTCCTCCATCGACTTCTGGACGGAAAGGTAGTTGTCGACCAGGTGGTCCCACAGCTCGTACACCAGGAAGCTCGGGCTCTTCGCGAAGCGCAGGAAGTCGGATTTGTAATCGCGGCGTATGGCTTGCAAGAACACCACCGACCCCCGGTGCAGCGTAATCATGAAGTGTTCGGCAACGAACACGTCGACACGCTCGAGCACGAAGTTATCGTCCTGTTCGCGACAGCCCGAGACGACGAGGTGCAGGTAGTCGTCATAGCGTGCATGTTGCGTGGAAGGCTCTCCGGTGAGAGCTTCGTCGATGGCGGTATCGGCGATACCGAGGCTTTGCAGCATGCTCCTCGCCTCGCGCGGGTTCTGCGCATCCAGGTCGAGCCAGACGAAGCAGCCGCGATCGCGGGCGCCCTGGTAGTCGTGGAAGCCGATTTCGCGAGCTGACTTGGTGCTGCCGCCGCCGCCGAAGTCGAACTCGACGAGGGTCGCTTGGCACTCGCTCGCCTCAGAGCCGGCTTCGGGCGAAGGGGCCAGAGAGAACCGGGACTTGACGAGCTGCGGCACGACGTCGCCTTATAGCACTCCGGGATGCAGTAAACACGCCTCGCGCGACCCCAGCGCCGTGGTGTACCCTATGCCCATGCGAGTCGAGATCGTGCCGTGTCTCAGGGACAACTTCGCTTACCTGGTGAGCACGGACAACCGACCCGAGTGCGTGGTCATCGATCCGAGCGAAGCGGCGCCCGTCGAGCGCGCACTCGAGCGCTGCGGGCTCACCCTGACAGCGATTCTGAACACGCATCATCACCATGACCACGTGGGGGGCAACAGCCAGCTCAAGCTGAGCCGGCGAGGTCTAGACGTGTTCGGGCACACGTCCGACCGGGGACGCATCCCAGAACAAACGCGCTTCCTCGAACATGGCGAGCGTTTCGAGGTGGTCGGGCTCGAGTTTTCGGTGCTGCACATACCCGGGCACACCACCGGCGCCATCGCGTACATCGTCGAAGGTGCGGCGTTCACCGGCGATACGCTGTTTGCCGCTGGCTGCGGCCGCTTGTTCGAGGGTACCCCCCGAGACATGTTCGAGTCGCTGAATCAAAAGCTCGCTCGACTCCCGGACGAGACGAAGATCTATTGCGGTCACGAGTACACGGTGAACAACTTGCGCTTCGCCGCAGCCCTCGAGCCCACCAACCAGGCCGTCGCGCGGAAGCTGGAGCGGGTGCTCGAGCGCACGGGACGTGGCGAACCTTCGGTGCCGAGCACGCTCGCTGACGAGCGCGCCACGAACCCGTTCATGCGCACTGACAGCGCCGAGCTCCGCGCCAGCCTGCGGCTCTCCGAAACGGCCGACGCCGTGAGTGTACTCGCCGCTACCCGCGCCGCGAAAGACAAGTTCTAACCCACGCGACTGTCTAGCCGACGCTTTCGCGTGCGGGTGCCTCACGCCCGCGGCGCTTCCAGAAACGTAGGGCTAGGGGGCAGGCGACCAGCGCGCCCAGGGCGGCACCGGTCCAGTGCAGCGACGTGCGCACGATGGGAACGAAGGAATCGAACAGCATCTGTGCCAGCATCATGAGCGCGAGCAGCGACATGCGGCGCAACAAGATCGGCGACCGATCGAAAGCATAGCTCACCGCGTCGAAGACGACGAGCGCACCGAGCAGGCCATACGCGCCGGCCGACGCGCCCAACAACACCTCTGGCCGATCCGGCGTTGCGGTGACCATCCAGGTCGCGATCCAATAGCTTCCGACGTTGGCGCACGAGAAACATGCGAGCACGGCGGTCCAACCCCAGAGTCGCTCCAGGATGCTCCCGAACAACAGCAGCAGCATCAGGTTGACCGCGAAGTGCGTGAAGCCCCGGTGGAGGAAGCCAGCGGTCAGGACACGCCAGGCCCCCGGCGCCAGATCTTGCGGCAAGAGCAACGCGCCCATCTCGACCAAGTTGGTGGCGTCGAGTGAGCCCCCGGGCACGCTGAGCAGGAACATCAGCACGATCAGTGCGCCGAGGCTCCACGTGGCCCAAGGCTTCCGGTGCGGCGCGGAGAGCCTCGCGAGCGCGAAATGCAAGGCCTGTTCGCTGGTGCGGGCGTGCGCACGCACCGGCGCCGGTAGGCTCT
The DNA here is from genome assembly GCA_025937785.1 of Polyangiaceae bacterium. Lineage (GTDB taxonomy): Bacteria > Myxococcota_A > Polyangia > Polyangiales > Polyangiaceae > JAICQQ01. The sequence continues at coordinate 18,028 of JAICQQ010000107.1, forward strand.
CGATCGGGTCCAACGGTCGCCGCAGCCGGGCGAGGGCCCGACGCTGGTAGCCCGGGTGTGCCTCGGCTTCTTGGAGTGGTGTCCGCGCCGCCAAGCGGTCGCCGGCGGCCTGCAGCAGCACACCGCGAAAGTAGGCGCTGACTTCCGGCGGCAGCGGGCGCAGCTTAGCGAGCGCGAGCTCGAACGCGCTGGCGCTGCCGAGGTAAGCGGCCACTTCGAGCTGGGGACGCGCTGGCGAGGTCAGCTCACGTTCGAGCGTCTCGTAGGTTGCCAGCATTTGCGACAGCTGGCCCGTTTCGCCGTACGCTTGGAGCGCGATGCCGAGCGTGCCCGGATGCTCGACGCTCCGTCCCTCGAGGCGTTCGAGCAAGGCTGACCAGCGTGCCTCGCACCGCAATCCTTCGAGCCGCGCGAGCTCGCCGAACGTGGGGTGCTTCTCGAGTGCGTGGAGCAGTTGCTCGGCGTCGTTCACGCGGCCTGCCTCCCATAGCGCTCGTGCCTCGATCCAGCGGGCGGTGAAGCGAGGTTCTTCGAGAGGGTGCAGCCAGGCGAAGCAGCGTGCCCAGCGTCGCGCCTGGGCAAGCTGGCCAGCGTGCAGCGCCCTTTGTCGCCGCACGAGGGCGTAGCTCGGCACCGCCACGAGCGCACACCAGGCGAGCGCCAGCGCGTAGGCGGCGCCGGGGATCCGGAGCCAGTAATCTGCAGCGAGCAACAACAAGAGTCCTAGCGCGAACCAGCGCCAGCCCAGCCCGCGCTCTCGAAAGCCGAGCCATCGCTTACAGAATTCGAACAGCGAGGCGGCGCCGATCACCCACTTCAGGACGTACTCTGGGTCCACGGCCGAGCTCTTTAGCGCGAGCGCCGAGGTTACGCCCGCACCAGCGCGAACATCGGGGCGGTTCGAGTGCGCCCGGGCGTCGGGCCACTTTTGTCAATCGAGCGCATTGCGCTATTTCACGCGGCATGGCGAGGGTCCGTCAGCACGTTCCGCCGTCCAGCGCCGGCGTCGTCGACCTTGACGGGCAGCACACGCTCGAGCATGCACTCGACGCCGAATTGGCCGAGCTTGCTCGGTTCAAGACGCGCAAGCAACTGCTGCGCTCGGAGCTGTACCGGCGGCTGGCGCCGACGCTCGATCGCCTCGGCTTTGGTATGGAGTACAGCCGCAGCGAGCGGTGGGACGTGGCGGCTCGTGAGAGCGTGCGGGTGGTCGCGTGGAACATCCAGCGCGGTATACACTTCGACGGAATCGCCGAGGCGCTAGCGACCGAAGCAGAACTCGCGCGGGCCGACGTGCTGATGTTGCTCGAGAGCGACTTGGGTATGGCTCGATCGGGCAACAGAAACGTCGCGCGCGAACTCGCCGGTCGCCTCGGGTTCGACTACGTGTACGGCAACTCGTACCTGTGCCTGTCCGCGGGCAATCGGCGAGAGGCCAGCCAGGTCGGGCCGGACACACTGGCGCTCTCCGGCAACGCGATCTTGTCGCGGCTGCCGCTCACGCGCGCCGAGAACTTCACGGTCGCGATCATGAAGGACAAGTTCGAGAGCAGTGAGAAGCGCCTGGGTCACAAGAAGGCGCTGTGGGCCGAGGTCGCGATAGGTACCAAGCGGCTTGCGATCGCCGCGGTACACCTCGACTCCGCAGCGTCGAGCGCGGGCCGGCGCTGCAACTGGCCGACGTAGTGCAGCGCCTCGAGCGGCGTGGCGTCGCTGGCTGTTCCTTGATCGGCGGCGACTTCAACACCACGACGTACGACGCTCAGTCCTCGTTCGGGCTACTGGGCAACCTGGGGCGCAAGCTGTGGCGAGGCGGATTTCCCCACGCGATTCAGCACTACCTGACGCCTGACGCCTTGTACGAGCGCCAGGTGTTCCAGGTGCTCCTAGACGCCGGCTACGATTCACGACCTACAACCAACTGGGCGTGGGCACCCTGTTTTACCGGGTCGGCGACGCGGGGAGTGAAGGACGCGTGCGCGATTTTTTACCCCAACCCTTCGTCGAGGTGCTGCGCCGCAAGCTCGAGCCGTACGGGGGCGTGGTGGGGCTGAAGTTGGATTGGTTTGCTGGAAAAGGCCTGCGCATGCGCGGCGCAGGGATAGTGCCGCTGCTTCGACGTGGCGTGGGGGTGTCCGACCACGATCCAATCTGGGTGGACGTCGAAATTCCTTAGGCAAACCTTCTAACAAACCCGAACAACGCTGCAGTGGGGCGGGATGCATTGCATTGGCTGCGGAACTTTCCCTCGGACCGTGCACGGCCGACCTTGCAGCCGATCGCCTCAGATGAGTGATTTGGCAGAGACAAGCGGCACCGGACCACATTATGCTACACACCTGCCCGGGCCCCGGCACCTCCTCGGCATTCACCGAGCGTAGGGGCATCCACCGAGCGATTGGCACCCCAGCATGCGAATGCGTGAACGTGACAACTCGACGCCGCGCGGAGAGCGCGTGCCGATCAGCGCAGCATCGGGCGGCGGAGCACCGCACACGAGCGCCGTGGACGCGTTCGCGGACGCTGCAGCGAGTCCGTCCGAAGACGGGGTCGAGGACACGGTGGTGCGCAGCGAGCAGCGCAGTGCTCATCGCAGCAAGCGTCCGCCGCCGTTGCCCAATCGCAAGGCCCACAAGATCAAGCGCATCAAGAGCCAGCGCAGCACGCCGTGGGCTGCGCTCGAACCCGAGCGTTCGAGCGAACTTGCAAACGCAGGGTCTTTCGACGCTGCGCTGCCTCTCTCTGGCTCCGAGGCGCGAGCCCTCGGGGCCACCACGTTGGTCCGGCGCGAATCGCAGCTCATCGATTCCGAGCGCGAGCAGGCGGAGCGACGCCGGCGGCACACGCTCAAAATGGGACAGATTGCGAGTTCGCTCGATCGCGCGCCGCGGGCCGGGCAAGCGCAAGGTCACCCGCAAGCGCAAGGTCACCTGCAAGCGCAAGGTCACCTGCAAGCGCAAGGTCACCTGCAAGCGCAAGGTCACCTGCAAGCGCAAGGTCACCTGCAAGCGCAAGTACGCGCTCCGGCTCCGAGTGAGCCTGACCGCCGCTGGCTGCTACTGCTAAGGGTCGGGCGCGACGAGCTCGCAGGGATCTGGGATGGCAGGCTCGCGTCGTGTGAACCCAGCGTGTGGCGCCCCGCCACCAAAACCTGGGCCCCGTTGTTCGAGGTGCCTCAGATTGCGACGCTGGTGACAGCGACCGTGAAGCAACGGCAGGCCACGGTCCGGGCGTCGGTGCCCGCTTCGCCGGCGCCGCGCCGCCGTCAGTCGAGCGGCGTCTTGCAGGGGACGCGGCGTTCTTCGGTGCCGCCGGGCCCAGGCCAGGCCCAACTCGTGGCGGGCCCGTTGCGGTCCGCCCTGGCCAGTCTGCCCGAAACCGAACCTCAGCCGCACACCCCGCGGAACGAAACCTTACGCCCGAGCAGCATGGCCGAGCTCGGGGGACAGATTCATCCTCTGGCCCCCGCAGCTCGTTTGGCGTTGCGTTCGCCGTACATTCCACCGCCGCCGCGGGTACCGAGTCTTGCAGCCGCAGCGCAGGTTCACCCCGCGTACGCGGACGAGTCTTCGAGCGGCCCTCTGCCCAGTTACGCCGCTGAACAGCTGTACCGTCAGGCGGCCCCCCACGGAGCAGCGCCCGCCGCCGGTGTGGCTCGCGCGTTCGAGGCAGCGCAGGCCGCGCAAGCGTTCGAAGCAGCGCAAGCGTTCGAAGGCGTGTCATCGTCGGACGCTCGAGTCATCCCGCTCACGCGCCGCACCGGTCGCCACCCGGAGGCGCAGGCGCACTACCCGCCGGGTGAGAGTTCGTTCACGCCTGCCGACGCAGTGCTCGACTCGCTGGGCGCACCCCCGCCGGCAGACTCGTACGCCCCGCACGCGCACACCGTCACGCCGCTTCGAGCGCCGCGCTCTGCCGGCGTCGGGGAACGGGCGGGTTGGTTGTTCGGTGGCGTTGCGGCGGCCTTCTTGCTCACGACGTTCACGGGTGTGGGGTCGTCGATGCGTGAGGGCGTAGCGGGCTGGTTCGATCCAAAACCCCGCGCTGTGCTTTCGCCCGACGCCGCGGCGGACGCTGCCGCCGCCGCGCGACCCACCGCGAGCGAGACCGAGCCGAGCGCAGCTGCCGCCAGCGACGACGCGTCGGAGAAAGACGCGCCGAGCACCGTGTCCGTCGACGAGTTGCCCGTACTCACGAAGAGCGGCGCGATCGTTCCCGCACGCGACAAGGCCGATGATACGCCGGTCGAAGCGCGCGACAAAGACAACCACGATGAAGCAGCGGGCAGGCGTGGGCGCTCGACCACGTTGGCGCGAGCGCTCGCCGCACCCCAGGCAGGCGCATCCCACGCCGCGGCTGTACCCACACCGGCCAAGCCCCAGCCTGTTCGCTTCGATGCTGCGGCGGCACGTCGAGCGTTGCACAGTTCAGCCGCACGGGCGCAGTTCTGCGCGGCCGAGCGGGCGAACGGCACCATCGTGGTCACCTTCGCCCCCGCAGGCAGCGTCGCCAGCGTCTCGCTCGCGAGTCTCACGGGCGACGACGTGCGCAAGGGTTGCGTGCTCAACGCGTTTCGCGGAGCTCGGATCACGCCGTTCCAGGGCGACCCCGTCACGGTGCAGAAAAGCTTTCAGCTCCGCTGATCAACCCTTCGGAGCAAAAGACACGTCGATCTCCACCGCGCTCGCGCGCGGTCCGCCGGAGAAGCCGCTGCGGTAGAAGGCCATCTGGATGCAGGTGGTGTACTTGTCGCGGGCATCCTCGCGATCGAGCACGTCGACCTGCTTCACGCTTCCTACCGTGTCGATCGACAAGCCGAGCTTGAGATCCGTGGGTTCGCCGCGCGGGCCGTGGTTCTCGTAACACTCGACCAAGCGTTTCATGGTCTTGGCCGAGCCCGCGCGCGCGTCGCGGAGCAGCATTGGTCCGTCCACCCTGACTTGGAGCGTCACTAGGGCGTGCTCCGATTCCAGCGACAGCGCGCCTTCGGGGTCTCCGGGAGCGAGCGCGACTACGGGGGAACCCGAGGCGGAAGCTGCCGGCGGCGGGGCCGGACTTACGGTGGCCTGCGGCTCGGCGCTCGTGGTCGCCTGCGGCTCGGCGCTCGTGGTCGCCTGCGGCTCGGCGCTCGTGGTCGCCTGCGGCTCGGCGCTCGTGGTCGCCTGCGGCTCCGCGGCAGCGATCGCGCGCTCAGGAGCCTTCGGACTAGTCCGCTGAGGGGGTGGGCGCTTGGCAGCCGAGGCGCTCGCGAATGCAGCCGCAGGATGCAACATTTTGGGCGCCGCCTGGATCAAGACCACTTGGCTCAGCCCGGCGCACGTGAGCGCTCCGATCGTGGTCGCGAACACCGTCGATAGGCCCCGCTTCACGCCCAACCCCGTGGCATCGACTCGCGGCAGGATACCTACGAGCGCGGCCAACACCAAGGGCATCGCGCTAAGCCATGCGTAGCGCATGGCGACCTGGGTCGCGTGCCAGTCGTAGGGGACGCGCGCCAGCGTGGTAGCTGCGGCGACGATGGCGGCCACCCAGCAAGCGCCGAGCGACAACGAGAACGAGCTCACCAACTCGGAGACGGCGGGGCCGTGGCCGCGTGGATCGCGCGCCACGGTGTTCAGCATCGCGCCTAGCACTACCAGTCCCACCCCGCCGCACAAGGCGGCGATGGGCGCAAGGGAGCCAGCGCGTTGTGCCAGCGCGAGCACCAACGTCAGCGCGACAGCCCCCACCCGAAAAGCGTTCGAGCGTGTCAGGGGGGCCTCGCTCCACGACGGCGCGACGCTGCTGGCGATGGCTGCCGCACCGAACGAAAGCGTGAGCGCGACGCTGAGAGCTCCAAACCCGAGCACGCCTACCACGACTGGACCCTGAGCTTGGTCCGGCAGCATCACCGCCGAAACCGCATGCGCCGCTACCCCCGCGACGATCATGGCGGGGACCACGACGAAAGACAGTGACCCCCGGCGCCCGAACGCGGCGATCAGGAAGATGACGAGCAGCGCGGCGGCACACGCGATGGCGATCAGGTTGCCGAATGGCAGCCGCAGCGCCGGCAGCTGACTGCCGTCACTGAGTTTCCAGGCGAAGACGCCGGCGTGGGCGACGGCCGCGATGATCAGGCTGCTGCTCGGGCCCACCCCCCCGTCGGCCTGCTGATTGGCCCGCGCCGGTTCCTGGCCGCGTTGACTCGCCGAGCCCGTCATTCTCGTGCGACCGTACTGCAAGCGATTGGCCCCTGCCACAGGAACGTTTCTGGAGGGACAAGACGAGACGCCCTGCGCCCTGCGCCGCTGCCCGTGCCGCCGCGTGTGCTGCGTTAACGGTTGCGGCACGAGGTGTGTCGCGGGCGCACTTATCGAAACCCGCCGGGTTGGGGCGGAAAGCCTCCGCTCTTCACGTACAAGAGGCAACCCTGCTCCGTTTCGGGCGCATGGTAACTGCCAGGGGGCAGCCTGAGCCAGGTGTGCCGCGCGTAGCGACCGTATCCGTCGGAGAATGCCCCGCGGAGCACGAAGAGCTCCTCGAGCATAGCCGCCTCTCACGCGTTCAGCGCAGCGTGACCAGCTCCTCGGCGGCCGTCGGGTGAATCGCCACCGTGCGATCGAGATCGGCCTTGGTGGCGCCCATCACGAGCGCCACCGAAAACCCCTGAATCAGCTCGTCGGCGCTTTTACCGATCACGTGAATGCCCACGACCTTCTCCGTAGCGCCCACGGTGACGAGCTTCACGACGGTCACGGGCTTGTTGCTGGTAACGCTGTAGTAAAGGTTCCGGAAGGTCGAGGTGTAGCACTTTACGGTTTCGCCAAAGGTCGCTCGCGCTTCTTCTTCAGTGAGCCCGACGCTGCCGATGGGAGGGTGACTGAACACGACGCTCGGGATGTTGTCGTAGCACAGCTTGCTCTCGGGGTTGCCGCCGAAAACGCGATCCGCGAGCTTGCGTCCGGCGGCGATCGCCACCGGCGTCAATTGGCGTTGTCCGGTCACGTCACCCACCGCGTACACCCCGGGCGCGCTCGTGTTTTGGTACGCATCGACGCTGACGAATCCTTCGGGGGAAGCTTCGATGCCGCGCTCGGACAGCGCCAGCGATTCGGTGTTCGGCTCTCGCCCGACCGCCCAGAGCAAGCAGTCGAAGCCGGCGTGCACCTGCCCGCGTGTCCCGCGGAGCTCGAGGTCGCCCGTGCGCCGGCGTAACACCTCCGCGAGCTCGCAGTGAGCCACGACTTCGACGCCCGATTTCGTCATCTCGTCGAGCAGCGTTTCTCGCAGCGTGGTGTCGAACTCTTTGAGGAGTTGTTGCCCGCGCAGAATGACGGTGACCTGGCTCCCGAGCGCGCGGAAAATGCCGGCAAGCTCGACGCCGATGTAGCCGCCCCCGACGATGGCAACCCGCTCCGGCAGCGCATCGAGCTCGAAGAACTGGTCGGAGGTGATGCCGAGCTGCGCGCCCGGAATGCCCGGCACGCGCGGGCGGCCGCCAGTGGCAATCAGCGTGTGCGGCGTGTGAAGCACCCGATCGCCCACGGCGACGCCCTCTGCGTGCAGCCGGGCCCAGCCGCGCACGAGCTCGACGCCGTCGACCTCGAGATTGCGCTGATAAATCGCGTTGAGCTTCGACACCACGTCGTCGCGCGAGCGCTTGAGGCGCGCAAGATCGAAGCCGGAACGGGTAAGCGAGAAACCATAGTCCGGAGCCTCGTCGAGGCTCTCAGCGACGCTCGCGGCGTTGAACATCACCTTCTTCGGAACGCAGCCGACGTTGACGCAGGTGCCACCCAGGCGGCCGGCTTCGACCAAGGCGACCTTGGCCCCGTGCGCCGCCGCGCGCCGCGCGGCCGCCATGCCTCCACTACCGCCACCAATCACCACCAAGTCGAAATCTGGCATCGAGACTGCGATAAGTCTGGGACTGCCGGTCTCGGATGTCCATCGGGAGCGGACCCAGGCGCGGTTTCGCGTTGGGTCACGGCTTCGGAGCGCCACTCGGGACACCTTGTCAGCCGCGGCCTGCTTCGGCTAAGAAAGCACGCCGGGCGGGTTGCTTCGGCGATTCGGGCGGGCCCCTGTTGCTGGGCAGCAGCGCTTCGGACCTGACGGTCTACGGTGTATCGTTCGCAGGCGAGGGATCCATCGCCAAGGTTGTGGCCTCGGCGGAGGTTATGCCGTACTGAACGAAGAGATGCTGGCCTTCGTCGAGGGAGCCGTCGCGGCAGTACCGTAGGCGCGGCACCTTTCGAAGGTGGAGGAGCACGGCTGCTCGCAATCTACGCCAGCATGCCCTGCTTCTCGATGAACTCGCAGATGCTGGTGACGCCTTCGCCGGTCTTCAGGTTGGTGAAGACGAAGGGGCGCTCTTTGCGCATCTTCTTGGCGTCGCGATCCATCACTTCGAGAGACGCGCCGACGTGCGGGGCCAGGTCGGTCTTGTTGATCACGAGCAGGTCGCTCTTGACGATACCGGGTCCACCCTTGCGTGGGATCTTGTCGCCTGCCGCCACGTCGATGACGTAGATGGTGAGATCGGATAGTTCGGGGCTGAAGGTGGCGCTCAGGTTGTCGCCCCCGCTCTCGACGATCACCAGGTCGAGCGGCCCGTGGAGCTGCATCAGTTGGGAGACCGCTTGCAGGTTGATCGAAGCGTCTTCGCGAATCGCGGTGTGCGGGCAACCCCCCGTCTCGACGCCGAGGATGCGGTCCGGTTGCAGGGCTCCGCTGCGCGTCAGGTACTGCGCGTCTTCTTGCGTGTAGATGTCGTTGGTGACGACGGCCATTTGGTAGCGCTCGCGCAAGCGCTTGCACAACGTGTCGACCAGCGTCGTTTTCCCGGACCCCACGGGACCACCGACGCCGACTCTCAAGGTGGGGCGACCTTTGGACATGATGTTTCTCCTTCTTACGATCTGAACAGGCGCGTGTATTGGGTTTCATGCAAGGCGCTGGCGATCGCTTGACCGGGTGCCAGGGCGCCGATGTCGTCGTCCGCGATGTCGAGGCTCGCTTCGAGGACGGCCGAGGTTTGCTCGAGGCAGGCCGAAAGCACCAGCTGACCGTCGGTCTGACCGAGCGGGATCAGGCGCGTTACGGCGCTGGTCTGGTGTTCGAGCCACGCGAAGCAGTAGCTGCCGAGCATGACGGGCTCCGAGAGGCCGTAGCGCGTGGCGGCGAGCGCAAACGCCGACAGGTAGCCACGCTCAGTCGCGCGATCGAGCACGCTCTGGCTAGCGACGCCGAGGTCCACCAAGAGTCGTAAGAGCGCGGCGCCCAGGTTGAGCTCTTCGGATCGGAGCTCGTGCGACTCACGACCTGCGAGTACCCAGCGCTCGAGCAGCGCGATGCGGTTCTCGTCGCGTTCGGGCCAGGCGCGATACAGGCGGCTCAACAGCGGCAGGTCGAAGCTCTTCAGCGTGCTGGTCAATAGCCCCGCGATCCAGTCGGTGGCCGATGCACGATCGTGCACCCAGCCGGCTTCGACCGCGTACTCTAGCCCTTGTGAGTAAGCGTAGGCTCCGACCGGCAGGCTGGGGCAGGCGAGCCGGATCGCATGCAGTAGCTCGAGCACCGGCCCGGCCTGAGTGCTCCAGCGCGGCGTCACGTCTCCCTCGGATCGCGCCCGTGCCCGCGCCCGTGCCCATGCTCGTGGCCATGCTCGTGGCCATGCTCGTGGCCATGCTCGTGGCCATGCTCGTGGCCATGCTCGTGGCCATGCTC
>JAICQQ010000478.1 GCA_025937785.1 Polyangiaceae bacterium
ACAGCAGTCAGTCGCAGCAGCCCCCGACGGCGCCGCCTGGCTCGCATACACGGAGGCGGCTTCGGAAGAACGGCAGGCGGTGCTGGCGAGCGTAGAGCGGCTGATCGCGCGCTTGAACGTCACCAACGTGCGCGTCAACTTCCTCAAGGACAGGCTCAAGAAGGCGCAGCACAAGCTGCAGCACGGAAGCCTCGAAACCAAACTCTGGGAGGTCGACAAGAAATCGCAGTTCGGGACCGAGCCGACGCTCAACGGCACTGACGGCGGAACACTCTTGGTCGCCGTCGTTCCCGTCGGTACGGAAACCGTGCTCGTGGGGGCGGCATTCGTCACCGCTCCCCACGGTGACACCTACGCGCCGGTAGTGATGAAGAGTGTCCAGTCGTTGGCGCCGCTCGGTACGATTGCGAGCGCCGGCGCCTCGGACACCCCTACCCCCGACTCCGGGAGCGCGGGCCAATAACGTCGTGACCGAAGACCCTGGACGGCTCAGAGACGGTGAGCTCGTGGAGCAGCGCTGGGAGGTGCAGCACCTTCTAGGCATGGGCGAGCTCGCCGAAGTGTACGAGGTTGCCGACCGGTGGACGGGCGGTAGCGCCGTATTGAAGCTGTTCGCGCCGCAGTATCTGATGGCCCCGGCAGCGTGGGCGGGCTACCAGGAGTACGCGGAACGCGTGCGAGCGTTGAGCCTGCCGGCGCTGGTGAACCCCTTCGCCTTCGGCGTCCACCCCGGCAGCGGCGCGCCGTTCTCCGTCGCCGAACGCGTCGGGCTGCCCGCACTGGACCAGCTCGTGGCCACCGTCGGCACGCTGTTGCCCGCGCAATTCGCGAGGATCCTGCGCGAGCTCGGCCCGCTGCTCGATACCATGCACCGCGCGGGGATCGTGCATCGCAACCTCAAGCCATCGAATCTCTTCTGCAGCCTGCAGGGATCGAAAGGCTTGCAGGTAAGCGACACCACCGTGTCGGCGCTGCGACGCGAGCTGGCTCCCTTTCCGGGTTGGGGTGCGACACCGGGTTGGGTCGCGCCCGAAGCCCTCGATCCGCGCACGCCAGAGCACGCGTCGATGGACATCTATGCGGTCGGCCTGCTCACGTTCTTCGCCCTCACGGACCGCAACCCGTTCCTGTCGCTGCTCACGTTCGAGCCGGCGCTGTTCCAGAAAGAGCTGTCCGAACCGCTGCCGCTCTTGAGCGAACGCGCTCGGGAGCTGGGAGCGCGGTTGGACCCGAAGTTCGACTTTTGGTTCCAGCGAGCGCTTGCCATCGACCCTGTCGCGCGCTTTGCTTCGGTGTCGTCGATGGCAAGCGAGCTGCTCGATTTGACGCAGCCAGCTCCGGGCTTCGGGACGATATCACTCGCCCCGGCCTGGTCCCCCATTGCCGGGGGATCCTCCGCCTCGCTCGCGCCGTCGATCCGTGCGCCCGCGCCGTCCGCCGATCCGGGCGTGGCTTCGGCCAGCGTGCAGCCGCTGCTGTTCAACCAAGAGCTGCCCCGAGCGCTGCCGGTCGCGCCCCCCATGGCCGTGGAGCTGGCCCCGGTGAGTGCGAGCCCCGCGCGGCTGCCCGTGGCGGTCGCCGCTGCGCAGCGACCGGTCTACAACGCGCGGCCGGTGCTTTGGGCGGCAGCAGGCACCGGGGTGATCGCCGTGATCGCCGCGGTCATCGTCACCGTCGTCTTGATGCGCGAGCGCGAGGCCGCGAAGATCGCCGCAGGGCCGGTGCTTGCGACCCCGCCACCGAGCGCGCCTCCTGCGGAAGCAAGTTCCGTGATCGCGCCCGCGCCCCAGCTCTCGGCCAGCGTGGCTGCGGCGACCAGCTCCGCCGCACCCGAACCCCCACCCGCGCCTGGTCGCGTCAAGTTCGAGTGCTCTCCGGAGCCATGCACCTCGCTCCACTGCGACGGCCGCGAGTACACGGATCTGGCCGAGTTCATCGAGTTGCCTCCGGGCGAGCATCGCTGCATCGGCGGCGCTGACGGCTATCTACCTCTCATCGCGAGCTTCAGCATCGCGTCGAAGCAAGAGCTGGTGCAAGCGCTCGAGCTGAAGAAGAAGGCCAAGCTGCCGGAGCCGGATCGTCAGCAAGCCGAACGCGCGCCCCCGCCCAATGCCGCGCGGCCGCCCGCGACCCAACCGCCTGCGACCCGGCCGCCTGCGACCCGGCCGCCTGCGACTCGGCCCGCCGCGACTCGGCCGCCCCCAGCCTCGCCCTGCGGGACCTTCATCAACCCCTGTAAGTGACGACTTCTCGAGGGTGAGGCCATGACGAAACAAACCGCGCACATGAAGACGGAGATCGTGGACGGCGTGCTCTTGGTGGTCCACGGCCACGAGCCCCC
>JAICQQ010000482.1 GCA_025937785.1 Polyangiaceae bacterium
AAGGCTCGCGCTTGCCGCCACCTGTGCTCGGCAGCATCCTGACGGCCGTGAGTGCTTGGAAGCTGCGAACCAGTCATCATGGCTCGGTGAGGCTTTGCAGCCTCGCCTCGTTGGCGGCGCTGGCTCTGGGGTGTAGCGGCAGTGGTGACGAGGCTGGCACTTCGGAAGCGGTCTCCGGGAACACGGCCGGAACGGCGGGACCGGGAAACTCAGCGACAGGTGCCCTCTCTGGCGGCTCCACCGTAGCGTCGGCGACGACGAGCGTCGGCGGCGGGCCCACCGCAGGCGCTGCTAGCAGTTCGAGCAACCCAGCCACCCAAGGAGCGACTGCCACTACCACGACGGGTGCGGGAGGACCGGGCGGCGCCGGAGGCTTCGGCGCCGTCGCCGATGCGACGAGCCAGGGGGGATCTAACACGACCGGCACCGACTCCAGCACCGCCAGCGCAGGGACGGCGACGGGCAGCACTGGGGGCGGGAGCGCTGGGGGCACTGGAGGCGCTGGAGGCGCGGGCGGCACCGGGGGCGAGAGCGGAAGGTCCAACGGTTGCGGCAATGATCCCACCCTCAGCAACAGCCCCTCGGCGACGATGTTCAACTACAATACGCTCACGAGCAGTGGTGAAAATCGGCGCTACATTCTGCGCTGGCCCGAGAGTTACGACAAAGACCACCCGTACCGACTCATTCTCGGCTTTCACGGTGCGACGGGCAACGGCGGCCAGGTCGCGGGCAATCCTGCATTCTTCGGGCTCTACGCTCTCGCCAACGACAGCACCATCTTCGTGGCACCGGACGCGGTCGACGGACTATGGTCCGCCTCGAAGGATCTGGTGTTGATCGACGATATCCTCCAGGCGGTTTCGAACGATCTGTGCATCGACACCACGCGAATCCTGCTCGAGGGATTCAGCCAAGGGGGCGCCATGGTGCAAACGCTCGCCTGCGGTCGCCCGGGAGTCTTTCGGGCCGCGGTCGTCCATTCAGGCGGGGGCCTTGCCCGCCCCGAGACATGCGAGCCCATCCCGTACTTCGGTTCACTCGGCGAGCAAGAGAACGGCGGCCAAGAGACGCAAACGGACTTTTTCGCGATGGCCAACGGATGCACCATCGAGACGCTGCCGAACGCGAATGCGGGCGGCCACCTCTGCTCGGACTACGACGGCTGCTCAGCGGGGCATCCGGTGCGTTGGTGCCCGTTCGACGGCGGCCACACGCCATCACCGAGCGACGCCGGCCAGAGCTCGTCGTGGATGCCCGAAGAAGTGTGGGCGTTCTTCAACCAGTTTTAAGGCGAACCCTCGACGCCAACCTTGGCAAGGTCGGCGCCTGCCTCAACCCAAGCGCCGTTCGGCGACGATCCGGAACAGGCGCTCGCGGCGGCCTTCGCTCCAGGTGTAGAGGGCGACGCGGTCGAGCGTGGCGTGCACGCCGCTGAGGTCGAGCTGCTGGGCCCAGCTGAGGCCGGCTTCGCGTTCGCGCGCGCTGGCTTGGCGACGGGGGCGGGCGAGGGTCACGTGGGGCTTCGGGGTGCGGCGCTCGCGGCGGCCCAAGGCGGCCTCGGTGAGCGTGTCGCGCGCGACGGCGAGGCAAGCGGTCGTTTCTGGCCGGCCGCGGTCGAGCAGGGCGGACAGTGCGGTGTAGCGGCCTGGCGAACCCATCGGGGTGACTGGGCCCAGGCTGATCGGGATCGGCGGCTGGCGTAGGATGGGGAGCAAGCCGTCGAGCGCCGAGAGCGCTCGCTTGGCAGCTTGCTCGCCGCAGCGACCCAGGAACGCGAGCGTCAGGTGCACGTCGTCGGGGTGGAAGCGGCGGAAGCCGGAGGGGGGGTGCGGCAGGACTTCGACGAAGCTGCCGTGGACGGGGAACGCGAAGAACCAGTTCGGTCGAGTCACGACTGGTTCAGTTTAGTCTCCGCGCGCGACCCGTGCGAGGAGCGGCGCTGCGCGGTGGGTGGCGGGCCTTTCGGCGTCCGGCCAGCTCCAAAAAATCCGGCTCGCGGGGAGCGCTGGAAAACGCATCTGCCTGCGCGGGTGCGCGCGCGTGCAAGCTTTTCGCGCTTGCTGCTGCGGGCGCGCGGGGCCGGTGCCTGGTATACCCATCGCATCCTTTCTCTCACCTTTCGTCGATGCCGCCCACC
>JAICQQ010000041.1 GCA_025937785.1 Polyangiaceae bacterium
CGCACGGCTCCGTCCGTCTGGAGCGCGCTCCCGAGTCCAGCGTTGAACAGTGGATCTCGTTCCATTTGCCAACAGCAAGCAGCCGCCACCTCGGCAGGATCTTCGCCAGCGGCCAGCGCACGAAACCCGCGCCGGGCGATGCGAGTCAGGCTCACCACCGCCTGTTGCGCCCGCGGGCGCTTGGGATCCAAAGCGCCCGCGCCCCCGTGCAACAGTACCAACGGCCCTGCATGCTCCATGAACACGTGCTTCATACGACGACCCGAGAACGTAGGCTGCCCGGACCCGGCTTGACAACCCGTCAGCGCGCGGACCTAGACGCACCGCGCGCGAGCCAAGTTGACAATCCCGTTCGGCGTTCGAGGCACCGTTCGCGGCGGCAGGCGACGATCTCCTGGACTTCGGCGAGTCGACGCTCCCGTGGCATGCAGCGTGCATTTGGCCGGGGATGCCCAGCACCCCCGAGAGCATCGCAGCCGCCGCACTCTGGATCTCCGCCAGCAGCTTGGCGTGGCGCCTGCTCGGCGCCTGGATTCGGACGCATCGTTCGCGGCGGGCGTACCCTCGCCTCACGACCGACACACAAGCGCGTGATGCGCGCATCCACGGGTCGTTGCTCGGGCTGGCGGCGGGGGACGCGGTGGGGCTCCCCGCCGAACGCTTACCGCGCTGGCTGGTCAGGCTCCGGTACCCCGGGGGGCCGCGGCTGCGCGCGGGTCGGCTGCGGCTCTTCCGCCGGGCGGGGGACGTGTCCGACGACACGCAGCTGGCGATCGCCGTGGCGCGCAGCATCATGCCGGACGGCAGCTATTGCCACGAGCGCTTCCGGGATGAGCTCAGGGCCTGGTACGCCTATCGCGTCGGCGCAGGAAAAGCGACCACTCACGCGGCGCGGCGGTTGTGGCGGAACCGGGCGAGTGCTCCGGCGCCGCTCAGGAGCGCCGGCAACGGCGTCGCGATCCGCGTGGCGCCGTTAGGGCTCGTGATCGCGAACGACGACCATTTGCTGCACGCCGTCGAGCTCAACGGGCGCGAAACCCATGGCGCGCCCCTGGCGATCGCAGCAGCCAAGCTGATCGCCCTGTTCGTGCACCGCGCGCAGCGTTTCGCGCCAGGCGCGCTACCGCGCGGCAACCAGTATCATGGCTTCATCGAGGCGCTGGCGCTGCGTGCAGGCTTTCCGCTCGATCGCTACCGGGCGGCACTGGCGGGCGGTTCGCTGGCGGAGCGCCTGGAGACGTGCGGCACCGGGCCCCACGTCCTCGAGAGCGTGACCGCCGTGCTCTTGGTGCTGCACAGCCACCCCGTCGACTTTCGAGCCGCCCTCGCGGCGGTGTTCGCCGCGGGCGGCGACACCGACAGCATCGGCAGCATGGTGGGCGCCATCCTGGGGGCGAACCTCGGCAGCGATGGCCTGGTCGCCGAGTGGACCCAGGTCGCGCCCGCCGAGTACCTGGGGTGGCTCTCCAGCAAACTCAGCCGCTCGTCCGTCGCCGCTCGCGGCGGCATGATCCGCTGTCTCACGGGCGACATCGCCGAACAACGCTGTGATGTCATCGTCAACCCCTGGAACCGAAACGCGATCCCCACCTGGCTCTTGCTTCCCCAGGGAGTCAGTCGCGCGCTCCGGCGCGCGGGCGGCGCGCGTGCCCTGGTTCAATTGAACGAGCACCCCCCGATGCCGCTGGGCGGTGCGCGAGAGACCTCCGGCTTCGCGCTGGCGGCGCGCTGGGTGATCCACGTCGCCGGCATCGACCACCTCTGGCGCGCTTCGGTGACTTCGATCCGAGAGTCGACCGAGGCCGCGTTGCGCCTGGCGGCTTGGCTAGGCGCGCGCTCGGTGGCCCTGCCGCTCATCGGTGCGGGTAGCGGCGGGTTCTCGGCAACGCGCGCCGAAGCCATCATGCGCGAGGTGTGCCGCGAATGGACGGAGTCGTTCGACGACATCCGCATCGTGAGGAGGCGCTCGCCCCCCAGCGCCCCCGTGCACGAGGCCCGCCCACGCGGTAAGCCCTGATCGGCTCCGCCAGGCTTTTGTCGAGGGGTTCACAAAGGATCTGTTTACGACGCCGATGCGCCAGGATACCAAGGAGACTGGAGGTCGGCGCGTGTCGGAGAAGGACTGGATCCAGAGCGTGCTTTCTGCGGTCGGGCTGCTCGAGTCGAGCGACGCGCAGGACGTCCTGGTGGTCGAGGAGACACCTGGCAGCTCGGCTGACCTTTTGACCTTGTTCGGCTCGCTCGCGCAGCGGCTGCACACCGCGAGCGGTGCTGCGCAAGCGTGTAGCGCCGCGCAAAAGCTCGAGCCAGCGTTGATCGTGGTGGATGCGTCGGGACCGGCGTCCGCCAGCCTCGAGTTCTGCCGGAGGCTGAAGCAGACCGAGGGCCTCGAACACGTCCCGATCATCGTGTGCCTGACGTGGGACGTGCCCGAGCAACGCGTCGCTGCGCTACGCGCCGGT
This sequence comes from Polyangiaceae bacterium, assembly GCA_025937785.1. Taxonomy (GTDB): domain Bacteria; phylum Myxococcota_A; class Polyangia; order Polyangiales; family Polyangiaceae; genus JAICQQ01. Next base: position 2,463 of record JAICQQ010000041.1, read on the forward strand.
GCCGCCGAGGTGATCACCCGCCGCCAACCGGCAGAAGAGGTGCACCTGCGCCTGAAAGCGCAACTCGGCGTCGCCCGCCTCGTCACCGGTCTGAAAGCCAAGAATCGCGAGCTGTCGCGGGAGCTGGCGCTCGCCCAGGCCGCCCGCCAACAAGAGCTCTCACGCCTGCAAGGTCCGCTTTTAGGTGATGGCCCGGCGGTACGGACCCTGAGAAGCAACATCGCGACGCAGGCGAAGTTGGACGCGCCTCTGCTGCTGCTCTCGGAGCCGAGCTGCGGCGACGAAGCCGTCGCCCGCGCGGTGCACGACGCTTCCAGGCGCAGCGACCAACCGTTCTTCAAGATCCAGTGCACCGAGTTTCAAGCGGAAGATGCGCCCGAGCTCTTGCCCAGCGCTGACAACCCCGAAGCGCCGCTCAGCCTGCTCGAGATGGCACAAGGGGGCACGGTCTACCTCGACCACATCGGCCAGCTGCCGGCGGCACTGCAGCGGCAGCTAGCTGCTTGGCTTACATTCACGGCCCGCACGCGCGCCGAAGGCAAGACGCCGGCGCTCGAGTGCCGCTTGATCGCTTCCATCACCGACGCGAGCGGAGACTTCCCCGTCGGCTTCGATCCCGAGCTCGCCGACCATCTGCGCAAACACGTGCTGCGCCTCCCCTCACTACTCGAGCGCCCCGAAGACTTGCCCGCGCTCACGTTGCACTTCGTGCGCCGCCACAGCGCGCCGCTTGGCCGCGTGATCACCCACATCGGCAATGAAGCGCTCGAAGATCTGAGAAACTACAATTGGCCCGGCAATCTGCGTGAGCTCGAGGACGTGGTGCGCCGCAGCGTGATCGCCACGCGCGGCGCGGAGCTCACCGTCGACCACCGCTTGCTCGACAGCGATCCTACCGTGGGCAGCTATCGTTTGACGCGTCAGCTCGGCGTGGGTGGTATGGGAGAAGTATGGGAGGCTCGCCACCAACTCCTGGCGCGACCCGCCGCCATCAAGTTGATCACGAGCCACGACGCCGACCCCAACGGGCGCGACACCTTGATCCGGCGCTTCCAACGCGAGGCGCGGGTGACGGCGGCGCTGACCTCGCCGAACACGGTCAAACTCTACGACTTCGGCGTCGGCGACGACGGATCGTTCTACTACGTGATGGAGCTGCTCGCAGGCATCGATCTGGAAGACGCCGTCCAACGCTTCGGCCCGATGCCTGCTACCCGCGTGGCGAACATCCTGCTCCAGGCCTGCCACTCCCTCGCCGAAGCGCACGGCGCAGGGCTGGTGCATCGCGACATCAAGCCGTCGAACCTGTTCCTGTGCAAACAGGGACTCGAGGTGGATTTCGTGAAGGTGCTCGACTTCGGCATGGTGACCCCGCAACCCGACAGCCGCGAAACCCGCCTCACGCAGCAAAACCGAGTCTATGGCACACTCGCCTATGTCTCGCCCGAGGCCGCCCTCGGGCAGCGCGAACTCAGCGGCAAGGCCGACATGTACGCGCTCGGCTGCGTCGCGTACTGGCTGCTCGTCGGCGAGCTGGTGTTCCAAGCCCAAACGCCGCTCGCCATCCTCAAGCAACATTTGAAGGAAGCTCCCCCCTCGATTTCGGAGCAGGTGCCGGACGTCCCACTCGAACTCGAGCGCTTGGTGCTGGCGTGCCTCGCCAAGAACCCCGCCGATCGCCCGTCGGCACTGGACGTCTGGAGCACCCTGGTCGACACCGGCCTGCCCGGCGCTTGGACCGCCGAGGACGCCTTTTCCTGGTGGCAGCACCACCTGCCGCACGTCGTGAACGCGCCTACGCTCGGAAGTCTCCCCCCCGAAGAGCTCGAGCCTCCGGCAGCGCTGGAAGGATGAGCCACCAGCCGGAGGCGTGAGTTCGCGGGACCTTGCGCGCGCCGGCGAAGCGTGCGAACCTCCTCATCGAAGGAGGCGCACGATGATTGTCGATACCCTTATCCGTCCCGTTTGTGCCGCCTCCTCGCTCCCGGTGCGCCGAGCGTCTGTCTGCCGTTGAACGGCTGCGGACCGAGGCGGAAAGCGCGAGCCGAAAGCGGCCAGCGACAACCTTTTACGCGCCTCAGGAGCCGCCACCATGTCCAGCATCGAAGCACTCGGGTACACACCCTTCTTTTCAGCACAATTCGAACTTCTTCCCGAATCTCACACGCTACGCCCCGCGCGCGTCAGCGCCGAGAGCCATGGGCTATTTCAGCTCCTGGGGTGTGAAGCGACGCTCGGCGAACTCTCGGGCAAGCTGCGCGGTCAACTGAAGGCGATCCAGCGCCCGGTCAGTGGGGATTGGGTCGCTGTCAGCGAACAGGGCGATCGCGCCACGATTCGACACGTGCTGGATCGTCGGACGCAGCTCGTGCGTCGCGCGGCGTTCAGCGACCTGCCCCAGGTGATCGCCGCGAACGTCGACGTCTTCTTCATCGTGACCTCGGCGAACCAGGAGCTCAATCCACGGCGCCTCGAGCGCTACCTGACCGCTGTCTGGGACAGCGGCGCCGATCCCGTGCTGGTGCTGAACAAGATCGACCTCGTGGACGACGCTGCCGCTCTGGAAGCCAGCGTGCGCGACGTGGCCGGGGGCGCGACGATCGTGAGCGTCAGCGCACGCACGGGCCAGGGCATGACCGAGCTCGAGAGCTTGCTCTCACCGGCCAGGACCGTGAGCTTCATTGGGTCGTCGGGCGTCGGCAAGTCGTCGCTGGCAAACCGCATCTTGGGCCAAGAGCTGCAAGCCACGCAAGATACCAGCTCGACCGCGAAAGGGCGTCACACGACCACGCGACGCGAGCTCATGGTGGTCCCCGGCCGCGGGGTCTTGATCGACACGCCCGGCATGCGCGAGTTCGGCATCATCGACGACGAGGGAGGCCTCGATACCGCATTCGCCGACATCGCTGCCCGGGCCCAGCACTGCCGCTTCCGCGACTGCCAGCACGAGAGCGAGCCGGGCTGCGCGGTGCTGGCCGCGGCTGAGACCGGCGAGCTGTCGCCCGAACGGCTCACCAGCTATCACAAACTGAAGCGCGAGGTGCGGGCGGCGCAGGCGCGTCAAGATCCGGTGCTGGCTGCCAACGTGAAGCGGCGGTGGAAGAGCATCAACAAGGCCATGAGGCGGCGCTCGCGCTGACCCCCTGGGCGTCCGCGGGGCGGCTGGCCCGCTACGCTGTTTCGGAGTACGCTTCGCGAAAGCGTGAGCGACCTGGGCGACCCTCCTTCCCTTGGACCCCATCCACTGTCGGCGGCCGAGCGCGATGCGCTAATGGCCGCCAAACGCCCGCGGCACCTGCCGCTGGCGCCGCTCGCCGCGCCGGCGCGACGCCAGCTGCCACTGGCCAGCGAAAGCACAGCGAGCGATCGGGTGCGCCCCATCTACTGCGTGTGGGAAATCACCCTCGCCTGCGATCTCGCCTGTCGCCACTGCGGCTCGCGCGCCGGACGCGCGCGCCCTGAAGAACTGTCGACGGCGGAGTGTCTCGATGTGGTGCGGCAGCTCGGCGAACTCGACGTCAAAGAGGTCACGTTGATCGGCGGCGAAGCCTACCTGCGGCCGGACTTCGTGCAGATCCTTCGAGCGCTCCACGAGCGCGGCATCGCCACCAGCACCACGACGGGAGGTCGCGGACTCACTCCCGAGCTCGCTCGGCGAGCCAAAGAGGCAGGTCTGGGAGGCGTCAGCGTATCCCTCGACGGCCTCGAGGCGACGCACGACCGCTTGCGCGGCGTCGAAGGTTCGTTCGCTGCGGCGCTGCGGGCGATGGCTGCGTGCCGCGATGCTGGGCTGCGCGTGTACAACAACACCCAGATCAACCGCCTCAGCATGCCCGAGCTGCCGCGCTTGCTCGAGACATTGGGCGCCCACGGCTCGAGCGCCTGGCAACTTCAGCTCACCGTCCCCATGGGCCGCGCCGCCGACGAGCCCGAGGTGCTGCCCCAACCTTACGACCTCTTGGAGCTGTTCCCGGTGCTCGCGCGCCTGAAGCCGATCGCCGACAGCCTCGGCATCCTGATGTTCCGCGGCAACAACCTGGGCTACTTCGGACCTTACGAGTCTTTGTTCCAAAGCTGGACCCCCAACGGCCACTACAGCTCCTGCGGGGCGGGCACCTCCACGCTCGGGATCGAAGCCGACGGGACCATCAAGGGGTGCCCCTCGCTGGGTACTACCGCCTGGGGCGCGGGCAACGTGCGCGACGCACCGCTCGAGCAAATCTGGGAACGCGGCCTCCCGATGCGCTACACGCGAGAGCGCACCGTGGCTGACCTGTGGGGATATTGCCGTGAGTGTTACTACGCCGATGTGTGCCGCGCTGGCTGCACCTGGATGAGCGACATGCTGCTCGGTAAGCCCGGCAACAACCCCTACTGTCACCACCGGGCGCTGGAATTTTCGGCTCGCGGTCTCCGCGAACGCGTGGAAAAAGTCGCCGAGGCTCCGGGCCTTCCCTTCGATCAGGGCTTGTTCCGCATCGTGCAAGAACCGCTGGCATCCGACTGAACCTCGCGACCTTGGCGAGGCGCCCGCCCCAGCAGTTCGTGGTAGGCTTGCGGCTCAGGAGATTGGGAATGGCTTTGATACCTTGCCCCGCGTGCCAACGGCACGTCTACACGACCGAGACGACGTGCCCGTTCTGTCAGGGCGTTCTGCCCCCGCTCGATGCGGGCATTTCGCGCCGCGTGCCGGTGGGGCGCATGAGCCGAGCGGCGTTGGTGATGCTCGGCATGACCAGCGTGGCGTGTAGCGGTGACACGGAAGAGTCGGGGAATTCCGGCGGGGACACGGAGACGACCGCCACGTCCGGCACGAACAGTGGCACTCAGAGCTCGTCGACCAACGCGACGACGACGACGATGGCGAATGCGGTCAACACTTCTGCGGGCGGCGCGGCCACCGTGGGTGGTACGCCGGTCTATGGCGCTCCCCCGACCGGTGACGCGTTTGGCGCGGGCGGGTCGGTTGCGGACGGAAGCGGTGGGGTCGGGGGCACCGGAGGCACGGGCGGTACCGGAGGCACCGGAGGCACGGGCGGTACCGACAGCGGCACCGGAGGCAACGCCGGCGACTCTGGCGCCACGAGCGCGGGCGGCAGCAATTCGGTGCCGGGCACCGGCGGAGGCGGGGCCATGCCGCTTTATGGCGCCCCCCCCACGCCCGGCGACTGAGCCTGCGAACCCTTGGGGTTCGTGCTACGGTGAGCGCAGGGACCGGGAAGGGATTGGGAACATGGCTTTGATACCTTGCGCCGCGTGCCAGCGGCACGTTTACACCACCGAGACGATCTGCCCGTTCTGTCAGCACGAGCTCGGCGCGTCCAACACGACCGGGAGCCGCCGCGCGCCCACCGCGCGCATGAGCCGCGCGGCGTTGGTGCTGCTCGGTATGTCGAGCGTCGCCTGCGCGGGTGACACCGAGCGCTCCGGCGAAGAGACCGCGAATACCGGCGGCCCGAGCACCACCGGTAGCGCCGACGGGACCACGATCACGAACAGCACTAGCAGCAGCGTCACGAACAGTACCAACGGCGTCACGAACAGTACCAACGGCGTCACGAACAGTGCCACCGACAGCACCAGCACTGTCGCGGCGGCGACGACCTGGGCGGCCGTAGCTGCGTACGGTACGCCTCCCATCGGCGGCTTCGGCATCGGCGGCACTCCCGCTGGCGGAAACGGCGGCACGGGGGGTGGCGACGCCATCGGCGGTGCGGCCGGCGAGGCGGGTGACGTCGGAGGCGCTGGCGGAAACACCCCGCTGCCTGGAACCGGCGGCGGTGGTCAGCCCATCTACGGCGCCCCGCCGACCCCCTGGTGACACCACTGAATACTTGACCAGTGTTCGCGTGAGCAGTACGATGGCTCATGCTCTCGTGCCTCCAAATCAGAGACTTCGCCATCATCGACGAGCTCCAGGTCGAGCTCGGTCCGGGCCTCAACGTCGTCACCGGCGAAACTGGGGCCGGTAAAAGCATCCTCATCGGCGCGCTGGAACTCGTGTTGGGCGGCAAGGGCAAGCCCGAGTACGTGCGCGCCGGCGCCAAACAGGCCGAGGTCGAAGCGCTGTTCGAAGTGGGTCAAGACCATGCGCTGCGGCAGAAGCTCGAGGCGCTCGATCTCGCCGACCACGAACTGGTGGTGCGGCGCGTCGTGCTGCCCAACGGGCGCACCCGCGCCTTCATCAACGGCCGGCTCGCGACGCGCGAACAACTCGCCGATCTCACCCGTGGGCTCACCGATATCTCCTCGCAACATCTGCACCACACGTTGACCGACCCTGCAACGCACCTCGGCTATCTCGACGCGTTCGCCGGTCTGAGCGCGGATCGCTCGCTGGTGATGCAGGCCTATCAGGCGCTCGAGCGGGCGCGCAGCGTGCTCGAGCGCTTCGAGGGTCGACTGCGCGAGCGCGGCCAACGCGAAGCCGCCGCGAGCGCCAGCGTGCGCGAGATCGAGGCGGCGCGACCCCGCCTGGGCGAAGACGTCGAGCTCGAACGCGAAAGCGCGCGTCTGCGCCACGCGGAAACGTTGCTCCAACTGCTCGGCGAGTCGGTCGATTTGCTCAACGAACGCGACGAATCCGCCCTCGATTCCCTGGCCCAGGCTGCCCAGCGTTTAGCCGAAGCCGCCTGCCTCGATCCCGATCTGGCGGCGCTGGCCGAGCAGCTCGAAAGCTCGCGGGCCACCCTCGAAGACACGGCGCGCGAGATCGGCCGTCATCTGCACTCGGTGCGCGCCGATCCCGAGGGGCTCGAGCGGCTCGAGCAACGGCTGTTCGAACTCTGCAAGCTGAAACGCCGCTACGGCGGCACGCTCGCGACGGTGCTGGCACACCTCGAACGTTGTCAGGCAGAGCTGGATGAGCTCGAGCACCACGTCGAAGCCGAGCAAGCCCTGCGCGCCGAGCACGACGAGGCCCTGCGCGAGGCCACGCACTGTGCGCGCGCGCTCAGTCTCAAGCGGCATCGCGCGGCGCCTCAACTCGCGCAGGCCATCAGCGACGAGCTCGCGTCGCTCGGCATGGGCGAGGCCAAGATTCACGTCGAAGTGCGGGCGCTCGAAGGCAAGCTCCACGCTGCTCAGGATCGCCGAGACGGGGGCGCTGACGAGGGCAGGCTTATCCTCGCCGACAGCGCCACCGCTGCGGTGAACGACGGCGCGCCCAGCACTCAGCGCTCTATCGATCCGCTGCGCGCGCGCGACGGGGCGTCGCCCAAGGCTGTCGAGACATCCCCGGCCCGGGTGCGGCTCGGGCCGGACGGTATGGATGTCGCTGAGTTCCTGATCGCTCCGAACCGTGGGGAGGACGCACTCCCGCTGCACAAGATCGCCAGCGGCGGTGAGCTCAGCCGCGCCATGCTGGCCATCAAGTGCGTGCTGGCCGACCTCGGGCCGGCTGGCATGTATGCGTTCGACGAAGTCGACAGCGGTGTCGGCGGAGGTATGGCCGAAATCATCGGCCGAAAGATTCGCGCTGTCGCCCGGCACCGACAGGTCCTGTGCGTGACGCACCTGCCTCAGATTGCAGTCTTCGCCGACAGACATTTCAAGGTCGAAAAAGCGGTGCAAGGCGAGCGCACGCTGAGCACCGTGCGCCGTCTGAGCGCCCGCGAGCAGCGGGAAGAGATCGCACGCATGCTGGGCGGCTTGCGCATCACCCCCAAAACCAGGGCCGCGGCCCGCGAGCTATTGCAACACGCGCGAGAAAGCGCCGCCTGAACCAGTGGCTGAGCTCGTAGCATCGGTGTCGAGGATGGGATTGTCCGACACCCTATTGGTTTCCGCATAACACTATGTCAGGAGGGCCCGCTGCTTCGGGAATAGGGGCGGACCGGGCGCCACGCGGCGGCCGGCCTGGAGCTCACCCGGCTTGGGCACGCGTGCCGCAAAGTCCGTGTGACCCAGGCGGCGCAGGATCTCCGCCGCCGTGCTCGGCAGGAATGGCTCCAGCAACTGCGCCACGGCGCGAATGACGTCGAGCAACGTGTACAAGATCCGGTCGAGCGCTGGCTGCCTACCCCGCGTACGTTCGAGGGCGACGAGGGCCCAAGGGGCCGCCTGGTCCACGTAGGCATTGGCGGCGCCGATCAACCTCCAAATGCTTTCGAGCGCATCGTGCAGGGCGAAACGCTCGAACGCGAAGGCCACGTCTCGAGCCACTGCTTCGACGTGTAGCTCGAGCTCGCGCTCCGGTCCGAGTTCGCGCTCCGGTCCGAGTTCGCGCTCGCTGTCGCTCACAATCGGCCGATCCGGGATCACGCTTCCACGAGCACGCGCTACCAGCGCCAGCGTCCGTTGCACTAGATTGCCGAGCTGATCCGCCAGTTCGGAAGCGTACGCTTCGGCCAGCCGCTGCCGCGTGTAATCACCGTCGCGAGTGGTGCGAATGTGCCGGAGCAAATAGTAGCGGATCGCGTCCACGCCAAATGCATCGGTAACGCGAGCGGGACCGACGCCGTTCCCTCGCGACTTGCCGAGTTTTTGCCCGTCAACGGTCACGTATCCATGCACGAGCACGTGTGTCGGCGGTCGCAGTCCGGCTGAAAGCAAGAGCGCGGGCCAGTACACGGCGTGAAATCGCAGGATACCCTTGCCGATCACGTGTTCGATGCGCTCGGCTCGTTGCCAGACATCGACACCTGCCTCGCCGAGGCCGCTCAGGTAGTTGATCAAGGCATCGAACCAAACGTAGATCACCTGAGTAGCGTCGCCGGGAACCGGCAGACCCCAACCGCGCGCGCGCGCCCTCGATCGCGAGATGCTGAAATCCTCGAGCCCCGCCTGGACGAAGGCGAGCACTTCGTTCTTCTTGGCTTCGGGCTGGACGCTCAGGGTGCCGGACTCGATCAGGCCGATGAGCTGATGCTGATAACGAGAGAGTCGAAAGAAATAGTTCCTTTCGTGGATGCGTTCGATGACCGCACCGTGCTCCGGGCAGCGCCCGTCCGCGATCTCGCTTTCCGCAAAGAACTGTTCACAGCCCACACAGTAAAGCCCTGAATAGGTTGCCTGGTAGATGTCTCCTCGCTCGAGGCAGCGCTGCCAGATCTCCTCCACCCGACGGCGGTGCAGTTCGCTCTCGCTGGTCGAAACGAACGCGTCCCAGGTCAGTGACAGCTGCTCGCGCAGGGCGCGGAAGCGCGCCGCGTTGCGCGCCACCAGCTCACGCGTGGGGAGTCCCAGCGCGGCGGCTGCGTGGGCGTTTTTCAGGCTGTTGTCGTCGGTGCCCGCTTGGTGATGCACCGACCAGCCCGTCGTGCGTCGAAAGCGCGCGATCGAGTCGGCGATCACGGCTTCGAGGGCGTAGCCGAGGTGGGGCTCGGCGTTCACGTAGGGAATGGCGGTCGAGATGAACGAGAACGGTGCGTTTGGATGGGTCGTGGTCATGGCTGTCTCTCCGGAGTGGAGGAGCCCCCGAGAGACGACTCGCCTGCCCACACGGCGCAGCAAAAGACCGCCTCGCGGGCGGCCCCTGGTTTGCGAGTGATGGGTGCTCAGATCTCAGTCGACAAACGGCGTGGTCGCCCTGCGCATGCAGCTACGCATGCGCATGCCGGCCGCCACGCCGCCTCGCCCGGCTGTCGCCACCACGAGGGTGGCCGCGGGCGCTTGTCGAAGGATCGTTCGCTCGGTCACAACGGCCTCAGCATGACCGTGGGATCCCGTGGTGTCAACCCGCTGTCTCCGGCAGCGCTACTGTCCAGTCGGCGCCGTGCGCACGCTTTCAGCGGACATGTACGTGCCCGGGAGCTGGAAGTAATTCGCCGCGAGGCCCATGAAGCCGAAGGGCCAGCCATAGACCTGGTCGAGCGGCTTGAAGAACAGCTGCTCGAGACTGAAGCCCACGCCGAAAAACAGGTGCGCCGACTTGAAGTCGACGTCGAGATCCTTGTCGAAACCGCGCGTGTAATAGCCGACCATCAATTCGACGAAGCGCGCGGGCGAGCGCTCCAGCGCCGGAAACGCGGCGAGCTTGAACACCCCCATGAACTTCTGCCCTTCGTAGTCAATCACCGGGTGGAAGTCGAAGCCCTTGGACGGGAAGTACTCGAGCCGGAAGTCGAAGCCCCGTCGGATCGCCGGGATCGTGTTGCGTGCGGTCGACAAAAGGACGCCGAGCGTGTCGGTGATCACGTCTTCGTACGCGAAGCCGTGATCGACGGAGTAGCCATCGAAGAGCTCGATGTAGAGGTAGAGCAGCATCCCGAACATTGCGGGATAGAAAGAGACGACCGGGCGATCGTCCTGGCTCGCACGGAGCCGCCAATAGAGCAGCTCGCTGGCCATGTAGGCCCCGTAAGCATGGCCGACCTTGTCCATGCCGCCGCTACCAGTGTCCATGCCGAACCAGCCCTCGGAATTGAAGCGGAACGAGGCCGTGCCCCACTTCCAGTCGCTGAAGCCGGTGTACGTCACCAAGGCCAAGAGCCCCAACGACTCGAGCGGTACCGCCAGCGCCGAATCCACCAGTCCCACGTGCACGGCGTTCGGAGGCGGCCGCCACAAGCTCGGAAGCCGCTCATTGCTCGCGACCAGGGCGTCGGCGAAGCTTTGGGGTTGGCGTTGGCGGGCGGGCTCGGCACTGGGCTGCGTCGGCTCTCGCCGACCCGACGGGCTCGCTGGCGGTGGCGGTGGCCGCGGTGCTGGAGCCGCTGCAGGCTGGGCCGGCGACGCGCTCTCGGCGGGCCCGGCCGGAGCACTCGGATCGGCCGGTTCGGGTGGCGGCGACTGGGCCGGATCTCTCGATGCGTCCGGCTCCGGCGCCGGCGGCTCGGACGGGTCGCCTGTAGGGGGCTGGTCTGATGCCGCGTCGTCTGCGTGGGGCTCGGAGGGCGCGGCGGGCTCGCTGGGTTGGCTGGGCTCAGCGGGTGCGTCTGGCGGAGGATCGGGCAGGGGTTGCCCGATGGCGGGAAGGGTCACCAACCCGCAAGCCACGAGCCCCGCGAGCCCCAGTGCACGACACTTCACGATCAGAATTCGATCCTACCGCTGACGCCACTGCTCGAGAGGCGATCGCGCGCTTCGTAGCCACCAACTTCGGAGTACCAACTCCGCACATCGTACTCCGCAGCAAGCGTCACAGGCAGATCGAGGGGACGGATGCCCACCGACGCGCCATACATCAATAGTTCGCCGCGCGCAGGCACGTCGACCGTCAGGCGCTCCACGTGGCGGTCCAAGCCGTCATGCGACACGTAGCTGGCGTAGCTCGCATGCCCAGCGAGCACAAGCGGTCCCAGCCGCAGACTGCCGCGCAGCATCCCCATCCCGCCCCAGCCGTAGAAATACCCCTGGCGGTGCAGGACGTGCTTGGTGCGCTCCTCGAGATTGTCGGCCGCCCAGTCGTAAAAGGAAGGCGCACCGAACCCGGCATAGCTCGGGTAAACACGCGCTGACACCACCACATCGACCCCAGGCGCCGACGCCCGGTAATCCACGGCCGGTCCCGGAAACTGGAGCGCGCCGTACTGTTCCGCGCGGATGGGTACGTGGTAACCGAGGTCGGGCGCAGGCAGCTCTTCGACGTTTTGGCGGCTCGCGTAGCGATTGGCTTCCGAGCGGAGGTAGTCGTAGGCGAGGCTCACGCCGAAGGTGGCTGCAGCACCCTGGAGCTCGCCACTGGCCAGGCGCAGGCTCTGCACGTGGTAGCCGGCAAGCAGCGTGTCAGCGCGGATGGCGAGCCCCACGCCGTGCTCGGAACCCTCCACCACGAACGAAAAGTCAGAAATCTCAGCGCCGTAGAAGCCCACGCTGAGCGAGCGCGCCTGGAGGTACCCAGGCAATGTCACTAGCCGGGCCACCATGCCCGCTTGGCCGAGCGTGTAGTCGTCGACCCCTGGCGACTCGACGAAGCGCACCCCCACCCCGGCGTCGAACTCATGCCAGACGCGGCGGCTGAGGCCCAGGTCGTCACGCTCGGTCACGTGCGGTCGAGGCCGCCCGTCGAGCGCGCGATCGAGCGCGACTCCTGTGCCCAAGGTCCAGCGCGCCGCGTGAGTGGCCACGCCAGGATCCGCGGCGGTGTCCAGGTACAAGCCGAGCTTGTAGAAGAACTCGCCGATCGGCACCCCCGTCGGGGAGGTCACGATCAGGTCGTTGACGCTGACCTTTTCCTTGAATTCCAGCACGAACTCCCAAAGAAACGAGGTCAGCGTGGAGTAGGCGAACGAGGTCAGCACGCCATGGTGATTGGCCCGCGCCATGCTGTGGGCGATGCCACCGGCGAAGGGGTGGGCGATGAAATTGACGGCGAGGCTATTGTTGTCGAAGCGCCAGGCCCGGCCGTTGAAACGCTCCTCCGGCGTGGGGTTGTCCCAGTCGGCGACATTGCGGTTCTGCATCAGCCAGTAGGCCACCGCGCCCACGCCCAATCCGGCCATCATCTCTAGCAGGCTGCGCAGGTGGTGCGGATCCATCGCTTCGTTGTGCGCGGGGGTCCACTCGTCCTGCCGAACAAAAGCGGGGTCGCCGACGCGACCCGCGGGCTTCAGCGCGCTCGCGGCAGCGTGCTCCGGAGTGGTCTCGGCGAAGGCCGAAGACGACACGAACAGCACCAAGAGGAACTTGACCACTGCCCTAGTCCACACCACGGTGCTGGACCTTAACATCGCCTCACGCTCGTGCTAGCAGCAGGTTGTTGAAAACGCCTTGTCTTACGCCGCGCAGGATGGTTCGGTGACCTCGAGGCATTCGACCAGGAGCTCCGGCTTCGGACGGGTCAGCTGCTGGTGCTTGGTTTTGAGCATAACCGGGGCCGGCGCTCTACCCGCAGCAGCCGCAGAATCGGCCACCGACGCAGCGCCGGCCAGCGAGGCAGCGCCCTCCGAACTCGAGCTGGCGCCCACGGCTGCCGAACTCGATGCGCCGCGCCCCGGACGGGCCGCCCTCGCCATGGGCGCCATGCTCGCGCTCGGCACCGCGTGGTATTGGGCTTACCGCGGCGACAACGCGGTCGACTGGGACGACCCCAACCTCAGCGCTCGGGTCAGCGGCGAGGCTTGGCGCATGGACAACAACGGCCTGGCGCTCAACTTTTTGGCGCACCCGTTTTCTGGCACCGCGTTCTACGCGGTCGCGCGTTCCCAACACCTGAGCGTGCCGACCTCTGCGCTCTACTCGTTCCTCACGTCGTTCGGCTGGGAGTACATCGTCGAGTTTCGCGAGAAGGTGAGCATCAACGACGTGATCGTCACCCCTGGGGCGGGCATCGCCATGGGCGAGTTTTTTCACAAGCTCGGGCTCTACGTCAACAGTTCGACGACACCACCCACGGGCTTCAAGAATTTTGCGCGCGTCGTCACGGGTCCGACAGTCGCGCTCACGCGCTGGCTCGACGGCGACACCCGGCGCGGGGCGCCGCCGCCCGACGCGCTGGGCTTCTCGTCCCAGATCCATCACGATTTCCGCTTCCATTATGGCTTCTGGCGCGGCGACGCGATCACGGCTACAGCGCTCGATCGCCACGAGCTCGGGTTCAGCGGCAAGTTGGTCGCCATCCCCGGCTACCAGAAGCCCGGTGCCTTCGTGCGCACCCTGACCGACGGTAACGTCACCGAGCTCTCAGTGGCCGTCTCGCACTCGGAGGAAGGCAACGGTCTCGAGCTCTTCGCCGACACGTTGCTCGTCGGTCACTATCTGCAAAACGTCGCGGACCCTGACAACGGCGCCAGCGCGCTCGTGGGTTCGAGCATCGCGTACCACTTCCTCGACAGCCACGCCGCCGGCGTGCCCGAACGGCGCGGGGTGTTCCACTTTCCGGGGGTCGCGGCCGAGACCGAACTCTCGTGGCGCGGGATTCGGGCCAAGCTGTGGGCGCGGGCGCACGTCGACTTCGGCGGTATCGGCTCGCTCGCCTACCCGCTCTGGCTCGAGGAGTTTCCCGACGAACGCCCCAAAGCGATCCTGCTGAAGGAGGGCTACTACTACGGCTTGGGGGGCACCGGGCGCGTGCGCGCCAGCCTCGGCTGGGGTCCGATCGAGCTTCGCTCGACTCTGGAAGCCGCCTACTACGACTCCGTCGAGGGCTTGGACCGCACCAAAGAGCTGGTCACGGCCGACGTCGAGGCCACGGACCTGTTTCGGAACACCAACGTCGAGCTAGTGCTGCAGCCGCTCGATTGGCTCTCGCTCAGCGGCGGCGTGAGCGAGCGAAGAAACCTCTCCAAGGTCGACCGTGCACGGACCACGACGAAGATCCTGGAGCGCGGGGTGACAGCGACGTTGAGCTTTTAGCAGCTGACGCGCTCGAGCAGGGCGTTGAGTTCTCCGGCGACTTTACACGCCGCCGCTTCGCGCGCTGCTAGCGGGGTCAGGTAGTGGACACGGATCTGCACCCTGCCCGTTCGCGGGACGATCACCACGCTGTGCCCCGCCGGGTGCACCAGCTCGCGAACCAGGGGTGATCGGCTGCCTTCGGTATACCCGGCCTCGACGAGCGCCTCGGGCAGCCCCAGCGCAGCGCTCGCTGCGATGCGCGCGCACTCCCAGACCAGCATGCGGTGACAGCTGTGACCCAGTCGCAGGCCGAGCGCGCCGCTGGCCTCGAGCTCGCCGGCTGCCTCGCCCGCGGCGCAGGACGCTGCCGGCGCGCTCACGCGCCGACCTTCGTGACCACGATTTCGCTCACCGAATCGCCGCGCACGATCGCCTGGGTCTGCTCCGCGCGCCAGGGCACCCCGCCCTTGAAGAGGCGCTTGTAGTACTCCGCCGTCAGCTGTGGCTTCGCCTCCCAGTCCACGCGGTGCACCAGCTGCGCCATGGCGAGCGCCGCCCCTTGAAACAGGTACTCGACCGGGCGAGACGCGAGCCCGTGGCGCGTGCGGTAGTACACCGACTCGTACGAGCTCGACGTGCGCAGCACCAAGCGCCGCTCCGGCTCGAACTCGGCGATGGTCCAGTGGCCCATACCGAGGGCACGCCCGATCGCCACGCACCAAGCCAGCGTCTTGGCGGGGTCGTTCGCGGGCGCCCCTACGAGCCCTTCCCATTCCGGCGACAGCAAGATGCCCCCGAAAGTATTGAAGACACAGACGTGCCCCGACTCGCGCAGCAGGTCCTCGAGCACACCGACGGACTGGGGCGCGCGCGTTTCGATGGCCCGCACCGCATCGTACGAAATGCGGTTGTAGTAGCCGCACAAGTGCATCGTGACGAAGACGCCAAACGCTTGCACCAGCCCACGCTCGTCACCCTGAACCCCAGCGGTGAACTCCTTCAAGCCGAGCACGATGGGGTGAATCGAGTCTTCGAACAGACCGTCTTCGGGTGCCCCGACCACGCTCTCGGACTCGCGCTCGCCGATCACCGCGCCGCCGGGTTCCGGCTCCGGCTCGCGCTCTACCTGGATGCGACACTGCGGTGCACGCAGCGCCACGCATTCGTGCTCCACGCCCCGCAGGCTGCCGGGACTCAAGTCGTAGGCGATCTCCAGCGCCGCAGCCGCGAAGCCCGCTGCGAAGCCGTCCGCGGGGTGGCGCCGACGCACCTGTTTGCCGTACTTCTCGAGCCAGGCGAAGCCATAGTGCAGGTGCGAGCCGTGCGCCGTCCCCCCGCTGAGGTCGGCGTCGAAATCGAGGCTGCCGTGGCCCATCAGCTTGAACAGCTGCGCTGCGAGCTGCAGCCGCTCCGGCGGAGTGCGGGCTTCGGCGTGCTCACACACAGCGCTCAACAGGTGACCCGAAAACTCGCGCGCTGCGCTCATGCGCAGACGGAAGCTTTCTTCGGTCCCCAGCGCGTCGTCGATCGTCTGATCGAGGAACAGATTGAAGTGGTGGCAGTGATAGACCGCGGGTTGGCCTGCAAGAAACATCAGATCTTGCTCCAACAGGTACCGACGCAACGCGTTGACTTTCAGCGAGTCCACAGTGTCCTCACAGGTTGAGCGATTCCAGGCCAAGGATGTCGCACACCGAGCGCTCGAAGAGCTCGATCTGGTTGGGTGCCAATTGTTCCGGGGTCCTGAGGAGTTCCAGCGCAATGCCCGAGCGCAGCGCCGCGCGTTGCATGGCCGTGTGGGTGTCGGGCGCATACCGAGTCAAGAACTCGGCGATGCGAATCGCGCGCGGCCGCTCCTCGGGCTGGATGCTGGGCAGGATGTCTTGCAACAAGAGCAGCACGCGCTTGACGTGCAGCCGTACCATGCCGAGCGGCGTCGCGTGCTCGAAGATGAACCCCACCACGAAGTCGGAGGAAAGCTCACGCAGGATCAACAGCAGCTCGGTCGACTCGATGGTGACTTGCATTTCCGCCGACCAGGCCCGCAGCGCCTTCAAGCCCTCGCGGTTCGCGCGCACCAGATCGCCGAAGTAAGAGGCTACGTCTTCGCCGGACCAGGCTTCGTTGGGCCGCATCCATGCGTCGAACAGCAAGCAATCGGGCATTGCCGTCACGAACAGACCCCGGAGAGAAGGGACCCCCTCCACCGCCTGAGCCAGAGTACTTTCTGCCATCGCTGTCCTACCTCGTCGTCTTGCCGCGAAGCGCCACGTCGTGGATCGCCTTCCTTATGACCGTTGTCCAGACCGGATCGAGCGGAGCGCTCGTGACGAGCCCCACGCTGATACGACCGAATTCCGTTACGCAACCGATCAGCACCAAGCGCTGTGCATCGGCGAGCTCGAAAGTGACGGCGCCCTCGCTCACGCCGGGCACGACCGACGTCAGCTTGTCGAGGGCGACCCCGATCTCGCCGGCCGCCGCGAGATAAGACTCGTCCTCGCCCGCACGGGTCATGCCGAGGCCCTCGGCGTCAGCGACGAACACCGCGCGCGCCCCCGTGCGCAGCTCGAGCCAGGTCGCCAGACTCGAGAAGCCGCGCTCGAGACTGGAGACGCCACGCAGCTGTCCCGCGAGCTCGCTCAGCAGCAAAGCCTCGCCGAGAGGTTCCTCCGGGGGACGCGCGTCCCTCGGGGGCTGACTTTCGACGGGCCGCGACGAGCGGCGCGCCGGCACTGGCGGCTCGGACGCCAACCTGGGTTCACCGCGCGGCGCGACCGAGCGCCGCTGGCCGGCAGAGCGCGGCGGCTGCGACGGAGCCGGCTCCGCCGCACGTTCGCCCAGCGGCGCGCGCAGCCCCGCCACCAGGTTCGCGAGCTCCTTGGCTTCAGGCAAATAGGCCGACCGGACCATCATCACCCTCACTCGTCAACCCGAGCCGCGGCGCCAGTTCCAAGGCGAGCTGATCGAACACGAGCGCCAAGGGCGGCGGTCGCAGCCGACTCAGCAGGCCGAGCGGGACGCCAGCAGCGCTCGCGGCGAGCACCGTCGTATCCCGAGGAATCGTCGTTTCTACCACCAGCTCACGCGGCATCCGCGTCCACACCTCTTCAGCGACCGCCAGCGACTCGGCGTTGCGCTGTTGCAGCATGCACAACACGATCGCTGCCAGCTCGATGTCGACGCCCTCGGCGCGCAGCGCCCCGAGCAGCGCCAGCAGCTGCGGCAGCGTCTTCAGCGCGACCGGCTCCGCTTGCAGCGGAGACAGCACGTATTTCGCTGCGCGCAAGGCTCCCAGCGTGGCGCCGCCGAACCCAGACGGTGTATCGATCAGCACCAGATCGTACGCGCTCTCGAGGCGCCGGCACAGGTCGCCGAGCGCCGCGCCGTCAGCCAATTGGTTGGCGAACTCGTGAGCGCGTTCCGGCGGTACGTTGCCCACCGGCACGATGCCAAGCTCGTTCACCCGCGTGCGCAGCAGGGCCTCGTCGATCGTGGTGGTTTCACGCAAGAGTCCGTACAAGCCCGCCGACTGACGCACGCCCTGCAGCGAATGGCCCACGGCGCCCTGTGGATCGGCGTCGATCAAAACGACACGAAAACTCGCTCGCGCCAAGGAAAATGCCAGGTTCAGCGCCAGCGTAGTCTTGCCCACGCCCCCCTTCTGGCTCGCCACTACCGCTGTCTTCACTCACCCCTCATGCGCCGGCGAAGTGCGTTCAAATTGTAGAGCGGCCGACGATCGTCGGGGCGCTCTGCGTGGCACTTCTCGAAGAGCTGGATCGCAAGTTCGAAGTCTCGAATCATGTAGGCCTCGGTGGCGCGCTTGAACAGATTCGGATAGTCCTCCGCGCTCACTCCGGCGTCAAGTGCGGGCGGAAGGCCGGTGATCGCTCGCGAGGGCACCGTCGGCATGCGACTCTGACGCGGCGGCGACGCTGCCGGGCCCGTCGAGGGTCGCGGCGACATGGTCCGAGTCTCGAGCCGCGCGCGCAACAGTTCGATGCTGCGACCGATCTCGGGGTCCTCGGGGTGTCGCTCACGGGCTGCACACAAGAGCTCGAGCGCGCTTTCGTAGCGTTTGTCGCGCAAGAGCTGCGCCACCTCGGCCTTGAAACTTTGCTTCAGGACGTTGGAGGCTGCGGTAGCATTCGAGCCCTCACGTTCGACCCCCGCAAGGTGCGCCCGCGCCACCCCGAAGTCGATGATCTCCGCGTCGCGCCCCGCGCGCCGTGCGCTCGCCGGCAGGCTCACATCGGCGCCGGCCGACTCGAGGTAGTCACGAGCTACCGGGTGGTCGGGCTGGAGCTCGAGCACCTGTTGCCAACACTTCACCGCCTCAGCCACCTCGTTGCGGCCATAGTGATCGAGTCCCTGCTGCAAAAGCCGTGCGATGGGATCCGTTGGCATGTTGTTAGGGCGCATCGGCGAACCAGAAGATACGGTTAGCGGTTCATTAAGAATGGGGCAAACGCAATTGGACCATGGCCGGCTCGACACTTCAACGCTGACGACCTTTTCAGGTGAGTGTGGGTCCGCTTTTCGTCGTGTTTCATGGTCATGACAGGACTTCGAGCGCACTCTCTATGGGAAGGTCGCAGGGGGTCCCCGGTCTCGATCGTGTCGGGCTTCGTCGTCGGCAGCCAGGCTTGGAACATGACTTCGACGATGCGGCAAGAGCTGATGGAGCTCGCGCGAGTTTCACCGCACCCTGGGAGATCTGGCGCTTTTCGCGCGCCACGCGTCATGATTCCCGGCTTAACTTCATCCGGCTCGCGACGATCGGTAGCCAAGCGCTTTGGCGCCCGATCCCGCCGGAGACTCCTCATTCACTGTGCATCGTTCAGCGGCCTCGGGACCTTCGGACTCCCTATCAAACCATCAACACATTATTTTCGGGCGTATATCTTGCCATGCAACGAGATCGTGGCGCTGATGTTTCAAGCCGAATTGACAGGAATGGAGTCACCGCGGCGGCTCGGCGTGGTCTCGCCCACAAAACCTTGCCAAGGGTTGCGAGTGTCCGCGCGGACACCAGAAACTCTTCGGTGCGTGTGGCGGAAACCGGCACGCTGCCAGCGTAACGCTACGTTGTCCCTGTCATGAGTATTTGCACTGCCCGCGCGACTTCGATATGTATGTCACAGGAGGACACTATGGGTCGATTCATGCGAGGGGCGGAAGAACGTCACCCTTCAGTCCCTCACGAGAGCCCCACAGAGAGCCCCACAGAGAGCCCCACAGAGCCCGGGGAGAGCGGCCAGTTTCCCGTCGGGGAGCGTGATCATGGCTGGCTCGACGCGGACGAGCCCGCGGCCCCCGAAGCGAGCGCCGACGCCTGGACCACGTGCTCGAGCGCGTATCAGGCGTTCGCCGCCGGCTTGACGCGGCCCTTCGCCTGGGACGCCGTGCGCCTGGTACGGATCGAAACCGGCTCCCGCGTCCTCGACGTGGCCACCGGCACCGGCGAGTTCGCCATCGCGGCGGCCGAGCGCGGCGCCGACGTGCTCGCGACGGACTTTTCCGCTTCGATGCTCGAGTTGGTCGAGCGGAGCCCGCGGCGGCCTCCCATCGGCACGATCCGAACCGCGCTCATGGACGGTCAGGCGCTGGCGCTCGACAGTCACGCGTTCGACGCCGCCGGGTCGCTGTTCGGTCTGGTCTTCTTCCCCAACCCGGCGCGAGGGCTGGCCGAGATATACCGCGTCCTCAAGCCCGGCGGCCAAGCTGTCATCGCCACCTGGGCCATCCCCGCCCACGTCGAGCTCATGCGCATCGTCGGCGACGCGCTGATGCAGCTCGACTCCCAGTTGCCCGAGCGCGAGTCGCCGCAGTCGCTCTGGACCTCGCTCTCGAGCCCGCGGCGTCTCACCCAGCTGATGTGCGACGCCGGTTTCCGGTCGGTCCACGTCGTGGCGTTGGCGCACGTCTGGACCTTCGAGCACGTCGACCTCTTCGCTCGCTCGGTGCTGCAGATGACGCCCTCGTGGATGGACCTTTACCGAAGCATGACGGCCGCTCAGAAAGCAGGCTTCACGCGCGCGCTGGTGCACAGCTTCCGCGAGCGCCAGGGCAATGGCCCCTACGCGGTCACCGCCCAAGGTTTGGTGGCCGTCGGCACCAAAGACCGCTGAACGGCGCAACGTCGGACCTCAGGTTGCTTCGCGTGGCATGGACACGCACATGTTGACCCGGGGGCGCTCCTTCTCGGGGCCTACAATGCGGTCATCGCGAGCGCCGCGCCTACGCCCTGATCGAACCCTTCGTAAGCGATATCCTCGGTCGATCCACTGCCCGCACAGGTGTGGTCGATGCGAACTGGTCGACCCGATAGTATGGCCCGCAATGGCGACACTCACCTGCGCCTCACTAGTTTGCTCAATCCGGTAGGTCCCACTGCCCGCGGTGCCCCCGCAGCTATGCGTACTCCCTACCGCGACATGTGGCTGTGTCGCGTGGGCGTTGAGCTCGGTAATTGCTCGAAATCCTGTCTCGGCGCCAAACACTTGCGCTCATCAGCCGCATGGCGCATCCCGCGCGAGAAATTCTTGTCGTCGACCTTCCACCGCGCGACCCCACGCGCACTCCGTTGCTTCGTTCGTCTCCATCCGCGGCATCAAGAGCGGTGCGCACTGGTTCATGGAGGGTGACTACGAAGTGGTGCGTCTGTAGCCTGCCTTCTGGCTGCCGTCCTTTGGTGCCCCGACATTGAATTGCCCTACGCGACACTGGCCGCGCGGCCCGAGAGAAATCGGCTAATTCGCGGCGAGGTACCGCCCCAGCGGGTGGAAAGCCGGACGTTCACGGTGAACTGGGGTGGGTATCTGCCTGCCGCGGGGCACCTGCCAATTAGCCTTGGCGAAGGCCCGCTTCGCGGGGCATTCTACCGCACCCGAAAATGCACGGCGTCAGAACAGTCGAACGAATCGGTACGCTCCAGAGTTTCGTGAAGGACCTGCAGGGCCATGGCTTGGCGCTAGCTTTCAGTCCCACTGCGACGGTGCATCTGCTCTCCGCCGATGCCGACGAGGTAGACGTCGATTGTGTCGTTTGTTGGGGAGCGAAGGGCGATGACGTCGTGTCGCGAAGCAAGCAGCTCGCCACCCACCGCGGGTTGCCGTTCTATTTCATGGAGGACGGATTCGTACGATCGCTGGGCCTCGGTCTCAAAGACGAGCGGACCTATTCCTTCATCAAGGACGATTTGGGGCTTCACTATCTACCCCAAATTCCATCGCGGCTGGAGGCCATGATCCAAGACTCCAATTGGATGACTGACAGCATTCGTGATCGCGCCCGGGCGTTGATTCAGCGCATCACCAGCGAGCGCATCACCAAGTATAACCATGCGCCGATCCTGCCCTACCCGTTCCCCACGAACACACGGCGCGTCCTCGTCTG
Source organism: Polyangiaceae bacterium (assembly GCA_025937785.1). Classification (GTDB taxonomy): domain Bacteria; phylum Myxococcota_A; class Polyangia; order Polyangiales; family Polyangiaceae; genus JAICQQ01. The sequence goes on from JAICQQ010000041.1 coordinate 24,081, forward strand.
TGACCAAAGGTACAAGGACGGCTCAGTTACACTGGCCGGTTATTCCACGAACGTGTTCGAGCGCATGGTCACGGCCGCGCTCCGGGACAATCCGGGGGCGGAAGTGTGGGCGAAGCTGCATCCGGACGCGATCACGGGTGGCAAAGGCAGTTACATCGCCGCATTACCGGACTCACTCAAAGCGTCCTTGCGGATCATCTACGATGACATCAATCCCCTCTCCCTCTTGGACGGTTTCGACGCTGTTTACGTGGTGTCGAGCCAGATGGGCTTCGAGGCGCTCATGCTCGGCAAACGCGTTCACTGCTTCGGTCTACCCTTCTATGCAGGCTGGGGGCTCACCCACGACGACTTAGCGCTACCCCGCAGGGGAAAGGCGTCGCTCGAGTGCGTTTTTGCCGCAGCTTATCTGCGCTACACCACGTACATCCAGCCAAGGACCGGAGCCAAAGGCGAGCTCGAAGACGTAATCGACTACATCGTCGAACAACGTCCCTCGCGTGATCGCATTGCGCACTCCGATGTCTCGGCCCACACGAGCGGGGATGACATCGCGGACTTGTCCCAACAGCAGCACGAGCTCTGCGTCATCGTGCCTTATCGCGAGCAACATTCGAAACCAGATGCACTCGACCGGATCCGCTGGCTACTGGGCTCCACCAAGGAGCCACGCGTCCACTTCTGCGTCGTCGACTCGGGCTCGAGTCCGGCGCACGCCCAGAGGGTTAGGCAGCTCTGTCGCGAATTCGGCGCCAGCTACATCTTCCTGGATTCGGCACACGAGCCGTTTTCGGTGGGGCGCTGCCGCAACGCCGGTGCCATGTACGTGAACGCGCGCTACGTCATGTTTCAAGACATCGACTTGATGCCGTGTGGGTCATTCTACGAGAGCCTGTTCCGGGTCATGGAGGAGGACCGCCTGTCTCGGAACGAGCGCGACTTCGTGATGGTACCCTGCGTGTACCTTTCGCCCTACGGCACCCAACTGTTTCACGAAACGCCAGTCGATGAACGCCACCAGCGTTTCCTCTCCGCGCTGTACGAGAAGGACGAGGGCGTCGTGGAGAACTTCGCTCCGGGGACATCCTGCATCGTCGTCAACCGCCTCTACCTTTTGAGCCTCGGCGGAAATTACGAGCAGTTTCAGGGTCACGGTTTCGAGGACTTCGATCTGAACCTGCGATTGATGCTCCTCTCGATGAAGTTCGCGCCACCGGACGACTTGCAGCACACGACCAACGGCTGGAAGACGTTCGAGTACCGTGGCTACCGCGGTTGGGCCAAAGTGTACGGCGACTACTCCCTGCGTCGCGGCTTGTTCCTGGTGCACCTTTGGCATTCGCCGCCGACCGCCACAGCGACTGACGTCAAGTACTTCGATTGGCGACAGCACAACAAGAAGCTCTTCATCGACCGCTTGAGAGCTTTCCAGAATGATCCGATGCTGGAGCACGAAACCCTGCCGAATCACTGGAGCGGCTCCACGCTCTGTCTAGGCAGGCAACGCGCTCCGTTTTTCCGCAGTTTGCTCGAAATCTATCCGTTGTTGGGGCGCATGGTCTTCGCCACGGAGTCGGCGTTCATCGACGACCAAGCGTTTCTGGATTTCGTACGCAAGAAGCGTTTCAACCGCGTCGTGTTTCCCAACCCCTACGGAAACTTGAAACGGCTGTCCTTGTACCGCGCTGCCAAGACGGCCGGCATTCAGATCGTGGTGTCCGATCGCGGAGCGCTGCCCGATAGCGTCTTCTTCGATTCTGGATTCAACGCTGATAGCGATTCGTACGCCCCGGTGCGTTGGGACCGAGAGCTGACTAGCGCCGAACGCCAGCGGGTCGAGCAATACATCGCCGACCTCAGGGCGAGTGAACACGCCCTGGAGTCGCAGGGCGCGCGCGTCGGAGGGGCGTCGTTTCGCTTGCGGCATAGCTTGGGCAATAGCAAGGTGCTGTTCGTGGCCATGCAACGGCCTCTCGACACCGTGATTCGCTATTTCGCGGGGAATTCCGGCGGGACCACGGGGCTCTTGCGAACGATTCGCTACTTGTCGGAGCACTTGCCGGACGATTGGCGAATCGTCGTCAAACAACACCCGCTCGAAGACGCCCCGCTCGAGATCGATGCCTGGAACGTCAAGATAGCCCCCCCGGAAGCGCATGTTCACGATCTGATCGAAGCCTGCAACGCCGTACTGGTAATCAACAGTGGGGTCGGCGTTCTGTCGTTAGCGTTCAACAAACCGGTGATAGTGCTAGGAGACGCCTTCTACAACCTTCCCAACTCCACGTATTGCTGTGAAGGGCCAAACGAGGTGCTCAGCACCCTGAGCCGGGAAGACCTGTCAGTCGACCGAGAGCGCGTGCTGCGCTTCATCCATTATTTGAGGTACGAGCTCTACTCCATGGGTCGCTTCGAGACTCGAGTCGAAGGCGGAGAACAAGGTTCTCGTCAACGCGTGACCACCGCGATTCACTTTTACTCGGTCAACCTCCTCGGCAAGCACTTGGAGCTTCCGCTGCGCACGAACCCAGCGTATCCGCGTGAATCGGTGTTGTACGACGCATTCGCACTCTATTTGAAGAACAAGGGAGCTGCTCGCCCGGCGCTTGCTCCGAACGCAAGCAGCACTGCGTCGCAGCGCACTCGACCCACCACGGTCCCCGTTAAGCCGAGTATCGCCGAGTCCACCTACCGGAAGACTCGCAAGCTTTTCAGGGACCCTGCCCGATTCTTCGCAGATTCGAAGCTCGTACGCCGCTTCAACTCTTGAAGTCGTACGGGGACAGCCTCTCGTTGGGACAACAGTACAGGTCCGACTCGACGTGATAAAAGCTGTGGTGTCCCATGAAGTACGTATAGCCCTCGAGGCGTCGCATCAGAAGCAGCGGTAGTGCGAACAGGTCCTTCGCCTTGTGGTAGATGCTCACCTGCAGCATCGGCCGGAACTGCTGAATCGATTGCCACGCCCCCTCGAGCACCCTCTCTTCGGCGCCCTCTACGTCGAGCTTGATGACGTCAACGCTGGGGAGATTGAGCAGGTGGACCAGGCGATCCAAGCTCGTGACCGGCACCTGAATGTTACCTTCGGTTGCCAGTGCCGAGGACGCGTCGTTTCCCTCCTGAAACCTCATCAAGCCCGGAGCGGCTGCCCCACCCACACATAGCGGCAAGACATTGTCGAGACCCTCGCTGGCGCAGTTCGCCGAGAGCTTGAGATAGTTCAGGTGCGAGGGTTCGAGAGCGAACACGCGACCCTGCGGGCCTACTCGGGCCGAGTAGCGACGCGCCGTGTCACCATCGTAGGCCCCGACGTCGAGAACGACGTTGCCAGGGCGCGCGCTGACAATCGGATGTTCGTACTCGGCATAGGGTGAGATGTGGAAGTAGCCCGAATCACCCGCAACCCTACCCTTAACCAGCGCCCGAAAGGTGCTCTGCGACAGCGGATCGGCAAGCGCCCCGTGAACCTCACCGAGTTCGCTCGCGTACTGTTGGAGGAGCTTCGGTGAATACCGACCCCGCATCAAGCGCTCGTTGAGCGGTTTCGTCCAGAAGCAGCTCTGGGGCGCGGGTGGCGCACACGTAAACCACGACTTCTTCGGTGCGCCGCCGAATACCACCACGGGCGAGTCGACCCCGTCGCACTGGGCCACGTCCTTGACGGGCAACCCGTCGTGTTCGGCCGCGGACGCGCCGACCACAGCGTGGAAGCCGATCACTCTTCCCCCAGCGCCACGAATCGCCTCTGCGGTGCTGCTCCACTCTGCAGGCACGCCACTGACGATGACATCACGCTCGGACACCGCAGCCTGCGTGATCACCGTCCGCAACAGCGGCAAACCTTCGAGCTCCAACTCGTGGCCCACCGCGCCATGATAGCCGCGCCCCTCATCTGCTTCAAGGTGGCATCGTCCTTGCCGACGCAAACACACGGGACCGGCAATCTTGCCTCTTCGGCCCACCAAACTGAGGGCCGCTCAGTTCGCGCCCGAACGGCAGCAGCCGATGATCACGGGCGAACGCGACTCGGTCCGTTCCCGTGAGCGTAGGTGTCGACCCCCGTCACCGGGAAAGCTCCGGAAGGTCCACTGCCCATGCCTGTCGCTAGGTTCGGAGGGCCGCTGGCAGAGCTCACTCCCGACCAGGCCTCGGCCGGCCCTGTGTTCGTCGCTGCGATCAGACGCTCGATGACGCGGTCTGCCACGTCGCTAGTGTAGAAGCACCCATTCAACTGCGATGCAGTGATCAGACCGTCGCGAAATTGCCGGTACGCCGCGGCGGTTGGTTGCTCTGGGTTCGACCAGAACTCGGCAAGCGGCCCCTGGAATGTGAGGCCCGCGATGTCATAGACCGCGTCGCCGAGCACCTTCACCGGCGTCCCGTGGTGCAGCGAGGACAATCCGGTCGTGCTGTTGAGTACGACCGTGCCCTTGGCCGCGCGCAGCAGCGTCGGCAAATGCAGGTCGTGAACGTAGCGGACGCGGCCGACCAAGCCGGCGCCGCGGGCGGCGTCGGCGATGAGGTCCTTGTAATCGCTGTAAGCGCGATCGAGCGGGTGGTGCTTGAAGACGAGCAGGTCTTGAGAGTCGCCATGGGCCGCGAACGAGTTCACGACCTCGACGATGAATGCCTCGTTCGACCCGAACCTGGACCCGACGACCTGTGCGTCGTGATACACCTGCAGCGGTACGAGGAAGAAGCGCTTCTCGTAGCGCGACGTGAGCTCGACGAGCTGCTCGCGCTCCGTGAGGGCGAACCAGGCCTTCTTGGCGAAACCTTTGGCCCACAGCGGCGCCATGCGCCAGGCGTTGAGATCCTTGTGATGGCGGTAGTGAGGGTAGCGCGACGCTCCGAACGTGAGCGCCATCGAGTATACGATGCTGTACAGGGCGAGCATCCCGTGCCCGTGTTTCACCGGCTCCGGCGCCGCGGTAGCTTCGGTCGCCAGCTCGGCGTAGACCGCTAGGTCCTTCGGCAGGGTCGAATTGGCGTTCACGCCCCCCCGCTCCATGGTCACGTAGTCCGGGCGCACATAACCTTCTTCGAAGACGAACACCGCGATCCCGACCTCGGAAGCGAGCTCGATCGCGTCCTTGTGATACGACCTCGTGTCGCCGAAGAGCATGATGGTGTCGATACCGCGCGCTGCGAGGAATTCCCGAATGAAGGGTCGCCATGCCTCGGCACGATCCTTGAAGCGAACGAGCCCGGGTCCGCGATAGAACAGGTCGTCGGCCGCATTGAAGTTCACCTTGTGAACCTCAGCCCCGGCCGCCTGCAACTGCGCAGCGAGCCTAGCGAAGAAGGGACCGACCGGCCCCTGCAGCAAGAGCACGTGCCTGCCCTCCAAGCCGACGTGCCCCGTAGGACTCTTCGCGCCGGGTCGATTCCTGACCCAGGTGAGCGCGCGCCGCACGCTGCGCTGGGCCTTCGAGCCGTGGCTGGGGATGTCTGCGCGCGCGGCATTCTTCAGCTTGCCGAGTTCGCTGACAGCGAGTTCGGCGTTCGTGAAGCATTCGGCGTTCCAACTGTAGTAGCGCGGGTAGCGCAGCATCACGCCTGCCACGAGCTCAGGCAGCGTCAAGCGCCGCGTGCGTCGCTCGGGCGGACACAAGTCCACGGTCAAGCCCCAGCCCGCGTAGAAGGGCTGCCCGTAGGTGACGACTCGTTTGCCGCGCAACAAGGCTTCGAAGCCAACAAGAGACGTCATCGTGTGGACCTCATCGACCGCGTCGAGACATTCCGTCAGAGAGCCACGTTCGACGAGCTGGTCGTAGAGCCCAGCTTCGCAGCTGACCTTCCCGTGCTTGCGGTTCCCGCTCAACACCTCGGGGTGAACCTTGTACACGATGTAAGCGTCGGGATTGAGCCGGCGCACCTCCCGAAGCAGCTCGGCGTTGCTGCGCACTTTGGGGCTACCGAGCTTGATCGACGCATCGTCTTCCACCTGGCCTGGCACCAGGATCACACGACGCCCTGCCGGACGCATCGGGCGCTCGGACCGGTCGTGGCGAAAATTGTACTTGGTGACGCCCAACCGCACGATGGTGGCCACGAACGCTCGGGCACTCTCGAGCTCGGCCTTCGAGAACTCGGCGTTCTGAAGCGTTCGCTCCAGATCGCTCGGACGCGTCGCGTCGTAGTAGATACCTTGCTGATCCGTCACCAGCGACCACGGAGCCGCGAAATCGGAGCCCAACCCGACGGAGCGGATGAACCCGTCCTCCATCGTGACGATCGGAAGCCCGAGCTCGGTCGCCAAGCCGTCGAGCTCGGGTGGCTTGCGCTTACCCCAGGCTACGATGCGGCAGCTGCTGTCGATGCCGCGACGGCGCGCGTGCGCGACACTGCGGCAGAACACCACCTTACCCTCGGGGCTCTTGAGGTAGTGCCGCACGTAGTCTCGCTTCCACGCGCTGAAGCCGAAGCAGTAGTGCCTGACACCGTTCTGAACGTAGGCCGAGCGTTGCAGAGCGAGGTGCTCGATCAATGTCTCCACGTCGCAGGGGCGTCGAGTGACTGGATGCAGGTAGCGGGCGTAGCGAATCAGCGCGGCCGCCACGAGCTCGTCCAGGTTGCGCGTCCTGTGACGTCGTGGCACCGCCACCCGGTCGTCGGTCAAGCCCCAGCCCGCGTAAAATGGCGCGCCGAAGCAGGTCACCGGCACACCGCGCAGCAGCGCCTCGAAGCCGAACTGGGAGCTCACGGTGTAGACTCGATCCACCACCTCGAGCAGCTCGGCGGGGTCGACCGCGTCCGTCAGGCAACGCAGGTCCTCTCGCGCCAGGTTCCCGAAGTAGCCGCGCTTCTTGCCAGACCAAACGTCCGGATGTGTCTTCACCACCACCGTGGCACCCGGATGATCGGCACGTGCCGCCTCGAGCATGGTCTCGAACGCGTTCGCTCCGGCGCTCGCTAAGAGCACCGAAGCGTCGGCGAAAGTCTGGTCGACGACCAAGACGATGGGACGCTGCGCGTCCTTGAGCCACGCTGGCGGCGAACGCACGGTATTGTTGTACTTGGAAAGCTTGGCTTCGACGATCGAGCGACGACAGGCCGCCGCTCGCGCAATCAAGGCGCTCGAGTCGAGTGGGTCGTGCTCGCGGGCGTTGAGCCACTCTTCCAGCCGGCTCGGAGCGCTCGCGTCGTAGTAGATGCCCACGTCGTCGAGCACGAGCGAGAGGGGCCGCCCCTTGCTCGACACGTCCGCCGAACGCAAAAAGCCATCTTCCAATCGCACGTAGGGCAGGCCGTGCGCCCGCGCGTACTCGCGCGCCACCGTCGCCGTAGGCTTGTGGCCCCAGCCGATGACGGCGTCGACCTCGGTGGCCTGGCGTCTGCCTGGTCGAAACACCAGCTGTCGTGCACCGATCAGCGTGGCAAGTTCGGGGATCTTGCTGATACCTCGCGAAAAGACGGCGACCCTGCCCAGACTCTCCAGATCGACTTCGTTAGACCCCGTCATTTCGCTTCTCGAGCGCCGCTTCGACGCGGCGCAGGTCGTCCAGGGTATCTACGCCGTGGGGTGGCGCCTGGTCGACGACGCTAACATGAATGGGGATGCCCAGCCACAACGCCCGCAATTGTTCGAGCGACTCGCAGGCCTCCTGCATGACGGCTGGCTGAGCCGCCACCTGCAACAGCGCCCGCACTCGGTAGGCGTAGATCCCAATGTGACGCAACGCGCCCAGCCGCTCGGGTAGCCCGGAGGCGGCAGTCTCGGCGCTGACGTCTCGCACGAAGGGGATGGGCGCGCGACTGAAGTATTCGGCGAACCCAGCTTGGTTCGTGACCACCTTCACGATGTTGGGGTTGTTCCAATCTTCGGGGCGCACGATGGGCGCGGCCAACGTCGCGATGCCGGCGCGGCGATGAACCCGTAGCGCGTCTGCCGCAGCTCGGATCAACGATGGCGGCAGCAGCGGCTCATCGCCCTGGACGTTGACGATGATGGACCCTGGATCGATCCCACGCCGTCGCACCACTTCGGCGAGGCGATCAGTCCCCGACGGGTGGTGGCTCGCGGTCAGCATTACGTCACCCCCTGCATCGCGCACCACACGTTCGATGCGTTCGTCGTCCGTCGCCACCAGTACGAAGCTGGCGCCACTTTCGCGAGCGTGGTCGCAGACGTGCAGCACCATGGGTTTGCCCGCGATCGGAAGCAGCGGCTTGCCTGGAAGCCGGGTAGCGCCAAAGCGCGCGGGAATCACCACGCCGAAGCCTTCGGGAGCGCTGCCCGCGAGCAGTTCGCGCGTCGCGCTTTCGAGCTTGCCGGCACACGCCAAGAGCAGGTCGGCGACTTCGCGCACGGCTCCCCTGCCCCCGGTGGCTTGCGTGACGTAGTGGGCCTCGCGCTGCACCAAGGGGTGACCGTCGGCGACGGTGATGGCCAGCCCGACCGCACGCAGCGCCGGGAGATCCCACAGGTCGTCGCCCACGAACGCGCACTCGGACAGCGGAATGCCGAGGTCCTCCGCGAGCTTCGTGAGCGCCGTCAACTTGTCGTGGGTCCCGAGCGCCGCCGGCCCGATCCCCAACTCTTGCAAGCGGCGTTCGAGCGGCGCGCCTGCGCGTGCGCTCACCACCACCACCGCGTACCCCTGCTCGCGCAGCAGGCGCAAGCCAAGCCCGTCGCGCACGTGAAAGCGCTTCGAGCTCTCGCCCTCAGCGCTGTAGACGAGCCCGCCGTCCGTCAACACGCCATCGACGTCGAGCGCCAGTAGCCGCACCCGGCGCGCGCGCTCTGCGATCGACGCGTCGAGCCCTTCGAACATCACTGAGGTCGCACCCGCGCCTGCGAGCTCAGCGCCTCTTCCGGATACGGACGGCTCTTCACCAGGCGATCGAGTTCGACCAACGTCGTCAATAGCTCTTCCATCCGCGCCAGCGGCCACATGTTCGGTCCGTCACTGGGTGCGTGATCCGGATCAGGGTGCGTTTCCATGAACACGCCGGCGACGCCAGCGGCCACGGCCGCGCGTGCCAGCACCGGCACCATTTCGCGCTGGCCTCCCGAGGACGTGCCTTGCCCGCCGGGTTGTTGAACGGAGTGCGTCGCGTCGAAGACGACGGGACAGTCCGTGGAGCGCATCATCGCCAAGCTGCGCATGTCGGAGACCAACGTGTTGTAGCCGAAACACACGCCGCGTTCGCAAACCATCACCTGGTCGTTGCCTGCGGATCGACACTTGGCCACCACGTTGTGCATGTCCCAGGGCGCCTGAAATTGCCCCTTCTTGATGTTCATGGGCTTCTTGGCGCGCGCGACACGCTGAATGAAGTTGGTTTGACGCACTAGAAAAGCGGGCGTCTGCAGCACGTCGACCACATCGGCCACCTCGTCTATGGGGGTGTCTTCGTGCACGTCGGTGAGCACCGGCACGCCCAGCTGCGACCGCACTTTGGCCAAGATCTCGAGCCCCTGACTCATGCCAGGACCGCGGTACGAAGAAGTCGAGGTGCGGTTCGCCTTGTCGAAGCTGCTCTTGAAGATCAGAAAGAACCCCAGGCGCTCCGCGATTGACTGCAGCGTGCTTGCGACGTTCAGCATCATCGACTCGTCTTCGACGACACAGGGCCCTGCGATCACGAACAGCGGGTCCCGATTGCCCACCTGATGCCCAAGCAGTTGCATGATGATTCCTTTCGAGCTTCAAAGCGCGAGCACGACGGCCGCGGCAATCGCGATCTGATAGATGACTTGCGTGACGTCCAGCACGTTTTGCACGACCTTGCTGTCCACGCGCGGTGGAACCAAGATCTCGTCGCCGGGGTGGACGACCATGTCCGGGTCGCCGATTTCGATGCTGGCATCGGCGTGCACCACGATCACCTTATCGGAGTCCGCCCGATCCGTGTAACCGCCTGCGGCTTCGATGTACTCCTCGGCGGTCAGGTCCTTTTCGAACATGACGGCCTGCGACATCCACACCTCACCCTCGACGTACACGATGTTCGTGCGCGGGGGGATCACGATGATGTCGTCTTGCTCGAGTACCAGGTTCGCTTGTTGGCCAGCGCGACGCGTGACTACGCGCCCCAGCGGCTGAATCAAGCGCGCGCGTTCCACGAACTTCTGGGTCAGCCCCGCTTCCTGCACGCGGATTTCGGACTCGCCGCGCGAGGTGGAGAGGGCGAGCAGCGCGCTGCGCTCGAGCCGAAACAGGCTGTCCTCGATGGCATCTTTCTGGGTCTTGGCCACGGACGCTCGCTTCAGGTGAACGGCTTTGGTGTTGGCGAGGCCGGGCACGACGGGGATGTAGTTCAGCACGTCCACGAGCCGCGAGCCCCGGCGCACCGACAGCACGGAGGGGCCTTCGTATTCGCCCTCCAAATGCACGAGGATCGTGTCCGCTCGCCCGTCGTCGCGCATGGTGATGACGTCGCCGTCCTGGACGCTGAAGCCGCTGAACGCGGCGCGCGAGAGGGTCTGGCTGATGGGCACGCCGCCACGAATGCCCTGCACCGTCACCTCGGTCGCCGTGGCGGCACCGGGGATCACGTCGAGTGCATCCTTGCCGGACATCGCGTTCGTCTTGAACTCGATGCTCGCGGGACTCGCGACGTTGCCCTTCAGTTCCGCCACCGGCCCACGCCGGTGCACCAAGATCGTATCGCCTTCTTGAAACTGGACCGTTGGCAGCTGGCCCTTGAGGATGAAATCGTACAGGTCGATTTCGGCGATCGACTGCCCACCACGCAGGATCGAAATGTTGCGATAGCTGCCCAGAGCCGGATCGATACCAGCGGCCTGATCCAGAAAGAACAGCACCGAGTCCGAGGGAATGCCGGCGTACCTGCCTGGACGCTGCACTCCCCCCGTCACGTAGACGGCCACTGGCTTGGCAGTGATCAGGTTGGTGTAAACGTCGAAGTAGCGCGCGTACACCTTCCTCAGACCCTGGCGAACCGTTTCGGTGAGCGCAGCGTTGCGCACGCCGGCCAATTGAATCGGTCCCACCTCGGGGAGAAAAATGTTGCCCTGACTATCGACGACGAACACCTCGTTCATCTGGACCGCGCCCCACGTGTTCACGGCGACGTGGTCGCCCGGCGTGATCACGTACCCGGGATTGAGCCCGTCTTCTCGCGCCCGCAAGAAGTTGCCGATGAACAGGTTGGCGCCGAAGGGCGGCGCGGGGGCGCCGAGCTCCGGGGGCTGGGCCGTTCGAGTCGGGGGCGCCGGCGCCGGTGCGGGCGGGACTGGTGGTGCCGGCGTGGCACTCTTCCTGGGGAAGGTTTCCTCGACCGTGACGTCGTCTTCGCTGTCGTTGAAACGCGAGGGGCGTTCAGGATCCAGCCGCGGGTTCGTTTGGGCCGACGCCTGGCGCGGCTGGAGCGCAAGCACGGCAAGTAGCAGTAACGCCGACCACGACCGCAGGCTCTTGGCTAAGATCGTGCGGAGCGTCGACGCGAATCGAGCGGCGGAAAGGGCTGACCCTGGCATGTTTCAGATCCTGGCGTGCTCGCGTACGGCTTCGACGAGCAACATGACGATCCCGAGCAGCATCGCGCTCAAGAGGACGACGGTCACGACACCACGCACACGCTTGGGGTGTGTCTCTGCGTTGGGCACGGAGGGCTTGGCGATCGTCGCGAGGTAGCGGTGTTGCCTGCTGGCTTCGCTGCGAGCCAGCTCGAGCGAGGTCAGCGCGGACTGGTACGCGCTCTGGGCGAATTCCTTCTCGACCATCACGGCGTCGAACTCGGCCATGGAGTTGGTGAGCCCCTTGTCGCCCTTCGGGTTCACCAGGCGGCGGCTTTCTTCGGCGACCTGCGCAGACAACGAGCGCACTCGTTCTTCGAGCGCGACCACTTTCGGCGCGTTCGGTTGCATGAAGGCGCGCGCCTCCATCAGCTCGGCCCTGGCCATCGCGAGCTCGCCCTTCAGCTCGCCCCGCAGCGCGAAGGCTTCGGTCGCGGTCTGCTGGGGGTTGAACTCGACGTGCTCTCGCTGCAACTCGACGATAGCCAGCCGCGCCTTGGACAGCCGCTGCTCCGCCTTCGCCACCTCGGCCTGAGCGACCTTCGTCTGATCGCTACGCGCCCGTTCCGACAGGTGGTTCACCATCTTTTCGCTCTCGCTCAAGACTGCTTCGGCAACCTTGCTAGCGTAGTCCGGTCCGAAGGCGCGCACCCTCAGCGTCAGCACGCCGGAGGTGCTGTCGTGGTCGACCTGGACCATTTCTCGGTAGTAGTCGTAGGTGTCTTCGGAATTCGAACGGTTCGTGAGCCGCGCCCACCAGTCGCTCACGGGGTCCGCGTAGTGCTCGCTAAGCTTGAGCTGTCGCTCCAACAGCGAGAGCATGTCGCGCGACGTGATGAAGTCGCGTACCGCCAGGGTATCGTGTGCCGCCGCGCCTGGGACCGCGCCGATCAACGTTTCGAGTCCCACCATGCCGCGTGCCTCGGCGGACTGCACGGTGAAGAGAGACACCGATTCGTACTGCGAGCTGGCGACGAAGAAGTAGTAGAAGCTTGCCAGGACCGTGGGCAGACCGATGCCCAGAGCCACCCGGACCCCCAGGCGGCGCGCCCGCGCTCGGCGCAAGGCTCGCACCGCGGCAGCAGCGTCACGATTTCCGAGGCTGGCCGCAGGGGCACTTGGAGCCGAGGGTACAGGGGCGCCGCCGGGCACGTCTGGCTTGGCCTCCTCCGGCACCGGCCGCGGCTTGGCTTCTACCACCCGTGGCGCTGCTTTGAGGTTGGCCTCGGCAGCAGGAGCTGGCGCCACCTTTGGCTTCGGCTTGGCTGCATCCTTCACTTTCGCGTCGGGCGCTTCCTTGGGCTTCGGCTGGGGAGCGACGGCCTTGGCGTCGCCCGCCGCAGGCTGCGGCTTGGCCTCCGCCGGGGCCTTGGTCGGAGCCTCGGGCTCGACCTTCTTCAGAGGAGTCGGAGTACTCATGCGCGTTCCACCCGTTCGGGCTCATCGACGTAAATCCGCTCGGCCTCTTCGACGTTCGAGCACAGCACGACACGGCCGTTTTGGAGCACGGCACAGGTATCGCAATATTCGCGAATGGTTTTCGGGCTATGGGACACGATGATCACGGAGGAGCGACCGCGGCGAGCTTCGAACGTTCGCCGGCATTTCTTTTGAAAGCTAGCATCGCCCACGGCCGTGACTTCGTCCACCAAGTAGACGTCGAAGTCGATGGCCATGCTCAGTCCAAAGGCGAGACGGGCACGCATGCCCGACGAATACGTCTTCACCGGCATCTCGAAATAGTCACCTAACTCGGCGAAATCTCTAGCAAAACCGACAACATCATCGGCAGATTCGCCGTAGATTCGCGCCACGAAGCGGCAATTCTCCTCGCCGGAGAGCGACCCGTTGAAGCCTCCGGCAAAACCGATCGGCCACGAGACACGCCCGTGCCGCGTGACGCGCCCTTGGTCGGGAGCCTCGACCCCGGCGATGATTCGCAACAACGTCGATTTCCCTGCCCCATTGTTGCCCACGATCCCGATGTTCGCGTGCGGCGGGAAATCCAGGGAGACGTCGTTGAGCACCAAGCGCAGCCCCTTGTTGATCGGGTAGGCTTTCGTGACTCGCTCGAGCGAGATCATACCAACTCCAGCCGTCGCCGCGCGGCGCGTTCGATGAGCAGCCCGAGAAACGTCAACGAGACGATCCAGCCAGCGACGTAGACAATGCTGGCATGCTGGGAGCGGTATTCGATGAACCAGCCAGTGCGAACGAACTCGACCACGTGCAGCACCGGGTTGTAGAGCATCACGTCACGCGCCACCGCGGGGAGACCGTTCGCGGTGTAGAAGATCCCCGAAAACCAGAACAGCGGACGCAGCAGGGGGCCGTACAGTCGCTCGACCACCGGCGTGAACACGCTCAACCCCATGAGCACCAGCCCCAGGCTCCCGCCCAGGCCAGCCGCCGCGATGAAACCAATCACGAACTGCAGCACATCAGCCACGTGTGGGGACGTGCCCTGCCACATGCAAGCGGTGAATATGATCACCACGAACACCGTGAGCAGCGTCACTAGTTCGAGCAGGACGCGGGCAAACACCAGATCGAGCGGCTGGATCTGCGGGTAAAACAAGAGCCCCTTGTTAGCGCCGATCGCGGACACGGCCCGAGCGGCGGTCTCTCTAAACAGCATGAAGGGGATCAACCCGGTGGTGATGAACGACACCGTGTCCATCCCGCCCGGACCGCTGCGGCCCAGCATGTAGAACATGGCCACGAAGGTGCCAATCCAGAGCGCGGGCTCGATCAGGGCCCAGAGGTAGCCGAGCTGATGTGCGCCGAACCGCGTCTTGACCTCCCGCAAGATGATCGCGTTCAGTACCTCGAGCTGCCCGAACAGACCGGAGGCTGGCTGCACGTTACTGCTCCGTCGGCGCCAGGAACACGCTGGGCACGAAACCCCAGCGGTCGGCGTCCTTACAGGCCAGGCGCGTCCGCGTCGTCTTCGGCGGCGTAGACGGGGTCAAGGTCAGGCGCCGGCAGGTCTTGCCGCTGGCGGCGGCATAAGGTGCGTCTGCGACGACGCTGATCGTGTCGACCGAACGAGCCTCGGCCACCGGCAATTGATCGAGGCGCGCGAGCACCTTGGTTTCAGCGGGGCTCGCGGCTTCCGCCGTGCCGTCACCGAGGACCGGCGAGGGGGCGTCGGGGCTGACGTTCCCACTCGTCGATCCACAGCCCACGAGGACGCTGCACACCAGGGTGAACAGTACCCTTGGACGGGCACGTACGTGTGCCTCGCTGCTCATTTGAAGACTTCGATCACACCCGATACACGGCCTTCGGAATTCAAGACGAGCAACGCCTTGAGCCGCAGGCTCTGCATGCGCTCTTCTGCTTCCGCGACCGGAGCGCTCTCTTCGATCGTCACCGGCGTGGGAGTCATGATCTCGGAGACCTCACGGTCGAGCAAGTCGCCCTTGCTGGCCAGAGCTCGCCTGAGATCGCCATCGGTCACGATGCCACAAAGCTTGTCTGCGTCGTCGAGCACGATCGCCAGACCGCGCCGGCCATGAGACATGACCAGCAGGGCCTCGCCCACCGTCGTCGTAGAAAGCACGAACGGCAGCTCTTCCTTGTGCATCACGTCGGCGACGCGCGTGAAGCGGCGCCCGAGCGCACCGCCGGGATGAAA
Source organism: Polyangiaceae bacterium (assembly GCA_025937785.1). GTDB lineage: Bacteria > Myxococcota_A > Polyangia > Polyangiales > Polyangiaceae > JAICQQ01. The sequence goes on from JAICQQ010000041.1 coordinate 39,209, forward strand.
GCGAGCAAAATCTTCGGGCGAGAAGCCACGAAGGCGCATCAGCGACAGCGCCAGCGCATCGCCCATCGCCAAGCTCGCCAGCGCCGACGTCGTGGGCGCCAGGTTCAGCGGACAGGCTTCGCGTTCGACGGACACATCGATGGCCACGTCCGCGAAGCGGCCGAGTGTCGAGTCGACCACGCCGACCAGCGCGATCGAGGGCACCGCCACGCTGCGCATGTACGGGAGCAACCGCATGACTTCGGGCGTCTCGCCGCTGTAGCAGACGAACAACACCACATCGTCCCGCGTCAGCATGCCGAGGTCGCCGTGCAGCGCTTCGGCGGGATGCAGGAACGCGCTGGGCGAACCGGTGCAGGCAAATGTGGACGCCAGTTTGCGGCCGATGAGACCTGATTTGCCGATGCCGCAGACGACGATGCGGCCACGACACCGCGACAGGATCTCGAGCGCGCGTGCAAAGCTCGAGTCGAGGCGTTGGGTAAGCTTGGCGAGCGCATCGGCTTGCAGCTGCAAACCCTTGCGCGCTTCGAGCATCAGCTCCTGCGTGACACCGTCCAGTGCGTGACGCCGACGCAGCGCTTCAAAGCCCGCCATGTCGACAACCACGGACCCACCGTTGCTCGGTGTGCTTGCGGCTTTCGTCATTCAATCCTCCAGATTCTAAGATCCCCGTTACCAGTCCCACGGTTACGGGATTTATCACGAGTTAAGGGTTTGTGCATGGTGACAGCCCGCGAGCGACAGGCAAGGGACTTGGCCGAGTCGAGCGATTTTCCAAATGCTCGACTGGCTTGGCGTTCGAACCGACCCGTCCCGCGATTTCCGCGGGGAGCGGAGTCGTGGAAACCGAGCCGAGACTAGCCTCACATTCTCTTGGTTTCAGCAAAATTGCCAATACGGGTGATCGTTCACGAACATTCCCAACGCCCCCGGCTGGCCCGTCGATTCCAGCGCGCGTGAACCAGGACACGAGGATCAGGGGGCACACCAGGACACGCGGATCAGGGGTGCATGATGACTACCAGTGCGCGTCGTTCACTTTGGCTCTGGCAACGTCGACCCGTGCTCGTGGCGCGCGGCGCCGTGAAGGCTCAAAAGTCTTCCTGCCGAAATCCGAGCTGGAGATCGCGGCAAGCCGCGTGTATCTGACGCCCGAGGCCAGGCGGCCCGCAGAAGAAGACTTCGACCGGCTCGGGGCGGTGCTGCTCGGCAATCTCGGAGAGCTCCTGGTGCCAATCAGGGCGGCCCATGTTCGTCTTGCTCCTCAGCCCGGTGAGCAGATCGGGGTCGCCCTGTTGGTGCAACAGCTCGCGCGCGAGGTTCAGGAAGGTGGCGGTGATGTGACCGCGACCTGAGGTCATGAAGATGCGAATGTCCACCAAGCGCCCCTGATCGGTCTGCTCGATCCGGGTCAAAAGGTCGTGAAACCACTCGAAAGAATGCGGATCCCGATTCAGCCAAAAAAAGTGAACCTTTTTTGGACGCTCGCGCCCGTCCTGCGCCCTCAACACCAGACTTTCCAGCACGCTCGCAAAGGGGGTGACACCAATGCCAGCCCCTATCAAGACCGCGTTCGTCGCTGCGAAGATATGGCTCGAGGGCGCGCCGTAAGGCCCGTCCAGATATGCCTTCACCGGCTGGGGGGCGCCGTCGCGCAACCGCTGCTCGGCCAATGCCCGCAGCGCCGACGTGAAATTGCCCGCCGATCGCACGTGCATCGTCAGGAGCTGGCGCTCCGGAGCGCTGCTAATGGTGAACGGATGCCATTCGTGCTTCGCCAACGCAGGGATGCGCAGAAACGCGTAGTCTCCAGCCTGGTGCGTGAAGCCCGGAGGGCGCGCGAGCCCGACGCGAGTGACTTCGGACGGCAGCGGTTCGAGCTCGACCAGCTCGGTCGGCTCCGCGCTCGACTTCTGGCGCAGGGCCCAGTCGATGGCGAAGCCGATCAGCGGTACCGTCGCCCACAGATAAAAGACGGGCCCGTGCCATAGCAAGAGCGCGAACCAGGCAACGTACAGCCAGTGTGTAAAGTAGAACAGTTCGAAGTTCCGCGAACGTCGCAGAAATGAAAAACCCCACATCAGGGCATACACAAACAATAACGCGAGCCCCGTTTGGGCTGCCGGCACCCGACCTAGCTGCTCCAGCCAGGCCGCACCCTGGGAGTGGTAGTTGGCGAGGTGGGCGCCCGAGTGTACCAGGGCGAGACCGAACATGGTGTGACCGACGATCCGGTGAAAAGTGAGCGCGTCGTCCACCGGCAAGGCGCGCAGTGCGTGCAGCTGGCGGATGCGGGTCAACAGCCGCCGCATCACCGGGATCAGGATCAACGCGCCGTTGAAGTTGAGGCATGCGCCGCAACCACGCGCCACCATTATCCAGCCCCCCGAAGCGCTGTAAGCCATCATCGCGGAAGCGAACAGCACTCCGTTGGCCAGCGCCCAGAGGCCCAGCCCGACGCTGGCGCCGACTCGATTCTCGAGCTGACGCCGGAGCCGTTGCCCCCAGGTGCGCCGTTCGCGGAACGGGTTCAAGAGCTCGGGCTGGGGTACGATCCAGCGCGCTTCGCTGCGCGTGATGAGCTCGAACAGCCCCGAGTGCTTGCAGACCTCGGCTGAGAACTCCGCGTACGACAGGCGTGCGTCCGCATCGTGATCCACCGCGCGGAGCAGCACGCTCGTGAGCTTTTCCGCGTCGGCGCTCTGGTCACTGCGCAGCGCCTCGAGTGCGGCCGGTGTCGAACGCTTGCCAGCTCCGGCGTCGTCGCCCACCTCTTCGGCCAAGCAGGCCGTCATCATCCGCAGCAGTTCCTCACGCTGGATGTAGCCGTCCCCGTCGAGGTCGTGGATGCAGAAGGCAAATCTCAGCTTGTTCTCGATGTCCCCACTCACGAGCAGCGCCACCCGCTCGACGAACTCCGCACGCGTCACGGTGGGCGACGCCTGCTTGCTGCCTTGACTGGTGGCAGAGTCGGCCAAGACCCGTAGCAGGCGCTTTGCGAGAAACACATCGCCGAGGCCGAGCGCATCGCGCAGCTCACCGGCATCGAGCAGGCGATCCTGGCCCGCATGCTTCGTGAAGCTCTTCTCCAACAGCTTCACGAGGGCGGCATCGAGCGGGTGCACCCGACGTTTGGTGGGAGGCGGCCCCGGCTGCTCCTCCGACAGCGGCGAGCGGCTAGCGGGAGCGATGCTGAAGCCCTTCGGTGCGTGCGGCGGGCGCAAGGCGCTGCTGGCTTCCGGTGCGCAAAAGGCGTCGTCGAAGCCGCCCGCTGGCGCGACCCCCGAATGCAACGGCGGACGGTCAGCAGCACGCGGCGCGGGGCCGCTGGGGCGCAGCCCAGGCTCTGGCTCGGCTTGCGGGTCGGGGCTCTTCGTACTCTTCGCCATCGAGGGTCTCGGGCAGCGGAGGGGTGCGGGCCTGCGCCACCACTCGCGCGGGTCCCCTCGCTCCTCGAATAGCCTAACGGGAGGGGTTGTTCACCGGCAACTATCGAGCCGCCAGGCCTCGCCAAGCTCGACTGGGCCGCTCGCCCAGTCTACGCAGGAGGTGCATGCTCGCTGCTGCCACCACGCCGCCTGGTTTCTGGGCACGACGCGGCTTCGTGATCGCGTGGATCCTGGGAATCGTGCTCTCGCTACCGGCGCTGCGCGTGGGCGCGCTGAACGACGACTACTTTCAGCATCTGGCGCTCGAGGGATCGATACCGCTCACTCACTTGGGGCCGACCACGTTGTACGACTTCACCGCAGGACAAAACGTGCTGCCGTGGATCGAGCGCGGCTACCTGCCGTGGCAGAGCCACCCGGAGCTGTCGCTGCGCTTCTTTCGCCCGCTCGCGAGCCTGAGCATCGCCCTCGACCACGCGCTCTTCGGCCGCGCACAGTTGCCGGGTCACGTCCAGAATCTCGCCTGGTTTCTGGCGCTGCTCGCGATCGGGATCGCATGGTTCAAAGAGCTCCTCCCGAAGCAGCAGGCGGGCCTGGCCAGCGTGCTCTTCGCGGTGGCGGGCGGGCATACCTTGAACATCGCCTGGACCTCGGCGCGTCACTTGCCGATCTGCGCCGTCTTCGGCGGGCTCGCGGTCTGGCTGCACGTGCGTCAGCGTGAAGCCCACTCGCGTGGCTGCGCGAGCGCCGGCAGCTGGGTCGCCTGGCCACCGCTGGCGCTGGCGTTCGGTACCAGCGAAGCCAGTCTCGCGAGCGTGGCTTTGATTGCGAGCTACGAGATCCTCGGGCGCACGGACAACGCGCGGGGGCGCCTTTTGGCGCTCGCCGCGCCGCTCGGCATGGCGCTCGCCTACCTGAGCTTCTATGCCACCGCGGGGTACGGCGTGCGGCACAGCGGCTTGTATGTGTCGCCGCTCAGCGAGCCTCTTGCGTTCGTCGAAGCCGCAGCCACGCGCGGTCCGATCCTGGTGGGAGAGCTCGCCGGCGCCGTGCCGGCTTTTCTTTGGGGCAGCGCAGCCGAAGCCGAGCCAGTCTGGGTGACGCTGGGGTGCGCGTTCAGCGCGCTCGTCGTGACGCTGCTCGTGCGCGCTCCGCTCGACGCTTCCGAGCGGCGGCGCGTGTCGTGGCTGGGCGTGGGCGCCGTCGCTGGCACGCTGCCCGCCGTCGGCGGCATCCTCAACGGCCGCATGCTGATCATCCCGAGCCTGGCCGCCCTGGCGGTGGTCGCCATCGCGATCGACGCCACGTTCGGACGCGGTGGCCCGCATCGCCTCGCCAAGGCTGGAGCCTGGGTGCTGTTGTGCATGCACATCGGGCTGGGCTCGTTCGTGCGTGTCGGCCTGACCGCGGTGCTTGGCCGCATCAGCGAGCAACAAGCCACGCTCGCCAGCAACGCCGACGTGGCGGCGTGCCCGATCGACGCCACCGGCCTGATCGTCACGGGAGCCGACCCGTCCCTGTCGCTCTCGGGAGCGACGAGCCTCGCGTACCATCGGCCCGATCTCATCGATCGCTTTCGAGCCATCCACGTGCTCTCGATGGCCCCCCAACGCCAGCGCATCGAGTGCTCGGCCGACGGCAGCCTCACGCTCAGCGTCGAGGATCGGCCGCGTCGTGCGACGCTCTTCGAACGGCTGTTTCGCGACGAACCGCTGACTCCCGGATTCACGCTGGACCTCCAGAAACTGGGCGCCACCGTGCTGGAAACGGAGCGGGGATGGGCCACCCGGGTGAACTTTCGAGTCCCCGAGAAGAGCTGCCTGCTCATGCTCCAGGGCCAGCGCATCGTCAGCGCCAGACTGCCGCCGCTGGGCAGGCCGCTCGTGATCGAGCATGAACCCGGGCCCTACGGACTCTGAGATCGGCCGGCATCTGCGTGGAGCTTCAGCGTGCGCCGGTCAACACCCAGACGCCGCGCGGCGGCCGAATAGCTGCCGGTATGCTCGACCATCAGCCGTGCATAATGGCGCTCCAGGTCCGCCAGCGACCATCCGCTGGCCACGAGCTCTTGGTCGAACGTGCCGGAGCGAGCCGGATCCGGTAGCGCTGGCTCGTACCTGCCCCGCACCAGAACGCTACGGACGCACTGCTCGAGCTCACGAATGTTTCCCGGCCAAGCGTAGTCGACTCCCAAGCGCTCGCGCACGAACCCCAGCGTTTCGTCCGCCAGCTGCTCCCCGGAGTCGTCCCCGGCAACCCGCCGGCTGATCAAGCGCACCAAGTTTCCGAGCTCTTCGGGATCCGAGGCCAGGCGCGCCTGCAGAGACGGCGTGCGGATCTGATCGGCGCTCAGCCGGTAGTACAAATCCGCACGGAAGCGGCCGGCACGTACCTCGTGTGCGAGGTCACGATGTGTCGCTGCGACCACCTTGCCGAGAAACGCGCGCGGCGCCGACTCACCAAGCCGGTTAAATGTGCGCGCGTGGATCGCCCTGAGCAGCTTGACCTGAACCTCGTGCGGCAACTCACCCACTTCGTCCAGGAAGATAGTACCGGAAGGACCACAAGCCTCGAGCCAACCGACCCGGTCCTCCACCGCGCCAGTGAACGCGCCCCGACGATGCCCGAACAGCTCCGACTCGAGCAGCGCCACCGGCAGCGCCGCCAGGTGGAGCGCATGGTACTGCTCCGCGAACGAATCGGCGAACGCCTTGCGCTTCGGATCGAACGGCACGTAGCGCGAGAGGCCGATGGCTTGAGCCACCAGTTCTTTGCCGCTGCCCGTGGGACCCGTGACCAACGTCACGATGTCGTGCATGCGCCGGAACGAGCTGGTCTGATAGCGGCGCAAGTCGTGGGTGAAAATGCTGGTCCAGGTCTCCGCGCGCAGGTGCGCGCTCACCGGCGACGACCCCAGAATGTAGCGGAAGATGTAGTGAAAGGCGCGACGCAACTGAAACAACAAAGCCAGCGCCGTGTCCGGCTCCAGCTGGACGGGCCAGCGCACCTCGTCGATGTTCAACAGCGCCTCGTATTCGCGAACGAACTCTGGATACCAGCCGAGCGGCTTGGGTCGTGCCGCGACCTCGCGACTCAGCTCGAAGAGCCTGGCGTCGTAGCGGTACAACAGCACGTACAGACACGCATCCTGATAGACTTGCAGCTCGCGCGCGCTGGGCGTATGGCGCAAGCGCGCGAAGCGCCCTCGCGCTGCCAGGACGACGCGCTCGGCGCGCTGTCCGAGCGCTTCGAGATTCGGACGCTGCAGCCGCGACTCGTGCAGTTCCGTCGCGCCCGCATCGGGCACCCAGTAGCTGAGGGGCTCGCTGAACTCCTCGCCCAGCGCCTCGCGCTCGAGGCGGATGCGACGTTCGAGGAACGGGTTGGTGGCGGACAGCTCCGATAGCGCTTCGGCGAAGCGGCGCTCGCTGGCGGTAAGCAGCCCCTGCGGTCTGAGCGTTTTTCGTACACCCATGTGTACAGTGAATGTACACACGCTCGTTCTGTCCCGCCACCCGCTGGAATCTTTTTTATTCATATCCAGTACTTATGCAGCACAGGGCGTTTGGCGCGGCGGTTGCTCTAAGCCCAGGCACTGCCTGAAAGGAGCATGGATTCATGATGGCCCACTTCAAACGCTGGACCTCGGGCTTGGTGACCCGTGTGGACAGCATCGTCGTACAGATCGAAAACCAGGAGGCCCTGGTCGAAAGCGCCGTTCTCGACCTGAGCCAGCGCGCCGCGCGCGCGCGCGCCCAGCTCACCCGCGTGCACAAGGACGGCGACGCGCTGCGCCGGCGCGTGACCGACGCCCACCACGAGATGACGCTCTGGAAAGACCGCGCGCGCACCGAACCCGACCAGACGCGCGCGCTGGAGTGTTTGCGACGGGCGAAACGCGCGGCGCAGCGGCACGCCGAGCTGAGCGGGCGTACCAGCGAGCACGAGCAAGCCGAACAGCGCCTGCGACGCGACGTAGCCAGCCTCGAGCAGCGCCTGGAAGTCGTGCGAGAACAGCGGAACACGATGCGCACCCGACAAACTCGTGCCGAGGCGCTGGCCCTGTTGCGAAACGTGGCAGGGGACAGCGGCTACGAAGTCGACCAAGTCCTCGAGCGCTGGGATGCGCGCATTCTGGAAACCGAAATCGTCGCCGGCTGTGCCGAGGACGCCTACGATCCGTTCGTCGAGAAGTTCGAGCGCGAAGAAGAAGTCGCTGACCTGCTCGGCGAGCTCGCAGCCTTGCGCCAGGAGGGGCGGTCGTGACCAGCATGTCCGGGACGCTGCAGGTCCCATCCCCCGCTGCCCCCCCCGCGCTGCACGGCTCCGAGCACCTCGCCTCCGAGCGCCTCGCCTCCGAGCGGCAGCTCGAATTCGCGACGGCGGGCGTCGATGCTTCGCGACGCTTCGGGCGCATCCTCAGGCTCGTCGGTGGCGCGTTTCTGATCGCCTCGGCGTCCACCTTTCTGCTCCACCGCTGGGAACAGGGCAGCGATCTCGTGCGCTACGGCATGCTGTTGCTGCACACCCTGCTGCTCGGGGCGGCTGCGCTGTTCTGCGGCCTCGGCGTCAAAGAGAGCCGCGGAGCGCGGACGTTTCTTGCGATCGTGCTGGCGGTCGTCCCTATCAATACTGCCGTGCTCGGCGCTCTCGTCTATTCACGCCTCGCGC
>JAICQQ010000216.1 GCA_025937785.1 Polyangiaceae bacterium
CCAGATCTCCGCTAGCTGTCGAGCCTTCACTTGAGCTCAGCACAGCACGCACCCAGCGGGCCGCCGGAGGGGCTCGACGCGCCGTCATCGCCGCTGTACGATCACGGTCTCGCTGCTTTTTGCGCCGCGATCTAGCTAGCGTTCGACCCCGGCGGCACCCGGCTCGCGACGGCGCCGGAGCCTGGCAAGGTTTCGATCTGGAATGCTGAGACCGGCGCGATCGAGCGCGAGCTCCCCCTCTCCGTCCCCGCGGTCGGCTCGAAGCGCCGATTCTGCCGCATCGGGCCCCGGGTGTTTGCGAGCGAGCTGTGCACCGGGCGATAGTTCGCTCCGCGAGCTGACCGCCAGCGAGCGACACTTCCTGTCGAGAACCGAGCGCCTGGTCTAGCGTCTTCGGGCCCGTGGCGGGCCCTGGCTCCGGATTGGTCGAGCTCAGGTGCCCGCGGCGCTAGACCACGGGGAGGCTCGAACGAGCCGTGAGCGTAGCCTCGCTTCCGGTACGACTACCGCTTTGCAGGCTGGCTCTCTTCGTAGGTGGTGACGCGACGAAATGCGCAATTTCTTGGGGGTGCGGATGGGCAGCGTGTGCCGCGGAGCGGAGCAAGCGAATTGCTTCGAACGGGTTCGGTTTGTCCGAGACGTACCGACAGACTCTCGCTAGTATCGGCGCTCGCTTTCGGAGGTTCGGTAATGGCTGCGGATAATCAGGATAAACAATCGTTCGTGTCTTCGCTCGCCCCAGGGCGCGAAGCGTTTCTGGCAGAGGTCTGCGAGTACAGCCTCGCGAACGGCGAGCGGTCAGCAGAAGATTTCATGCGCCATTTCTCCGCGTCGCAGATCATGCAAGCGCTCGCTGATCGGCCCGAAGAGCGCGCGAAGATCCTGACCGGTGCTACCGGCACCCACGCGAAGATCGCGCCACGCATGTCGGCGGATGCGGCAGCCGAGACGCTGCAGATCGCGCTCGACGAGACGCTCACGACCGCTGCGCAAGTGGTCGAGCTCTTGGCGCCCGACGACAAGCAGCGTTACCTCGACAGTGGCGTCATCTGGAAGTTCGTCGTTTCTGGCGAACCAACCAGCTCCTCGCGCAAGGGCGAGGCCCTGGAGCGCAGCAAGAAGTTCGTGCGTTACGTGCTCGAGCGCGCGTTGTTTCACAAGCTCCTCGACCAGCGCGAGCTCGTGACTTCGCTCACGGTTGCCCGGCTCACGACGCTGCTGCCACCTTCGGTGCTGGCAGCCATCATCGAGGCCAGCCTCGAGGCTCCCGGCAAGTTCACCCACGCCGACGTGGTACAGGTAGCGCCGCCCGAGAAGCTCGTGGCCCACGTGCCGCTCGACTACATCTGGCAGAAGGTGGTGGTGCCGCACATCGCGGATCGTCACAAGCTCGCGAGTGGTGGTGGCGACGGCACCGCGTCCTCACGCAGCACAACCGCAAGCGAGAGCGAGAAGCCGGCGCAGGCCAGCCCGCCATCGAACGAGGAAGCCGAGTTCGACGCAGCGCTCAACGCCGCCACGGAGGTCGTGGCGGCACAAGACTTCGGGCCCGACGAAGACGTGCTGCTCGATGACGACGACGAAGAAGTACACACCGTGACGGACGATGACGACGTGTTCGACGATTTGCTCGATGAGGGCGCGTCCGATGCGGAGGCGCCGTCTGGTCCCGGCGTGAAGCGCACCGCGGCCGACAGCTCTCCGAAGAAAGACGCCGTCGTCAACTGAGTAAGGCAGCGTCGGAGCGCGTTCGGTCTTCGCGGGCGAGCTCCGGCGACTCTTTTTCCGGCTCCAGGCGGCCCTGGCGCGGCGCAGAAGCTGTCCAGGACCGATTTTTCCCGAAGCACGACTCGCCCTCGGTGGTCGAAGGACCGGGTCGTCGGAGGCGTTTGCTTGCGTGCCGGCGCTGGCATGGTGCTACGCTGAGCAGCGTTCCCCATGAGTGAGCGAAAGAAGTTGGCGGTGCTCATCGACCATCTCGATCCGATGGTTGGGGGGTACGCCGGCCAGCTCCAAGCCGCCTTCGACGCCGAGTGCCGCAAAGTGGACCACGATCTGCTCATGGTCGTGGGGCGGTCGCTCGGTGGGCCGGGCGGGCACGAGCTCGCCCAGAATACCGCCTACGACCTGATCCGACCGAGCAGCGTCGACGGCGTCATCCTGGTAGCTGGCGGCTTGGCGTCATTCTCCGGCGCGGAGCGCGTCGCGGAATACTGCGAGCACTTCCGGCCGCTGCCGCTGTGTAGCGTGGGGCTGTCGATCCCGGGCGTGCCCAGCATCATCATCGATCCGCGCCCGGGTCTCTGGGACCTGATGGATCACCTGGTGCGCAAGCACGCATGCTCCAAGATCGCGCTCATCGCCGGTCCCGAGCAGAACCCAGAGGCGCGCCAACGCCTCGACATCTACAAAGAGTGCCTCGAGCGCCATCATCTCGCCTTCGATCCGGCGTTGGTCGAGCACTGCCCCTTCACGTTGATCGGCGGGTCCGAGGCCACCCAGCGCATGCTCGCGCGCGCTCCGCGTCCACACGCCATCGTCGCCGCCAACGACGTGCTGGCGCTCGGCGTCATCAAGGCGCTCCAGGGCAAGGGGCTGAAGGTGCCCGCGGACGTGATCGTGACCGGCTTCGACGATCTGGCGTTCGCACGCTTCTCGAGCCCCCCGCTCACGACCGTGCGCCAGCCGCTGGCACGCATGGCGGCGCTCGCGGTGCGCTCGTTGCAGGGGCAGCTACAGGGGATCCATTCGCTCCGCAGCACCGAGCTGCCGGTCGAGCTCACGGTGCGCGACTCGTGCGGCTGCGGTGAGATCGAGGCGGAAGCGCCGCCCGTCTCGAACCGCGTCATGATGCATCCGTCGGACTACCTCGAAGCGCAATCGTCGAGGATCCAGACCGAGCTCGCCAACAACCTCGAGCTGAAAGGCGGTCTGCCGCTGGGCTGGTCCGAAAGCCTCGTCCAAGGTTTGAAGCTGGAATTTGCGGGCGACAAGGGGGCGTTTGCCAGCTGCCTGGACGAGCTCTTGAGCTCCGTCGATGCAGGGCTCCAGCTCTACGACGAGCTGCAGAAAATGGTGACGCGGCTCCGGGACGGGCTGTCCGCGGTAGGTAGTCCGGCGCTAGAAGAGGTGTGGCACGCCGCGCGCCGCAGCATCGCTCGAGCGAACTCGCAAGGACACGCGCGGCTGCGTCAAGAGCTCGATCTCGTCTATCAGCACCTGTTGTACACGGGTGAGCGCTTCGCGAGCGCAGGTGACCGAACCCGCCTCAAGGCCGCGATGGCCGACGCCCTGCCACGCGCCAACGTCAAGGAGGCGCTCGTGCTGTTGTATCAAGAGGGTGGAACTGACACGCTGGTGCCCTTCTTTTGTTTGCGTCAGGGGGTGCCGGTCGATCTCGAACCTACGCCGTACCCGGGGCAGCTGCTGTTGCCTCCCAACGCTCCGCGCAGCGCGGAGCGCACCACGGCCTTCGTGCTTCCGCTCACGTTCGGGGCCGAAGCGCTGGGCGTCGCCGTGTTCGGCGCGCGTTCTGGCGTCCACGAGATGCTCCGAGTGCAGATCAGCGTGGCGTTGCAAGCAGTGACCATGCAGCAGCGGCTCGAGGCGTTGACGGCGCTGATGCCTGGGTCGGGCATGTCTCCGGACGAACAGCTGCGATCCCGTGAGCGCACGGTGGCGCGGCTGAAGCAGCTGAGCGGCATGCTCGGTGCCGTCGCCCAAGATCTGGAGCGCGCCGCCGGCGAATTCGCCGACGCGAGCTCCGTCGATCCCGAGTAGCTCAGTCGGCGCGCAAAGCTCGCACCACGAGCTCGATCGACTCGCTGGCGAGGGCGCGGAGCTGCTTGGGGGTGGCCGCGGCAAGCTGCCCGCCCACGTACAGGCTGACGAGGCCGTGCGCCTCGGCCCAAGCGTACGTCGCTTTGGCTTCGCAGTCGCCGGGTGCGAACACTCCGGCCTCGATGCACTCTTCGATGCGTGCGGCCATGAACTCGAAGCTCGGCCGCAGCAGTCTGCGGGTCCCTGCGCCCAGCTTTTCGAAGCCGAGATCGCGGCTATTCGCGAGGAACATCAGCGCGTAGTCTTGCGGATGACCGAGCGCGAAGTCGAAGTACCGCTCCAGCATCGCACGGAACCGCCCCAGCGCTGTGGGCGCTTCGAGCGCCCGCGCCAGGGCTCCGGCGAAGGCCCCGAAGCTCGCCTCCACCAGAGCGGCGAGCAGCGCGTCCTTGCTGTCGAAATGGCGGTATAAGGCCGAGACCGTGAGCTCGGAGCGCTCGGCCACTCTGCGCATCGAAAAGGCTTCCAGGCCGTCACGTAGGAAGACCTCCCGAGCCGCGTCGAGGATCCGGCCGCGCGTGGTACCCACGTGAACACTGTTCACACGCCAGCGGCGCGCTGTCAATCTGCAGCTGGTGCGCGAACCGCGGCGCCCTCGCAGGGGCGGACCTGAACTCGGAAGAACCGCGCCACGGCGCCGTCGGGTTCATCGAGAGCTCATGAATCCGCGCGGCGAGGCCCGGCGGGTGATGTGTCGCGAACGCAACGCTTGCTGCCACGTTCTCGGCGCCGCGGTGCTGCGGCCGGCTCTGCCGACAAGGGGCGTGTGTGTGCGACACGCGTGCGTTCGACGGGGGGCCCGTCGCACCGCGCGCGCGCGCGCGCCGTTCAGTGCGCGTTCGCGACCTCGGAAACTGGACGATCCCGCACGAATCATGGGCTCGGCGACGATTCGGCCGCGTGTCCTCACGAATGCGCAAGCGGGGGGTATTGGGGCATGGGCCGCTCGCCGTTGTGAAGTAGACTATGTGGCTCAGCGTGCTTCCCTTGCGCACGAAGAAGATGCCGAATCCGCCTGCTCAATCCTCACGCGACGCGTTGACCGTGCCAGACCAACCCGAGAGTGACGCGGCGAGACGTGAGGGGAATTTCGGCTTCACCGGGATGCCACCGACGGAGGCCGACGAGCTGGTTGGGCAGACTCTGAACAACACCTACGTCATCGAAAGCATCATCGGCGAAGGTGGCATGGGTCGCGTCTATCGAGCGCGACACACGCGGATCAGTCAGAAACAGTTCGCGCTCAAGGTCGTGCGCCCCGAGTACACGCGCAACAGCGAAATCATCGCGCGCTTCCGGCGCGAGGCGGAAGCAGCGGCCTGTGTTTCGAATCCCAACGTCGTCGGCGTCTACGACGTCGGCCGCACCAACGAGGGTTGGGAGTACATGGTGTGCGACTACCTCGACGGTGTCGATCTGGCTGCGCACATCGAGAAGGTCAAGCGCGTCAGCCTCGAAACCGCGGTGCACATCGTGAGCCGGGTATCGGAGGGGCTCGAAGCAGCGCACGAAGCGGGGGTCATTCATCGCGATCTGAAGCCGCACAACATCTTTCTGTTGCGCGACAGCAACGGGTTCATCGGTTCGCGCCCGGAGATCAAGGTGCTCGACTTCGGGCTGTCGCGCTTCCAGGACGCCGGTGACACCGCGCTCACGAAAACTGGCGTGATCATGGGCACGCCAGCGTACATGGCCCCCGAACAGGCGCGCGGCGAGCGGGTCGACAGTCGCGCGGACGTCTACGGCGCGGGGGCCATCTTGTACGTGGCGCTGACCGGGCAGCCGCCGTTCAAGGACGAGACGATCCAACTCATCGTGCTGCAAGTGCTCGGAAAAGATCCGGTGCGTCCACGCACGTTGAATCCCGACATTCCCGAGACGCTCGAGCTCGTGATCCAGCGGGCGATGGCGAAGAATCCGGACGAGCGTTACCAGACCATGGCGGAGCTCAGACGCGCGCTCGAACCCTTCCTGGGCGAGAGCAAAGCCGCTGCGCTGCTTCCGGGCGCCCGCTCACCGATGCAGACCCGCACCGCTCTGGGCGCCGAGGCGCCCGAAGGGGCGTCCGCGCGGACGCGGCTGGTGCTGTTCGCGGTGTTCGCGGTAGCGATGGTGGCGTTCTGCCTGGCCAGCGCTGCCACGGGCATCGAACTGCTCACCGGGAAAGTCACGCTGACGCCGACCGAGTTGGGCCTGTTGCTGCTCGGGATCGTGGGCACGTCGCTGACGCCGGCGGTGCTGCTGATCTTACGAGTCAAGAGCCGCGTCTGGGACAACAACGCCCGCGTGCTCGAGGCGCTCGAGCGGGTGCGCGGTCCGGTCCTGATGGGCCTCATCGCGTACGGACTCGGCGGCATCGCCATCCGCTTGTTCGACGACGTCGTGGGCCGCTTTGCCTGGCAAGACGTGCTCGCGCTGCGTGACGGCGTGGGCTGGCCGGGGTGGAACCTGCTGTTGCCGCTGATCGCCTTCCTCACCGCTGGCGCGACGATTCTGCGGCGCCGCTGGGTATCAGGGGGGATCTCGGCCTGGCGCCACTTTCTGCTGGGCGGGCCATACGTTACCCTGAGCGCCCTCGTGTGCGGCGTCGTCCTCTACCTCGGCTTTCAGTGGCGCGCACAGAGCTCGCCCGCTGAGCGCGGCGTCACGCTCGAGCCGGTGGTGCGGGTGATCCCGGCGGCGAGTTCCACGGAGCAGACGAAACCAGCGACACCCAAAGCGCCCGACGCGCTGCCGGTGCTCCCCCCCAGCAAGGGCCCGATCAAGCGAGCGAGCGCCGACGAGCTGGTCGCCGCAATGGCCAGGGGTGCCGATGGTTTGCTGCCGCTTTCGGAGCGGTACCCCGAGGATCCGGCCGTACTCAAGCCCTTGATCTTGGCGTTCGCGAGCCGCGCCACGACGCTCGCCGATGCTATGGCAGTGACGCAACGGCTGTTCGCGGCAGCACCGGAAGAGATCCTCGATCCCGATCTGCGGTTTCTGATCCGGCGTGGTGCGGTGACGCCAGGGCAGTCGTCGAAGCTCGCCTTCGAGTTGATGACCGCGCACATGGGTACCTCCGGGTTGGATCTGCTCTACGATCTGTGGCTCACCAACCCCAAGATTTCGGCGCGCGCCAAGGAAGCCCTGGAAGATCCCAAGAACCAGGCCAAGTTTTCGCCCGCGCTTGCCATCGCCTACGACCTGCGCAAGGCCGAGGCTTGCGACGCGAAGCTACCGCTGCTCGAACGCGCGGCGCAGCTCGGTGACGATCGCAGCGTTGCGATCTTGTCCCCCAAGGCCACCGGCACCAAGAAAGGGTGCGGTCGCTGGCGACGTCAGCCCTGCCCCGCGCCGTGCAGCAAGGAAGCTCCGGCGTATCTGAAGGCGATCAAGCAGATCACGGCACGCAAGACGGCGGCCGCCCAGTAGCCTCTTCGCGTGTCGCGGAGTCCACAGCGCCGCGCAGCCCCCCAGGCCAGTAGACGGGTTGGACGGGTCGAGAATGCGTAACAGAAATAGGAACACGAACCGGAAATAGTCCGGGCAGCCGCCAGCGCATCTCTTCAGAGGTGGTGTCTCATGTTGGAATAGTGAGCAGGTCCGCGGGCAACCACGGTGCGCTTCGCGTTGCACGTCGCTCCGGATGGCCGGGATGAGGCTGGCGTGTGGGGCGCGATCGGCGGCCGGAGAATGTGAAACATGCAATAGGAATAGGAACTGGGAAATGAATTCTTCGTGACAGCGCACTCAGCTTCAGACAGCTCGCGGTGAGATCGAACGTGGCCGGCGTGGTTCCGGTTTCAAGAGCGCGTCATGCTTTGGGCCAGGGATTCCCAGTTTTCATTTCCATTGCATGTTTCACATTTCGAAAGGCAAGGAAAGGGGAACAGAGCATCTCGGGCGAGGCGAGGCGAGGCGAGGCGCCACCCGAGCAGCGGTGGGGTGAGCCTGGCCGCCGAGCGGCGGAGAGGAGTCAGACCTTTCGCGAGCCGTCATCGTCTGCCGCCGACCCCGCCGTGCCGTGCGGAGGCTAAGCTGGGTCGATAGACTCAGGCGGCTGGAGAATGCGTAACAGAAGTAGGAACACGAACTGCGAATGAGTCCGTGCAGCCGCGAGCCCGTCTCTGAGCCGCGGTCGGAACAATGAGGGGCGTGGAGCCGCTAGCGTTTCGCGGCTCGTCTTTGCGCGTCGACCCACAGCAGCCAGGATCGTGGCCGCTGTGGGTTCCACTCATTTTCTGTTCGTATTTCTGTTCGTATTCTACATTCGAAAGCGCACGACGGACGTGCAAAGCATTCCGAACCGGTGCCCCGCTCGGGCGAGGCGAGGCGCCCAGCCCGAGAAGCAGTGGTCAGCGTGGCCGAATAGCGGCGGAGAAGGATTCAGACCCGTTCGAAGGTCTGGCCCGAGACGGCGTCGCGGAAGCTGTAGAGCGCCGCGTTGACGGGCTGCCAGCTCTTCAGCTTCTTCATGTTCGCGACCCAGCGGGCGACGTTGGGGTATTCCGCGAAGTCGCAGCCCACGATCTCGCCGAGCGTGAGCAGGCTGATGCCGAAGTAGTCGGCGATCGTGATTTCGTTGCCGCACACGTACTGGTTTTGCGGACCGATGATGTGGTCGTTCAAGATCGACAACCACGTTTGCGAACGCTCTTTGCCCCAGGCGAGCGTACCCGCTTGCACGTCGACGCTCTGCCGCTTGTGATGCGGGAAGATCTGCGGGTAGATCAGGTTGTAAGCGTAGTCGCGGTAGAAGTTGGTATTGAACCAATCCATGCGCTCGTTGACCCGCGCCCGCTGTTTCAGGTCCTTGGGGTACGTGGGAGAGCCGATCTTGTCCGCCAGGTACTTCAGGATGGCGGAGCTCTCAGTGAGCCGGAGATCGCCGTCCTCGAGCACGGGGACCAGACGGTTCGGGTTGACGTCGATGAAAGGCTGCTGGTGATGCTCGCCCGTCATCAGATCGACGAGCTTCTCTTCCACGTCGAGTCCATTCTCTGCGATGAACAAACGAACGGGGCGACTCGTCATTGACACCGGATGCATGTAGAGCTTCATGAGTTGTCCTTTCGTGAACGTAAACTACGCACGGCGCGGCAAGGTCTGATACCCCGCTCTTTGGTTGTCCAGGCGCCCTCGAGAAGTGTGCGCACGATAAGGAGTCGGGTCAGGCGGATCAAACGGTTTGTCGGTCCGTCGCCGGCCTTCGGGCGTGACCGCCGACATTCGACGGCGCCGATGCTCTGCGGCGCAGCCCGCCGGTTGTCGGTGAGTGTCGGGTGCCGGGTGCCTGGTGCTGGTCGCGCGTGCGAGGCCTCTCGAGTTTCCGGGCCACGCGGTCGAACCTTAGGCTCGAGCCCCCGACGAGAGGGTGAGGCGAGTCGCGCGCCGCATCCGTCCCCGAAGTTGGCGGACTCCGGCGCCGAGACTGGCTGGGATCCAGCTCTCAGGCGTAGGGTGCGCTCGGGTGACCCCGCGAAAGGTGGGGGGTTCTTTGTCGCCAGAGCGGGCATTCCGTGCAACACTTCAGCGTGGCTGGCCGTCGAACTAAGGGCTCACCAGCCGCATCGACCGAACCTCGGCGACGGTCTGGACCACCCACAAGCCTGAACGACAAACTGGACAATAAAGGCCACCGACGAACCGCGTGCAACTGAACACTGGAGATCTGGTCGACGGAAAGTACCGCATCGTTCGCCTCCTCGGCGAAGGGGGTATGGGTGCGGTGTACGAGGGAGAGAACGTCCGGATCCACCGGCGTGTGGCGATCAAGGTGCTCCACGCCGGGGTCGCTGCGAATGGTGACGCAGTAGCCCGCTTCGAGCGCGAAGCTCAAGCAGCGGGTCGGATTGGGTCGGAGCACATCGTCGAAGTCCTCGATCTGGGGCAACTCGCCGACGGCGAGCGCTACATGGTCATGGAGTTCATGGACGGCGAGTCGCTCAGCAGCCGCATTCACCAGAGCGGGCGGCTGACGGCGGCGCAGCTGTATCCGATCGCCGTGCAAATGCTCGAGGGGCTCGGCGCGGCCCACGCGGCGGGCATCATCCACCGCGATCTGAAGCCAGACAA
This sequence comes from Polyangiaceae bacterium, assembly GCA_025937785.1. Taxonomy (GTDB): domain Bacteria; phylum Myxococcota_A; class Polyangia; order Polyangiales; family Polyangiaceae; genus JAICQQ01. The sequence goes on from JAICQQ010000216.1 coordinate 9,895, forward strand.
CGTCTACCTCGTCCGCAGCAAGAAGGGGCAGACCGATTTCGTGAAGCTGCTCGATTTCGGTATTTCGAAGTTCAACGCGATGGGCGGCGAGTTCAGCATGACGCGCACGGGCGCAGTCATGGGGACTCCGTACTACATGGCGCCGGAGCAAGCGAAGGGTGCGAAGGACATCGACACGCGCGTCGACATCTATGCCGCGGGCGTGATCTTGTACGAGGCCGTGTCCGGGCAAGTCCCCTTCAACGCGGACACGTTCAACGAGCTGATCTTCAAGATCGTGCTTGAATCACCCCCACCGGTGGAGCAAGTGGCTCCAGGGCTCGACCCGGCGTTTGCCGCGATCATCAGCAAAGCAATGGCGCGCGATTTGACCGAGCGCTACGCCTCGTGCGCAGACTTCCTCGCCGCGTTGAACAGCTGGGCTCAGCACCATGCCAGTCAACCTCCGCAGCATTCGGCGGCGCAGCTTCAGGCATTGCACGCGGCGCCCACCGTCACGGGGCCAAGGGTTGCCGCCGCGTCTGCGGTCGACGTGCGGACGAAAGGCGCCTGGTCGAACACGCAGGGCGACGCTGCGCTCACCCCGGCGCCGGCCAAGAAAAAGACCGGATTGGTGCTCGGCATCGCAGCCGGGTTGGTCGTGGTGCTCGCTGGCGGCGCCGTCACGGCCTACAAGGTGACGAGCGACTCGAAGCAGGCAGCCGCAGTCGCGGCCGCCCAAGCCGAGAAAGATCGATTGGAGGCCGAGCACAAAGCCAAGCAAGAGCTCCTGCGCCTCGAAGAAGAGAAGAAGCGCGCCCTTGCGGGGCGGGCCGACGCCGAAGCGCGCGCCCAGTCCGAGCAGGCCCGCGCCGACGAACAAGGCAAAGCTCTCGAACTCGCCAAGGAAGCTGCGGCAAAGTCCGAGCAGCAGGCGAGCGCCAAGCCCGTGGTGCCCCCGCCCCGCCCGCGTACCCCGGCTGCGCCGAAGCCAGACACCACTACCAAACCCAAGAGCGGAAGCCGGCAGATCCGCACCTCTTTGTGAGGCGGGGCCGGCTCCATCGGCTGCGCGAACGGAGCCGCCCCGAGCGGGGCTCGAATGGAGCGGTGCGAACGGGTAGGTGCCGCGCGCACTCGGCGGCGCCGAGTTCACGCTCAGCGGAATGCGGCTGAGGGTTAGCGAACCCCTCTTGGCTTTTCGTGCGGTCTGTAGTCATCTCCCACTAACGCGACAGCGTGATTCGCCCGCGCGCGAGCGTGAGCGGACGAGAGGACGAGAGGACTATGTTCAAGCGACTCGGTTTCGCTCTTCTGTGCAGCGCTTCGCTGCTGACCGGACCCGCCTTCGCCGAGGTCGAGATTACCGAAGCAGCCCGCCAACACTTCAAGGCCGGCGTGAACTTCATGCAAGACCCGGACGGCGCTCGCTATGAAGAGGCGTACCGCGAGTTCAAGGCTGCCTACGCGGCCGCAGCCTCGTGGAAGATTCTGGGCAATCTGGGCATCGCCGCCATGAAGCTCGAACGCGACGGTGAGGCGATCGACGCCATGGAGCGATACTTGAACGAAGGCGGTCGAGAGCTGCCCGCGGACGAGCGGGAGCAGTTCGAACGCGACCTGTCCACGCTGAAATCCTCGGTGGTGCGTGTCACGCTGACGAGCGTGCCCGCGGGTGTCGTGGTCACGGACGAACGCATCCCCGTCCAGGGGGCCTCGATTACCAATCGCTATACGCTGGAAAATGGCCAATTCGAGCTCGGTATTCGCACGGGGCATCATCGCATGGTGGCGCGCCTCGAAGGCTACGAAGACGCGGTCTGGGAGTTCGACGCTTCGCCCGGCGCGGACCAGAGCCACACCTTCGAGCTCCAGCTACCCGCAGCGGTCACGGCTCCCCCCACGACCACGACCCCTGATCCCATGACGGACGCGGGTCCCCAAGCCATGGCACGCCCGGTGCCGACCAGCGTCTACATCGGTTTGGCCGCCACGGGCGCGTTCACCGTGGGCGCGACCGTGACCGGGATCATGGCGCTCGGTAAGAATGGCGAATTCGAGGACGCCAATGGTAAGGACGAGGCTGCGGCGCAAGATGCCTACGACAGCACCAAGACGCTGAACCTGGTCACCGACGTCTTGATCGCCGGCGCCGTCGTGAGCGCCGCCGTTACGACCTACCTGTACCTCGATCGCCCGGAGCTGCCCGTCGGGCAAGACGCCGGACGTTTTCGGGTTACCCCAGCGGTCGGGCGCGACGTCGCGCTCGTCTCGATGTCTGGATCTTTCTGATGCAGCGCTTCGTCTCGCTCTTGCTGCTCGGCGGCGTGGCGTTCGCGGCCGGCGCCTGCAAACAGACCCCTGCCGGCGACGGCCCGGCGCCCGCGGCGAGCGTCGAGGAGCCCGAGGTCAGCAAGCCTGCGGCCCTCGCAGCGGGGGATCCGGCTCCTGACGTCAGCTTCACGCTGCAAGACGGCAGCAAGGTTTCGCTAGCGTCGCTGAAGGGGCAGCCGGTAGTGGTGTACTTCTACCCGAAGGACGACACGCGGGGCTGCACCATCGAGGCAGAAGGCATCCGCGACGATTACTCCGCCTTCGAGAAAGCGAAGGTCAAGGTGTTCGGTGTCTCGACGCAAGACGCCGAGTCGCACGTGGCTTTCATCGAGAAGTTCGAGCTTCCCTTCGATCTGGTGGTCGACAGCGATGGCGAGGTGGCCAAAGCGTTCCGCGTTCCGATGAATCGCGGCATGGCAGCTCGCCAGACCTTTCTCATCGACGCAGCGGGTAAGATCAAGCGCGTGTGGCTCGACGTCGACCCCAGCGGTCACGCCAAAGAACTGCTGGCGGCGATCGCTCAATAAGCTCGCGGGGGTGGGCGAGGGCGTTCTACGCACAGCTCGTGCGTGTTATGTCCGGTCCATGTACCTTCCCGCTCCGAATCGCTACCAAACCATGAGCTACGCCCGCTGCGGGCGAAGCGGGCTCAAGCTACCGAGCATCTCGCTCGGTCTGTGGCACAACTTCGGCGGCGTCGACAGCCACGAGCGCGCGCGCATGATGTTGCTGCGTGCGTTCGATCTGGGGATCACCCATTTCGATCTGGCGAACAACTATGGGCCTCCCGCGGGCTCGGCCGAACACTGCCTGGGCCGCGTGCTGCGCTCGGATCTGGCGCGGCATCGTGACGAGCTCGTGATCTCTACCAAGGCTGGTTACTGGATGTGGGACGGTCCCTACGGCGAGTGGGGGTCTCGAAAGTACCTGCTATCGAGCCTGGACCAAAGCCTGGTGCGCTTGGGTGTCAGCTACGTCGATATCTTCTACAGTCACCGACCGGACCCGGAAACTCCGCTCGAAGAGACGATGGGTGCGCTCGATCAGGCGGTCAAGAGCGGCAAGGCTCTCTACGCCGGCATCTCGAATTACAGCGCCGAGCAAACGGCGCGCGCGCAAGAGATACTCCAGGGGCTCGGCACGCCCTGCCTGATTCACCAGCCGAAGTACAACATGTTCGAGCGCTGGATCGAGGACGGCCTGCTAAAGGTGCTGCGCGAGCGTGGTGTCGGCTGCATTGCGTTTTCTCCGTTGGCTCAGGGTGTGCTGACCGACAAGTACTTGAGCGGTGTGCCCGAAGACTCGCGCGCGGCCCAGCCGCACGGATTCTTGGAGCGCGAGTCGCTGACTCAGACCATGCTCGGGCGAGTCAAGAAGCTCAATGACGTGGCCCGGGCGCGCGGGCAGAGCCTGGC
>JAICQQ010000343.1 GCA_025937785.1 Polyangiaceae bacterium
GCGCGCGGCGCTGCGGGTGGCGGCGTCTGCCGGACGGCAGGCGCTGGAGCTGCGGCCGGTGGTGCGGCGGTGGGCGCGGCGGATGCCGCCGCCGGACTTGTCGGGGCGGCCCCGGGGGTTGGGGCGACGTCCTCGGCCATCGCGAGCGCGGGCGGAGGGACGGGCGCTGGGGTGCCTTCGGGCGGTAGCGCCGCAGGACGGCTCGCGGCCTCAGCGCCGACCTCGCCGGATTTCGGCGCGCCGGTAGCGGTCGCGGGCACATCCGTGGAGCTGCCGCTGCCGCGCCATACCAGAGCGAGCACGGCCGCAGCGGCCAGGCCAGCCCCCCAGAGCTTCGCTGAAAAGCGAGGCGGCACGAGGGGAGGTTGGCTGACTGCGGTCGGCGCCGTCGACTCGAGGCCGGGAGCAGCGGAGTGGCCGACGTTTGCGTCGAGTGCCCGCGTCGGTTCGCTGGCCACGGTGGTGACCGAGCCCGCGATGACGCTGGGTTCCTCGCCCGCGTCGGGGGGCTCACCCAGGGCCACCGGTGCCGGTGGAGGGGCCTGCGCCGGGGCCTGCCGGTCCGGATCGAGGGTGTCCGAAGGCGGCGGCTCGAGCGATAGCGGCAGGGTGGGCGTGACTTCCCAGTTGGCGCGCATGCGACGACGCTCCGAAGGCGGCGGTTGCCACTCGCTCGGATAGTGCACGATCACTTCGGGGTCTTCGCCAGGTGACGTCACCCGCCGGCTCGCCGGGGCCTCCCACAGGGGACGGATGGATGCCGCCAGGCGATCCAGATCGATCGCGTCGAACGCTTCGTGCAGGTTGCGTGGCGAGTCGGGAGGCGCCGTGTCCGAGCGTTCGACGCGCGTCGTCGGCGCCTTGGGTCGCCGCTCGGACCCCGCCTCGCCGGGCCGGCGTTCGACCTTGTGCAGGCGAATGCGCCCGATGGACTGGCTGTCGGGGGATGGAGCCGCCTCGGGGGGCTGGGCGTCGGCGCCGACGAGCGCTTCGATGCTGGAAGGCACCGCCGCGGCCGGGGGGACCAGGGTGTCGCCGGCTTCTGGACGCGGCGGGGGGGCAGTGGCTATTTCCGCGCGCGTTTCAGGAGGGGTGAGCGTCGGCTCGAGCGGCTGAGACGAGCTCGCTCCAGCGTCGGGCTCCGACGCGCTCAGTGTTCGCCCGTCGAAGATCAACAGATTGCCGCAGCGGCAGCGGGACGTCCGCCGCCGACCGGCTACTTTGTAGTCGGCGACCGCATAGCGTCGCTGGCATCGGGAGCAAGAGACCTCCACGTTCGCCCGAATGCCACAGACCGGGCGTCCAGGCAATGGGGTAGAGGGTGAACGCAGCCCGCTAAGAGCGGCGGCCGCGCACGTGCTGCGTCCGAAAAGTCCTGCGTTTTCGCGGGCCCGCGGCAGCAGACTCGGTCGTTTTGCGCCAGCCCGGCGGTTGTTTGGCTGGGACGAGTTGGCGATCGGAAGATCCGATCAGGTCCGATCGACCCAAGCGTCTCAGCGCGGAGCGCAAGAGCGGCCAGTTGTTGGGATCGTGGTAGCGCAGGAAAGCCTTGTGCAAGCGGCGATCGAGCGGGCTCTTCGCCGTGAACACGCTGGCATCCTTCTGACTGCCGCGCAGGGGGTTTTTCCCGGAATGGTACATCGCGGTCGCCGTCGCCATGGGTGAGGGTAGGAACGCTTGTACCTGGTCGGCCTTGAACCCCCGCTGCTTCAACCACAGCGCCAGGGTCAACATGTCCTGATCCGTCGTCCCCGGGTGGGCTGCGATGAAGTAAGGGATCAAGTATTGCTTCTTTCCCGCTTGCTTCGAGAAGTGCTCGAAAAGTTCTTTGAAGCGCTCGTAGCTCCCCACGCCGGGCTTCATCATGTGCTTGAGCGGCCCTTCGGCGACGTGCTCGGGCGCGATTTTTAGGTAGCCGCCGACGTGGTGCGTGACGAGCTCCCGCACGTACTCTGGACTCTCGACGGCAAGGTCGTAGCGCACACCGGACGCAATCAGCACCTTCTTGATGCCGGGCAACGCGCGCGCGCGCCGGTAAAGCCCGATGAGCGGCGTGTGATCGGTGTTCAGGTTCTTGCAGATGCCGGGATACACGCAGGATGGGCGCCGGCACTTCGCCTCGATCTCACGCGACTTGCAGGCGAGGCGGTACATGTTGGCGGTCGGTCCGCCGAGATCGGAGATGACGCCCGTAAATCCAGGAACTCGGTCGCGGATTTCAGCGACCTCGCGCAGCACCGAGTCCTCCGAACGGTTCTGGATGATGCGCCCTTCGTGCTCCGTGATCGAGCAGAAGGTGCAGCCGCCGAAGCAGCCACGCTGAATCGTGACCGAGAACCGGATCATCTGGTAGGCAGGGATCGGGTCCTTCAGGTACTTCGGGTGCGGGACGCGGGAATACGGCAGCTCGTAAATTCCATCCATTTCCGGCGTCGTGAGCGGCAGCGCCGGCGGATTCAACCAGATGTCGAAATCTCCGTTTCGTTGCACCAGCGCGCGCGCGTTGCCGGGGTTCGACTCGAGGTGCAGCACGCGAGAAGCGTGCGCGTACAGAGCTGGGTCCGAGAGTACGTCCGCGTGCGAGGGCAGGCGCACGACGGTGCGCTCGCGGCGCGCTGGCTCGGGCGCCGAGCCCCGCTTGCGCCCAAGGGGGATCAAGCCGGCCTCGGCCGGAGCTGCGGCCGCCTCCGACATCTCGTAGGGGCTTCGGTGCTTGGCGATCGGCCCGGGCGTGTCCAGGGTCCGTGAGTCGACCTCGACGAAGCCGGCGACGCCCCCGCGACGGCGCACGGCAGTGCCGCGGATGTCGACCATGTCGCGCATGTTCTCACCGCGCGCGACGCGCTCGGCAATCTCGACGATCTGTCGTTCGCCGTTGCCGAACACCAACAGGTCGGCGCCGGTGTCGGCCAAGATCGAGCGCCGCACCGTGTCGCTCCAGTAGTCGTAGTGCGCGATGCGTCGCAGGCTCGCTTCGATCCCACCCAGCACGATCGGGACATCGGGAAACGCTTCGCGACAGCGCTGGGTGTACACGATGCAGGCGCGGTCGGGGCGCGCGCCGCTGCTGCCGCCTGGCGTGTAAGCATCGTCGCTGCGCGGCTTCTTGTCGCTCGTGTAGTGGTTTACGAGCGAGTCCATGTTGCCGGCGGTGATGCCGAACATCAGATTCGGGGCGCCCAGCGCCTGGAACGCGCTGTCGCTCTTCCAATCGGGTTGCGCGATGATGCCCACGCGAAAACCATGGGCCTCGAGCAGGCGCCCAATCAACGCTGCACCGAAGCTCGGGTGATCCACGTAGGCGTCGCCGGTCACCAGGATGATGTCGCAGCAATCCCAGCCCAGTGCGTCCATTTCCGAGCGCGACGTTGGCAGCACCGGCGCGACGCCGAACTGGTGCGCCCAGTACTTCGGTCGCTTGAACAGCTCGCGCGGCGCGTGCGCCGGGAGGTTCGATGGTGCGCTCACAATGCCCTTTCCAGTGCCGGCGTTTCACGAGCCAGAGGGTGACGCACCAGCGCCGAGTGCATGCCCGCGGCGCGCGCAGCCTCGATGCCGAGCGGGGAGTCTTCGAGCACGAGACAGTGCTCTGGGGGTACGCCCATGCGCGCCGCGGCGAGCAAGAACATGTCCGGCGCGGGTTTGCCCCGTTCGACGTCGGCGGGTGTGACGATCACCTCGAACCAGGCGCGTGCCCCGATGAGCTCCAACGTGTGCACGACGTGGCGGTATTCGCTGCCGGAGGCGACGCTGACGCTGCGGGCCTTCGCAGCCTCGCGCGCGAGGGCCAGCACCGGAGCCACCGGTGTGACCTCGCTCGAGCGCGTCGTGTAGTAGTCGCGCTGGTCGAGCGCCACCCGTACCGGATCGAGCATGGTGCCGAACTGCAGGTTCAACTCGTAGACGGTGCGCTCCAGGCTCATCCCCGCGCGGCTCTGGAACAGCTCCCAGCCGAACTCGAAATGAGCACCGGCGCGGCCGAGCGCATGGACCCACGATCGATGATGCAGCGGCATGGTATCGGCCAGCGTGCCGTCGCAGTCGAAAATGAAGCCGCCGAAGCGGGTCAAGGGGTCGCTCAGTTCTTCGAACAGCACGCTCAAGGGAGGACTCAAAGTGCGCAAGATGTAGCAGAACCAGCGCCCTGGCCAAGCTCGAGGGCGCGGCGGGCGCTATTCGGCTGGGCTCGTCGTGGGCTTCGGCGGCTTCCGAGGTTTCGCGGCGAGGGCCAGGCCACCCTCGCGGCGATCCGCGTAAGCATGGGCCGTCGCGCCGTCGAGCAGGATGCTATTGGCGTCGCCGATACGGCTCCTGTGCGGGGCGAAGCGGTGCCCCATCTGCTCGAGCTCACGCCGCAGCGGAGGGGCCAGGGGGCGCTCGAGTCGGATCTGATCGGGGATGAAGCCATGGTGGATGCGCGGCGCGTCCACGGCGGCATCGAGCGTCATGCCCCGGTCGACGATGTTGCGCAGCACCTGAGTGATGGTGTTCGGAATGGTGTCGCCGCCGGGCGACCCCAGCACCAACACCAGCTTTTGGTCGGCGAACACCAGCGTCGGCGCCATCGAGCTCACCGTGCGCCGGCCGCCGGTCGGCAGGTTGTCCCCGGCGATGCTGAACGACGCCACCGCATTGTTCAAGATCACTCCCGAATCGTCCGCGATGAGCTTGGCGCCGAACGACGCCGAGAGCGTCACGGTGCAACTGACCGCCATTCCCGCAGCGTCCACCACGGAGAAGTGAGTGGTGTTTTCGTCCTCGCGCGGAGGCGTGAACAGCGGGTGGATTCGTTCCGAGCGCACAGCCTGCCCTCGCACGATCGGGTGTTCGGACAGCAGCGAGTTCGGTGACGTCCAACGGCGCACGCGGGCTTCGAGCTCGCCGGGGCCGAGCACGTCGGGATCGACCACGCCGAAGCGCCGCTCCGCGTGTGCGCGCTTCGCGGCTTCGACCAAGAGATGGACGGCCAACGCCGAGTCAGGAGGCGCGGTGTGGGCGCGCTCCGTCTCCAACATCGACAGCGTCAGCGCGAGCGCGACGCCGCCCGCCGAGGGTGGAGGCATGGTGACTACCTCGAGCCCCCGGTACCAGAAGCGGAGCGGTTCACGCGTCTTGGCACGGTAGCTCGTGAGGTCATCGGGGGTCATGAGGCGCCCACGACCCAGGCTGTCGAGCACGCTCGCGGCCACCGCTCCCTCGTAGAAACCGGCGCGCCCTCGTTCCGCGATGCTTGCCAAGGTCTTTGCCAACTTCGGCTGCGTCAGCCGTGTGCCGGCGGCCACGGGGTCGCGCGTGCCAGGCCGGGCGAAGCGTGCGAGAAAGGCCGGGTTCTGGCGTAGAATCAGCCAACTCCACTCGAGCGCGAGCGCTTGACGTGCGCCCACCACGTAGCCTCGTCGTGCCAGGTCGATCGCGGGCTCTATCACCTCCGCCAGCGTGAGCCGCCCGAAGCGCTCTTGCGCCAAGCACAGCCCCGCGGGTGTTCCGGGCACAGCGACGGAGTCAGGGCCTGCGCCGCCGCTCGCGATCATGCGGTCGAAGCGCGCGCGCGGCAGCTTGGCGGGGGCGCTCTCGCGGAAGTCGATCGCGGTCACGCCGTCATCGCGACTGACCAGCATGAAGCCGCCGCCTCCCAGGTTGCCGGCGCTGGGATGCGTCACCGCCAGCGCGAACGCGACCGCGACGGCGGCATCGACGGCGTTGCCACCGCGCTCGAGGATACCGATGCCGGCGCGCGTTGCTTGAGACTCGACGCTGGTCACCACGCCATGGCGCCCCGCAACGACGTTGCGCCCCCCGCCTCGGATGACGATGCCTGGCTCGGGGCTTCGCGTCGGCGTCGCGAGCGAGCTACTGGCGCTGGGAGCCGGCGCATGCGCGCCGGCTGCTTTTGGGGCTACGCTGCTGGGCGGTCGCGGCGCGGAGGTGGCACCCCCGGCGGCATCACAACCGGCGCCGAGTAGCACGAGCAGCCATGCCGCGAAAGCGCAGGTGACGCGCGTACCCTGCGAAGTACTGCTTGCCTTCGCGCTCGGGCAGGCGAGACTAGGGCCGGCGCCGAAGCCGGCGAGGCTAGTGCGAGCGAGGTGTGACGAGTATGGCGGCACGCGAATTTCTTCCGCTCCGAATTGGAGTGCTCACCGTGAGCGATACACGGACCGAGGTCGACGACAAAAGTGGCGCTCTCATTGCAGACACCCTGGGTCGAGCGGGTCACCCCATCGTAGCTCGTCGCATCGTGAAGGACGACGTCGAAGAGATTCGTCACGCCTTCCAGAGCTGGCTGGCGACAGAATCCCCCGAGGTGGTCGTCGTGACCGGAGGCACCGGAATCACGGCGCGGGACGTCACCGTAGAGGCCCTCGCGCCGCTCGTCAGCAAGGAGATCCCTGGTTTTGGCGAGCTGTTTCGCTGGCTCAGCTACGAAGAAATTGGCGCCGCGACCATCCAGTCCCGTGCGTTTGCCGCCCTCGCGGGTTCGGTGCTGGTGTTCGCTCTGCCCGGCTCCACCGGTGCGGTGCGTTTGGCACTCGATCGCATCATCGTGCCTCAGCTCGACCAGCGGACGAGCCCGTGCAACTTCGCCATGCTGCTATCGCGTCTGTGACGAAGCGTCGCCCGGGGGGCCGTCGTGCTGCTCGGCGAGGTTCCGCGTCACCCACAACAGGGGTTCGCTCCGTGCCCACGCGGCCAGGTCGCCCGACGGGCAGGCCACCACGTCGACACCGAGTGCCACGGCTTCACGCACCGCGGTGGGCGCACCTTCATCGAGCGAGCTCGAGATGAGGAGATCCGCGGCGGCGATCCAGCGTAGCGTTTCGACGTGCGACAGCCTGCCGAGGAAGCGCGCTCGCGGATGGCGTTGTCTGAGTTCTTCCATGCA
>JAICQQ010000280.1 GCA_025937785.1 Polyangiaceae bacterium
AAGAAGTCGGCGAAGACGCGGGTAACGCCCGTCGAGTCGATGGAGGGACGGGCCGCGGCCAAGGGAAAATCTGCTGCACGAAACACATCCCCGGCACAGGACGGGACCGGTGTGCTCACAGAGCTGCAGCGGATCGGAGAACGAGCAAGGAAGAAGCCAACAGAGCGGTGGACCAACCTGCTGAGCCACATCAAGGTCCCGTTACTGAAAGAGGCGTACCAACGACTTCGGAAGAACGCGGCATCGGGAGTGGATGGGGTCACGATCAGGAGGAAGGTCAACTGGGTGCTCGATGCAGATACTCGCACGTACTGCAAGGCGCAGTGTGGGGCGACCACCGGGATGGACAAGCCTGGCAGCCGTCCAATACTGAAAATTTTGGACGGCTCAGCGTGAATGGGAGCTATTCGATGCGTTGGAGTTGGCCGGGGGGGAGCAGCGATAGCAAGAGCTCGAGGGCGGCTTGCTTCGCGCTTTCGCTGGTGGCGTCGAGTGTGACTTTGGTCTTGTACGTGGGATCGCGCCATTTCGGGTAGGAGCCGACCTCTACCTCGGGGTGCGCCGCGACCACCCGGTCGAGCAGCGGCTTCAGCTCGCTCTCTTCGATGCACGTGTACACGGCGCTGCTGCTGAAGGTCACGGGCCCCGTGAGCCGTGATCGCAGCAGGCTCAGCTTCATGCGGAAGATCTCCGGCACGCCCGGCATCACCCACACGTTGGCGAAGCGCACGGTGGGCCAGGCGATTTCGGCGGACGTGATCAGCTCGGAACCTCGGGGCACGCGCGCCATGCGCAGATGCGACTCGGTGCAGCTGTCGCCGTAAGCCTGCCGTATCAGAGCCGCGAAATGAGCGTCGATGACGACGTCGGTGGCGAAGGCCCGAGCCACTGCGTCGATCGTCACGTCGTCGTGCGTCGGTCCCACGCCGCCGCTCGTGAACACCACGTCGTAGGCGCGGTGCAGCGCCGAGACCTCGTGCGCGATGGTTTCGAGGTCATCTTCGACCACCACGGCGCGACACAGGCGCACGCCCAGGCTGCGCAACGCCTTGGCGAGCGGCCCCAGGTTTTCGTCCAGGGTCTTGCCGCTCAAGAGCTCGTTGCCGATGACCAGAGCTGCTGCTGTTCGAACCACCTCACGCTGCATGGGGCCTGCCGTTGGATTCGGTCACTCCGGATCGAACTCTTCGACGATGGGTCTGCCGCCCTCGTCGTAAGCCAGCAACTCTTGCACCTTGCGCTCGGCGCTGTCCAAGCGGGCTTGCGATTTCCTCGCGAGCTGCACGCCCTCTTCGAAAAGCTTCAGCGAGTCTTCGAGTGGGAGGCCCGACGATTCCAGCGCTTCGACAATTTCACTGAGACGCTCGATGGCATCTTCGAAACTGGTTTCCCCGGCGACCTCGCGTGGCACGAGCTCCGAGCTTTCTGGTGCGACGTGGGCTGTAGGGTGCAAGGGGAGTTCCGATTGTTGTTTCTTCGAAGGCATGGGTCGAGACGCGGCCCGAGAAGAGGCCTGGGGCGAGCCTTACGTCACTCGCTGGGGTCTGCAAGGACATACCGGAGTGGCCCCGAATCCAACCCGATTAGCCCCACGAACCCGTCGGAATCGGGCAGGGCGACCAGCGTGTGTCCCCGCGGGCCCTGGACCACCACGGGGGTGTTCGCGGGGGACTGGGCGCGCTGGGCGCTCGCAGCGGTCGAGCTCTGCTCGAGCGACAGCCAGAAGGTCTGGTAACCCAGGGGCGCGGCGGCGAGCGGATGCCCGCGCGTCCCGAGCCGCGCCAGCTGGCGTACCTGTGCGTCAGGATCGAGCGCACGTGCCAGCTCGAGGACGCGAGAGCGAGACGCTTCGGGGCGCTGACTCGAGGCGGCCACGATCGCCCGCCGTACCAGGGCGTCGGTTTCGAACTCGTACATTTCGAGGAGCAGGCCCGTGGCCGCGGGCGCCGGAGCATCGCCGAGCCCCAACGCGAACTCTGCGCGAATTTCCGGGCTCGGGCTGTGCGACAGTTCGTCGACGAACTGGTCGCTGCGCCGCTGGAGCCGCGCGGCGAGCGCTCGTACGGCGAGACTCGCGGCGGCGCTGCCGCCCTGGATCAACTCGTGCAGCTTGGAGCTCGGCACGAGCTTGCGAGCCTCCGGCGAGTTCAAGGCGTTCGACAGCGCGATCACCAAGGTCGGGTTCTTTTCGTTGGCGAGCCGGCGGGCGGCGGCCAACGCGGCGTCGCCGTGCGTCGCCGCGCGCGCGGCAGCGATCACCACGGCTGGGTCTCGCCAGCCGACCAGCGCCGCTGCCATGCGGGGGCTGAGGACGCTCAAGCCGAAGGCGCCGGCGGCACGATCGGCCGGGTCTTTCTCCGTGATCAGCGCGCGCAGGGCTGCATCGAGCTCGGAGGCCTCGCTCCCGATCGCCCAGGCCCGCAGCGAGAGGGCCCGCGCGCAGAGCCGGCGCGTCTTGGGCGACGCCAGCCCGTCGATCAGTGCGCGTTCCGCTGGCTCGCCTGGGCTGAGCGCGAGGGCGTAGGCTGCCTCGGCGGCGAACGGGTCGGCGGCGAGGCGCGCTGCGAGGAGCCGGGCAGCGCCCGCGCCACCGGCGCGACCCATGGCGGCCAAAAGCAGCGGCTGTTCGCCGGGCTTTGCCTGCCCCAGGGCTCGGTCGAGCGCCGGCAGCAGGCGCGGGCTCGGCATCTCGAAGGCCAGCCGGGCGGCAGCTTGCCTTTGGTCTTCGTCGTCGAAGAGCTTGCCCAGGTGTTTGGCAGCGTCATCCGTGCCCGCCATGCTCAGCACCCTGATCGCGGTCAGCTTCGAGGTGTCGTCGGTCGCGTTGCTCTGGAGCCAGTGGCGCGCGAGCGCCACGGTTTCCATGTGACCGAGCTCGGTCAATGCGAGCGTCGCCCGCGCGCGCACGTCGGGACTGCCGCGCGTCACGTAGCTGCGGAGCGCGTGAAAGGCTCGTTGGTCTTTGATCGCGGCGAGCACATCGACGAGGTTCGTGGACGCCGCGCCGGGCGTGGTGAGCAGCGCCCCGAGCTGTTTCGGTGGGTAGGCAGTGAGCGCTTGGGCGGCCGCCTGCCCCGTCGGACCGCCCTGACGCAGGGCTTTGCCGAGTACGACCAACGCGTCGGGATGGTTGCTCTTGGCGAGCGCCATCGCGGCGCCTTCGCGCACCAGCACTTCCAGCGGGCGCTCGGCGGCTTCGGGGGGCTGGCCCGCGCCGCTCATCAGGGTCACCAAGGCGCGCCGAACCGCGGCGTCGTCGAGCGAGCGCGCCAGGCTTCTCAGGGCGACCAGGCGCAAGCGCGGCGTGCGCGCTTGTCCTTCGGGTTGTACCGCGCGAATCAACAGATCGATGCCCTGCGCGTCCGACGCCAGCCCCAGGCGTTTCAGGGCTTTCTCGCGCTCGGCGTCGTCCTCCGACCCTAGCCACCGGCTCGCTTGAAACGTGCTCGATCGGCCCTCGAAGCCGAGCACTTCTCGCGGGGCCGACGGTGTTTCGCTCGCGCTCTCCGTTTCTTCGTCTTCGTCGGACTGAGCGCGGACGCTGAGTGTGCCCGAGAGCAGGCAGAAGACGAGCGACGCGCCGCACCACCACCGGCTCACGGTTGCCTCGGCTTGGCTCGGGGTTTCTCTTGAGTCAGCAGCATCAGGCCGACACCGTACTCCGGCGCTTGCTTCAAGTCTTTCACCGCTTGCCAACTCACGGACTCGGCGAGGCTTTCACGGTGGGTTAGGCTCCGCAGGGCGAGCACAACGGCGAAGGACTTGTTCAGGGCTTCTTGTTCAGCCTCGGGGCTGGGACCGGTCGGGCGCACGCCCACCAAGAGTACCCAGCGGCGATGGCGGTTCAACTCGGTGCCGATCGCGCGCAGCATCGGCAAGCTCTTGGGAGCCATGTCGACGCCGCCGTCGGTCGTTACGAACTCGAGCGGGGCGGCGAGCCGCATGCTGGGGCCCCCGGCACCTTCGACGATCTCGACCAGGGGAGGATTGGCCTCCGGAGTACCGTCGGGACAACCGTCGTCATCCTCCAACCCGTTGAACACCTCGCGTTCCTTCGGGCAGCGGTCCTGCGCGAGATCGATGGCGTCGCCGTCACGATCGGGGCTCGGGCAGCCGTGCAACTTCGGATCGGAGCGTTGCGGTCCGGGCTGGTCGGGGCACTCGTCGTCCGGATCGGGGATGCCGTCCTTGTCGTTGTCCTTGTCGGGGCAACCGTCGAGATCCTCGAAACCGTCTTTGTCCTCGGGCTTCTTCTGGCAAGCATCCTTGTCGTCGAAGACCCCGTCACCGTCGGTATCGACGGGGGGGCAGCCGTGATACTTGGGTACGTCCGATGAGGTCCCGGCGACGAGCGGACAGGCGTCAGAAGCATCCAAGATCCCATCGCCGTCGTTGTCCGGGTCGGGGCAGCCGTCGTCATCTTGAAAATCGTCGGCGTCTTCCAGCGCTTTGGGGCAGCGGTCGTCGTTGTCGGAGACGGCGTCGTTGTCGTTGTCGACCTCGGGGCAACCATCCGAGTCTTGGAATCCATCCAGATCCTCGGCGACTTGCGGGCACTGATCCAGGTGGTCCTCGAGCCCATCGCGGTCCGCGTCTTTGACGCGCGGCGCGTAGCCTGCGGACAACACGGCGCGCACCCGCGGGGCCCCGAGGCCGCCGTTGATGCCCGCTTCGCCGCCGACCAGGACCGACCAGTCGTCGGCGCGGAGCCGGACCGATGCCCCGCCGAGCACGGGCGACGAGATCTCTTCGGCGAAGTCAGGCTCGAGGCCCACGTTGCCGCGCGCCTCGGCAGCGAACACCCAGCCGAGCCCCTGGTCGCCGCGGCCGCCCACGTTCCAGAGCAGCGCAGCGCCCCAGGGCAGATCGTAGCCGAGCGTCTGATCGAGCACGGTCACTTCCTCGCGCAGCCGCACGCCCCCCGTGGCTTGCAGTTTCGTGTTGAAGTATCCGAGCTCCGCCAGCACTCGGAACTCGCCGGTGGCTGAGTCGTAGCCGGTGAACGCGAGCTCGCCCGGGGTCGGCAGCGTGCCGCGCACGAGCCCCGCGAGCGCGAGCGTCCCTAGCGTGCCCGGGCTCAGCAGAGTCGCTTTCAAGTCGGCTCGCAGATCGCCGAGCGCGGACTGCGGCAGCGGCTCGTCGCCGGTGAGCAGCTCCTCGTTGTCGCCCTGTTGATACACCACGGTCGGCAGAGCTATGCCCAGCGTGATGCGCTCGGTGAAGCCGAGCGAAGCCACGTAGTCGACCGAGAGCTGATGGGCTACCGGTGACGTCTCGACGCCACCCGCGGACTCGAGCACCAAGAGCTGGTTCGCGTACGAGAACCACACGCCCACATTGTAAGCGCCCGCACCTTCGCTGCTCGGCTTCTCGAGGTAGAGCGTTCCCTCGGGATCCGTGGGCGGCGCGAAGTTGCGCAGGTCCTGCTGCGACACTGGCAGTTGGGCCCCGGCGGGTGGGTGCAGCAACAGCGCGGTAGCGGCCGCCGAAACCGAGAGCCAGCGGACTGTCATCACGCTTGCCAGCGTAGTGGCGGCGTCCGCGAGGAAGGTGAAAAAAGCGTAGACCGAACGCGAACCCCGACCGCAGCGGACCGCATGGGTGTCTCGATTTCGACCTCGCGGCCGTTTTCTTGCCCAGATCGCGCGCGTGACGCCAAGGTGCCTTGCACAACGCTGGCGATGGTCGTAACCCCAGCGCTTCGATCCTATGGACGCCATCAGAATCCGCGGCTGTCGGCAGCTTTTCGGTACGATCCGTGTCGGAGGCGCCAAGAACGCGGCGCTCCCCATCCTGTGTGCCACCTTGTTGTCCGACGGTGCGAGCCGGCTCCGCAACGTCCCCGGTTTGCGCGACATCGAGACCACCGCCGCGCTCTTGCGCTTTCTCGGGCGTGACATTTCCGTAGACACGCCCGAAGTCCTCGTGGGTCAGACGACTCAAGCCGTTCGCCCCGAGGCGCCGTACGAGCTGGTGCGGCAAATGCGCGCGAGCGTGCTCGTGCTGGGGCCGCTCCTGGCTCGCTACGGGCGCGCCAAGGTGTCGCTGCCGGGCGGCTGCGCCATCGGCGCGCGGCCCGTCGATCAGCACCTGAAAGGGCTCGAGGCGCTGGGAGCGTCGATCAGCGTCGAGCACGGTTACATCGTCGCCCAGGCGAATCGGCTGAAGGGGGCCGAGGTGGTGTTCGACATGCCGACCGTCGGCGGCACCGAGAACCTGCTGATGGCGGCCGCGCTCGCCAAAGGGCGCACCACGCTGGTCAACTGCGCGCGCGAGCCCGAGATCGAAGAGCTCGGGCGCGTGCTGAACAAGATGGGTGCGCGCGTCGAGGGCGCCGGTACGGCCATCATCCACATCGAGGGCAAAGACGAGCTCGATCCCTTCGACCACGCGATCATCGCCGACCGCATCGAGGCGGGGACCTTCATGGCGGCGGTCGGCGCCACTGGGGGCAACGTGCTCTTGGAACACGCGCCCCTCGACGACCTCGAGCCGGTCGTCGCCAAGTTTCGGCAAGCTGGGCTCACCATCGAACGCGAAGGGGAGCACGCGCGCATCGTGCGCGCCGATCGCCTCAAGCCCGTCGACGTGACCACCGCCCCGCACCCCGGGTTCCCCACCGACATGCAGGCGCAGTTCATGGCGCTGATGACGGTCGCGAGCGGCCGCAGCGTGCTGTCCGAGACGATCTTCGAGAACCGCTTCATGCATGTGCCCGAGATGCAGCGCATGGGCGCGCGCATCGAGATTCGCAACAACGTCGCCATCGTCGAGGGCGTGAAGCAGCTCTCCGGCGCGTCGGTGATGGCCACCGACTTGCGCGCCAGCGCCTCGCTGGTCATCTCCGGCTTGGTCGCCGAAGGCGAAACCGTCGTGCGCCGGGTCTATCACCTCGACCGAGGCTACGAGCACATCGAAACCAAGCTCGCCGACGTCGGCGCCGACATCGCGCGTATCCGGGACGAATCGAGCATCCCATGACGTCCATGACGCCGCTGACATTGGCCATCCCCAAGGGCAGGGTGGTCAAAGCGCTTGCGCCCCTCTTCGAGCGCGCCGGGATCGACACCACCCACCTGCTCGCCGACGAGCGCAAGCTGATCCGAGAGACCCAGGACGGCTCGTTACGCTTCCTGCTCCTCAAACCCGACGACGTGCCCACCTACGTCGAATACGGAGTCGCCGATCTCGGCATCAGCGGGCGTGACGTGTTGCTCGAGCGAGCCTACGACCTGTATCAGCCGATCGAGCTCGGCGTCGGCAAATGCCGCATGGTCGTGGCAGGGCCCGCCGGCGCCGAAGAGCCCGCCGGCGTGCCGCGCGTGGCCACGAAGTTCCCGCGCATCGCCACCGAGCACTTCGCCAAACGCGGCATCCAAGCCGAGGTCATCTACGTCGGCGGCTCCGTCGAGCTCGCCCCGCTGGTGGGCCTGGCCGACGTCATCGTCGATCTCGTCGAATCCGGCGAGACCCTGCGCGAGAACAACCTAGTCGTGCGCGAGCACATCTGCGACATCTCCAGCGTCCTCGTCGCCAACCGCACCCTCTACAAGCTCCGCCGCGCCCAGATCATGCCCCTGCTCGACCGCCTGCGCAGCGCGCTGGAAGACCCGCCGTCGGCGTAAACGGGTCGATTCCCGGCGCCTCCGCCTCTGTTCCGAGCTTTGCTGTTGGGCGTCTGCCGCAGGCGGGGCCTGGCATCGCTGCTTCGCAAATGCGCAACAGTATCGCGTGCTTGCGCGTGGGTCGCTAGCCACGGGGCTTGTGGAGCTCCCGCATTCGATCGGATACGTTGGCCGGATTGCGATTGGCGCGTGCGATCCGGAGGCCACGAGGCTCGCCGGAGACCCTGCGAGCCAGGTGCGGGGTCGCTGGGCATGCGCACCTGATCACAAGAAGCTGGTACTGGACTCTCCGCATTGCACGGTGCGCTCACCAACGACTTCGCAAGTGGCGTTCAGAGCCGAGCGCGCGCAATCTACGACATAGAAAGAACCGTCGTGGCAGACCCATAGAAGCGACCCGTCACAGGTGATGCTGAACTCGTCGCACGGGCGCGGCTCTGGTTCGCACATCGGGAATCCTTCTTCGTTGACGCTGCATGTGCCATTCAACCAGGCGAGCTTCCTACAATCCGTCACGATCAGCTCGCCGTTGTGGCACTGGTATTCTAGCGCGCCGTCACACCCTGTGTCGTCGTTCTCGCAAGTTTCACCAATGCAACCATTCAGGTCGAACTCATTGGGCTCGGTGGCTTCGGCACGGCACGTCAGGCCAAGCGGGGTGCAATCGCGTTGCATCACCTCGCCGAGTATCGGATCGCACCACTCGAAAACATTGTCGGCGCATTGACCGTTCAATGGCACACCGGCGCAACTCTCCCGCCAGTCTTCGGTGATCGCAACGCTGGTGGTAGTGCTCGCAGCCGTTTCCCCATTACCGGCGGCGCCGCCCGCGTCCGAAGCGGTTATCGTGTCAGAAGTCGTCGTGCTGGTAGCGTCACTCGTGGGGGCTGCGGTGCTGCTCGCTCCGCCCTGGGCCGTTCCTGTCATGTCGCCCGTTCCAGCCGCCGCGTTAGTGGTTCCATTGCCCGAGCTGTTGCCGGTTTCGGCATTGTTGTCACCAGACGCTGCACTCGTCGCCGAGGCTTGGGTGCTGGCGCCGCTGCTGCCTGCTGTGGCGCCGGTATCTCCCGAATCCGATGATCGCCGTGAGCTGCCGCAGCCGAACGTAATGAACCACAGCAGTGCCAGGCCTGCCATCTGCCCCACTCTCCGCATCTCGCTACTCTAGAGCAGAGGCGTCACAAAATCGAGCGCGTTCGGTCCGGCCCGGCCCGGAAAATCCCCGGCGACGACGTCCCATCGGTGACTACATCGAATTCTACAACGTCGAGAGACGGCACTGGTATGTCGGCTACTCAACCCCGTCGAGTTCGAACTACGTTCACAAACTCATCAGAGTGTGGCATAGTCACGCTGTCCACGAGATCGGGGAGCTTCACTGCTGCCACAAGTAAGTTGACTCTAAAGTGACCGCCACATCGTTCACAGCCACACCCACGCTTGCCGCAGCTCTTAGAAACCGCCGCTCCGCGGCTGTGTAACGCTTCCGCATGTACCGTTCTGCAAGGAGCGGGTAAGGCCTAGAGGAATGACCGACCCAACAGGCGGTCCCCGCCTGGCGGTCGGCGGGTTTGGTGGCGGGAGGGGCGCCCCAAATCTCCCGCGAGCATTAAGCATGGCGGTCGCCGGGAGTGCGGCGGTTTCACGTGCGGCCCATGTGCCACGAGCTTGCGCCAAGCGATGGATTTCGACGGAACCAGATGGGTCCCCAGATGGGTCCCCAGATGACTCGCCCGGAAAACTGCTCATTCAGCATCGCCACTGCTGAACCCCCCACAGCCGCGGACCCGGGCCGATTCCCGGCGTCTCCACCTTTGGCCGGGAGCTGTACTAGAGCCTGTCCCTGAATTGGTCCGGCCCGTGAACGTGAACGTGTGCGTGCCCGTGCCCGAGAAGTCGAGGAAAGAGCAGTCCATGGCGGTCGAAGTGTGTTCCATGGGTAGGCCAGCATGGTTAGACAGCAGCTGGAC
>JAICQQ010000017.1 GCA_025937785.1 Polyangiaceae bacterium
AGCTGGCAACGGGCACGCGAGTATCGTGCGCCTCCTCCTAGAGTTCGGCGCAGATCCCAACGCCGCGGATGACTATGCTGAAACCGTGCTTGTCCGGGCAGCGGCGGGCGGACACTTGGAGGTGGTACGGGCGCTGCTGGCAGCCGGCGCCGACCCGTCGCAGCGCGGAGAGTTGGAGCGCTTGCCCTACGAAGAGGCGGCGCTCAACGGCCATCACGAAGTGGCAAGGTTACTCCAAGACCCTAAGCGGTAGACGCGCCCAGCCGACCGACAGATCCGTTGGCGCGAACGATGCGAAGCTCTGGCTCACTACGCGGATACTTGTCAACCGATCGCGCCCCGAAGTTCTCGGTTCCGGCGAACCCCGCAAAGGGCCCCATTCAGCAAAGGCCTCGTAACTACGAGGCCTTGTATGAGTTGCTCCAGCGGTAGGACTCGAAAATACCGCCCAGGTAGCGAACGGTCGCGAAACGGCGCGAAATGACGCGAGCGGGTCAGATGTCGAGCACGTTGGCGACGGTTCGCGACGTTCGTGGACGGAATCCTGGACGATATCGGGCGGCGCCGAGGCGGCTCGGGCGTACCTCGAGGCCGGTGCTGCCGGGCTGCCATGCTCGGAGCTCGCTGTCGAATTGGCACGCGCGGTGCTCGGTCATCCAGACGTCCAATTGGCACTGCGGGTGCTCAAGGGTGGGCCGTTCGTCCATGAGCGAGCGACAGCTCTGGCGCAACGAGTATTAGCTTCGGCGCAAGTTGGGCAAGTCGAAACACCCGCCGGCACTGCTACCTCGGGAAACTCAAGGTAGGCGGATCGCATGTTCTTCTACCAGCTTTCCTAACCCTGAATGCTCAAAAAGCTGAGCAGCGCGGTCGGCGGGACCAAGCCCGTCCGAAAGCCGTCTCCACAGGGCTTCCAGATAGACGTCCTCCCCGAGCCCCCGCTTCCCTAAGCCGGCGCTGGCGATCGAAAGGACTTTCTCCGCGAGCCGGTCGAGTCTGACTTCACCCACCTCGCCATGCAGCCCTCTTGTCATGGCTGCAAACCGAAGCGGTACGAAGTTCTCGGTACCAATAGCGTCAGCCAAAGCTTCCGACTCGGCTAGGTTCTCTACTAGTCCAAGGACAAGGGCGGGAACCGAGAGCAAAGCATTGGGCGGTTGCTGGCAAGAGACCCGCGACTCCACCGTTCCATAAGACGGCGAAAGCCGTGCGTTGAACTCAAGCAAGGCGGCGAAGTAGTATAGGTCTTCGGGTCGGGGCACAACTACTTCACGTCCACCATCAAGACGGGTGCCCTCAAGCGGCCCGCCTCGCTCAAAAAAGTCGCCAACCGTAACGTCGTCGGGCAACCGCAGCGTGTAGGCACCACGCTGCACTAAAGTGGCGCGCAAGCGGCAAAGGTACCCCGTATAGTCGCTTAGACTGCGAAACGTCGGAGCTACGCCCTTCGTGCTAATTGCCTGAAAGGTGCCTTGGTCAAAGACCCAGTCATACATACGTTCACGTACTGCTTTCAAGTTCGGATCTACCGAGGCGCGCCAGACCGAACTATTGGCGGTCAACGCTAGTTGGACGCCAGCCAGGGCGTTCAACACATTGAGTACGCGCACTGCTTCGGAAGCACTCACTTTGACGTGACACTGGCTTGCAGCTGCAACTGTAAAGAGATGAATGTCTTCCCCATCCTCTTCGGAAAGCCAATCGTTGCTGGAAAGAGCCGGGTAGTGGAGATAGCGTTGCTTGGGAGCAACCAGGCGCCGAGAGGGTGGAGTGCTCGGCTGAATCCCGTAACCCAAAAGTGAACATTTGTGTCTAGCCACGCACCGCAGCACAGGGGCTAAGACTTCGCCGAGTCGTTGCTCTGCCAGGAACAACGTCCGTTCCGGCGCAAGTGAAATTTCAAGTGTGCAGTAGCCCAACTCTAGCGACACGACATGGCTATCAAATCCACCAAAGCTCGCGCGGTCGCCGAGCGATGGCGAGCGCGCGAGAACTACCGCACCCGTATGCGCGTCGCTTTGGAGCGTAAAAGACTCTTCTTGAAGCGTCTCAAGGATACTCCGCACAGCTTCGTACGAGGGAGCTTCGCCCGCGGATGTAACGATGGGAAACTCCAACTCGATTCCAACGCTGCGATCGCCACGAACTTCCGAATCAAACTGCGCTCGAAACTGCTGATCGAGCTCGGATAAAATTGCTGCCATTGTTAACACCGCCCAACGAGCCTGGGGTGGCTGAATACCACTTCCGTGTGCCGGGAAATCCTCGACCCGGTTGCGCCAAGATTCGTTGCAACCAGACAACCTATGGTTGCATTGCCTACCACCTTGGGCACCTATCGTTTGCCCGAACTTTGCGCACTCCATGAGATAGTTCGAACAGCCAGGTGTGCTGCCTGTCGAATATCGTTCGATTCGCCGCCATCATCGGCAGCGCTGCGAAGAAACGGCACTGAACGAAGAGAGCCTGCCCGATTTAGTGCAATCACCGCGGCCAAGCGTCGCTGGTCGCCAGGCCGCTGCTCACCACGACGAAGCGGAGGAAGTGGCCTCGGCCAATTCCTCGGCCAGGTAGTCGGGCGAAGACAAGTCAAAAGGGCGTCCTCGACCCTGCTGTCGCCCTGGAATTTGCTCAAAGAACGAATAGCCTGCGTGATTGCCCCGACCTCAGACTCCTTGAACATGGTCTCAACGATCAATTCTGATGCCTGCGACGTACCAAGGAGTCCGAGGCCACGATAGCCAACCAGTCTTTCTCTCACGCCACAGGGTGACTCAAAGCATGATCGCAATACTCCCATCGCTGTCGGACTCCTGACAGCAGATAGCGCAACTGCCGCGCGACCCCACGAAGGGCTTGGTGGTCTACTCGTGTTAATGACAGCCTGAATCCATGGCTCCGCCAGTTTTGATGGCACAGCGGTGAAGAGTCGCAAACTTGCGGCGTGGAGTGCACCCGGGACCGCAGGATCGATCGTCGCTGCAATAAGCTCATGGCCCGCAGCACTCCCGGAAGCTGTCAGTGCGCCCAAGCAACATCGCCAAAGATGCTCGCACTCCGGGCCCTCCTCCACCTGGGGCAGAATATGGTTTGCCGCCTCGGGCACAAGGCGAACCAAAGTGTCCAGAGCGCTGCAACGGAGTGCAAGTGCAAGACTCCGATCCAGTACCCACTCATTCAAGAAGGTGCGGTCACTCAAGCGCATGAGCAACTGAATCGCGCCCAGGAAATGTGTGCGCCCCACATCATCGCGACAGTCACGCAACATCCCTCGCACGCTGTCAGGTTCCAAATCGAGCCAGTCGCTGTCCATGCATTGCCTGACGAGCAGCTGCATCGTCACGTCAACATTCGTCGTGAACGCGCGATCTAGTAGCTGAATCCAGGTGCGGGCATCCGCTGTCTTCATCAAGACGTACCCAGCGGTGGCACGAAACCGACTTGCGGGCGACTCGAGTCGCGCTCCGAGCGCTCCGGCGTCTGCCGCTCCAAGATCGGCTAGCGCAAGGGCGCTAGCGGCCTCGATGGTGCTCGAGTCATTCTGCAAACATGCAAGCAACTCCTGGGAGACCGAGAGATCACCGGAGCGACCGAGCGCGCGAACAATCGCAGACACCACCGTAATCCCAACCTCACTTTCGGCCACACCGGCGGTGCGCAGCTGACGCAAGAGCGCCAACAATTCGCTACCGGAAGCGGGCAAGCCAATGAGATCAAGCAAGCGCACGTAGCGCATCAGGTCTTCAAACGTGGTGCGCCCTTCCAATCTCTCGATAGCCTTCACGAAGGTTCGCTGCATGAGCATCTCATGGCTGCGACATAACAGCGCCAATGTGACAGTTGCATCGTCCACCACATGGTCGGGGTTCGTTGAATCGAAGATCTCCGCGACAACACGGTCTGTCAGGGCTAGCGGCAAATCACCCGACACTTCGGGAGCATCACTCATGCAACGCCCTGCCAGAAATAGTCGGTCCGTTTCTGCGTTTTCGATGTCAACGTCGTCGGTCGCCAATGCTCGCCGAAGAAGCTCCGGCACCCGGTCTGCCGGCAGTAGCCCGGAGGCGATGCGCACTACTTCTTCCCAACGCGGATCCCCAATGTGCTCGGCAAACTTTTCGTGCTCCCACTGGTCGCGACGAGTGCAATAGCTCGCAGCGAGAAACTCTTGAAACGTAAGATGAATGAAGCGAAACCACGACGGCTCAGCTTCAACAAGCAACCCATCGTGTCGCACCAGCACGTCCGCCAGGGCTTCTGCATCCGGACCCGCGAGAATCGAAGAAACATGCTCGCTCTGGTACCGATCAATCCAGTCTAAAAGTGTCTCCTCGCTGCACGTCTCTTGGTTCGCCAACAACATCTCGAAGGCCAACCATTCCAACAGTTTTAGCTTTGCCCGCTTGGAAAACTTGGCCGTCGCCGGCGTGTCGCCGCGACGTCTTAGAAACAGGTCGACCACACGCCGGTAGAGGGTTGCTCGGTGGGTTGGAAGGCGGAAGTTTCGGTCATTCTCGGTCACTACCGCGATGAGCGATAGAAGTAGCGGATTCCGCGCGAAGGTGGACAAGCCGACATTCGCCCGCAATTGACGTTCTAAGGCGACTGCTTTGGAGCCGTCATCCCGAAACCATTGAAGCAGAAACCTGCGCTGCTGCGGCGGCGAGAACCCGACCACCTCGTAGACACGGAACGCGCTCGAGAAGAGACCCGGGGGCAGAACGGCCGAGCGACAGGTTACTACGACCTTGTTACCGTCTGCTGCGATCCCGCTGACCTCGCTACGTATCGTTTCGTAGGCCTCCACGGGAACCTCGTCCAAGCCATCGAAAAAATAGACCGCATCCCCTGCTGAAGTTGCTTCCGTCACCGCCTCAGCGTGCTTGGGGTAGACCTTCCTGATGTGCTCGCTCAAGCAACCCGGCCGAGGATCAAGATGCACGAGCTTCAGGTACACCGGCAGCTTGCCACCGAATAGTTCGCCCCGACACGCACGTGATACCAGGTGACGCAAGAAGGTTGTTTTTCCGATACCCGGCTCCCCAATGACTATCAAACGCTGATGAGCGAGCACCTCGTGCACACTAGCCTCTCGCTGCCGGTAGTGACGATGAGGGCTTCCTAGATCACGGCGGACGTCAGCCTCCTTGGCTGATTCGAATCCGCGCGATTCGAGCGCACCAGCAACGTTCATCATCAATGACTTTCCAACCACAGAGTCCGGCGCCAAGCTGAGCGATATGTATATATCCTCCAACTTGAGCTCTCGATGCAGGTCCACCATCGTAATGTGACGATGCTCTTCCGCGAGGCGATCAATGTACTTCTGAAGCTCAGCCCCACGTCGAGCAAGGTTTGCAGTCAGGGCGTGATTTCTTGCGAGAAGATCGGGATACAGCTCTTCTAGTTTTTCTACCGGTACTGCGTAGCCGCCCCCGTCTGGATTCTCCCGCTTGACCAAACCAACCACTCGCCCATCTTCGAGCGAGTACAACGGAGCTCCGCTGGCACCGGGTTGAACACGAGTACCTTGGACAAGTAGCAGTTCAGCACTAGCATCCCCTATCCGCTCGAGAGCGACACCTGCTAACGTTCCCCAGTACGAGTATCCATTGTACCTTCTATCGGTATACTGAAACCCGTAGGAATAGACGCTACCTCCGAATTTCTCCGGCCTTCCGATGGGAACCACTGGGTGCTGCAGCTCAGTGACGCAAACGAGGGCTACGTCAGCTGAGCTGCTGGGCAAGAGAACCTCGCGTACACTCAGTTGTCCAACTCGCGAGGTAAGTCGTAGTTCCGTTCCGCCACCTTCGATCACGTGACGGCATGTTGCAACTACGCCGGGGAGCACAAAGAACCCCGAACCGACGACGTCAGAGTGGTCTATCCTGATTACGGAATCAACGATGGCTGCTGTCTCGGAACGCGTGAGTAGCCTCATTGCTCATGTTCCACCTTGGCGGAAAGCAGGGCGCCATCGCCTCGCCACCACGCGAAACCCATCGTCTCCGCCACCTTGGTTGATCGAATTCGTCCAGTCACGACATGCAGGACGCACGATCTCCTTGGTACAGAATGCAGAGCCACCCTTCACCACCCGCTGCGGTGAAGGCACGAGGTTGACGGGGTCCACAGTCGGTATCGCTTCATGAGAGAAAGCATGATGATAGTCTTCGCACCACTCCCACACGCAGCCGGACATATGCAAGCAGCCGTAGGGCGACGCCCCACTACCGAACTGGAACACCGAAGCAAAACCTTCGTGGCCGTTTTCCGCGCAATTGCATCGGCTCTCGTCGAATTCGTTTCCCCAGGGCCAGACGCGGTCATCGCCTCCGCGCGCAGCCTTCTCCCATTCGGCTTCGGTTGGTAGCGCAACAGCTTTGCCGGATACCGCAGCAAGCCACGAGCAATATGCGTTAGCCAGTTCCCATGATACCTTCGTCATAGGAAGGTCGCCATCGGACTCCAGCGCCTTCGGCCAGCCGTAGCGATCCACATCTGACCAGTGCTGCGGAAACGGTGAGCCCACACTGCGCAGGAAGGCCGCAAACTGACGCTGAGATGTAGGTGAGCGCGATATTTCAAACGTCGAAATGAACACTTCGCGAAGAGGGAACTCTCTGGGCCCTGCATATACGTCGTGATGATCGCTCCCAAGGCACGAGATGCCCTCCCCGACTACAACGAATTCGTGACCGTTCAAGTCCATCTAAGCGCGATCACGGCACTATCGGCGCTCCCATTCGAGCTTGATCCCGAAGTTCGCGGCAACGTTTCCTTTCGCGATTACCACGGCCAAGCCCGATGTCTCCACTTTAAACCCGACGCCGAATTCAACCGTGGCTTTGGTCGGTCCCAGCTCGCTGATCAGTGTCTCGAGATCGCGGCACACTGATCGGACCGCCGGAAGAGCCTCCGCGAACTGACGCTCCACCCCGCCCTTCGCTGCGACTTCTCTCTCAACGGCGACGTCTACATTGTCAAGCCAAACCACTGCATTGTCCGATAGCCTAACTTTTGTCGTGGTCATTCTAACACGTTCCTTTCCATGGGCTCAGCACACCGACCCTTCGCAGGAAGTGCATCAAGGACCCCGTATGCTTCGTCTAGAATCACAGCCATACCCCTTTCACCCAACGACACGCCAAAGCGAAGATCGTCAACCGCCTCGTCCGAAAACTCAGTCACCGTGGCGAGCAGATCGTTCAAGTGGTGTGCGTCTACCTCGATGTGCAGGTCGAAAAAGCAGGATTGAACCGCGGGATAGTACTGGTTGATAGCCCGCTGCGCGGCGCGGTAAGTGACGGGCGTCAGCGCTTCGTTGACCATCATGTAGCCCAAAACACAAGCCTCGCGATCCGAATGGGAGACAGCATACGCTAGCGACACCGCCAGCTTCACTCCGGCGCACTCCCCGTAATTAGCAAACTGCTCGCGCGGCACACCAAGTGCGTCCAACAAGTGCAGGTAGTGTAGAAAATGGGCGTCACTAGGATCACCTTTGCCGAGTTCGTCGTCCAGGTTTCGCTCTAACACTGCTCGGACTTTACGACTCCGGGAGCGATCAACGATTCCTCGTAGCACTTCCGGAAACGTATTGCTCTCCCGACCCGCGCAAAAGATCCATCGAAGCGCCTGCTGACGCGTCAGACTTCCTGCCTCGGCATCAACAACAAACGGGTGTTGTTGGACTCGGGCCACCGCCCCTTCGACCAGTGCCTTCGCTGTGGATACTTGCATCGTACGGTCCTCTCGTCCCGTTGGGTCCTCATTTCCACAACGTGAACTTGCCCGTCAGTTCAGTCAGCACTCCTGCGTCTCCGAATAGAATCGCACCCAGGTAAACAAGCGCAGGCTCAATACTGCCCGCCAGCGACTTAGCCAGATCGTCATCGTGGGCGGTTGTCAGCATTTGTTCTGGATAGTCCACCAGAACCAGACCTTCTTGCTGACGCGCCTCTTCGACTAGGCGCCTCAACCTGCCTTGTTTCACACGAGTTACAATCACCGGGTACCTTGAAATACCTACGTGGTGGACACCCGATCCGTCGGTCAGTTGCGCACGTCCCATTAGACCAGCGTCAGCGTGAGCGCCAAGGGCGATGCCCAAATGTCCGATGACGTTTAGCGCAATCCCGGGCTCGACATTTGCCGCCACCACCGCAACGACCTTTTTGGCGCGATAATCATAGGTCACACGACTCTCCGCCTCCTTGCGCATTTATACCATTAGACGTTTGATACCAGCAAGTCAAGAACGTTCGTGTAGCCGCTAAGAGAGCGCAAGGAAACCCCCGTCTAGAGTGTTCAGCGTCAACTACGATTGTCGCTGCATGCATGATCACGGGAATCCGCACTGAAGCGCTGTTCACTTATTCATCATCGCTCGCTGACTGAGCCCATTCAGAAAGGGAACGACGTTACTTAACTCCAGCGGCAAGAGCTGGAAACTTAACCTTACAAAGGTCGCAAGACATCGCTTTGGTGCCGCTCTTCCTCCTGACGCTGAGCTAGCTCGGAGCCTCCGGAGGCAGGCAAGCACAGCGAATGCCACCACCACCCGGGCGGATTGTCCCGATGTCGGGACATCGGCAGACCGTGCTGCGTCCTGAAACCGGTGAGCATGAGATGGCTATTGTCATCGATGCCACGGAAGCCAATGACGTCGGCACCGCCAGGCTTCGCCCCAACTGGCGCATTCCCTGTCGGCCCCGTCAGCTCGTCACTGCACGGTGTCCGACTGCCGCGCCTTTCGTGGTGGGCCTCGTGTATAGCGGTTGAGTGGCGTACGCCAGCAGCACGCCGGTCGGTCCCAGAAAGTCGCGAGATTCTGCCTCGAACGTGTCGTGCTCTTTGCTACGATTGCCGCGACCCGCGCAAATCGGTGACTTCACCGCTGCCCCCAAGCAGGGACCGAGGCACCAGCCGGGGGTCGCTATTTCGCGGCCAAGAGCTTATCACGCAGTCTACCGGTCGCGGAATTGAGGTCTTCCCGGACGTCATCCAACGCAGCCTTGTACGAGGTCTTGGCGCTCACCGAGGCTTCCGTCGCCGCGATACGCTCTTGTAGCTGGGCGATCTCATCAGCTTTCCCGCTACGGAGGGTATCTGCCAATCTGGCGACCTGCTCAGCACGCTGGCGAGCATCAACCAACTCGCTGCGTGCCCGCTCAGCTTCCTGCAAAGCAAGCACTGACTGTTGCTTCGCCGCGTTGGCTTCAAGGAGGTTTGCTTGCGCGATAGCCTCTGTAAGTACGGCGCGACAGCTATCACACGGACTTAGCAGCCTTGCGCTGACCTTCGCGCGCGCTGCATCGCGCGCGTGAGTGTCAGTGGCGCCCACCAATTCCGCAGCCAACGACTGATCAGGCTCGACTAGCAGCCGCTCGATTGAGTCCTGTTCTGCTCGCAAAGACCCATACGTTTCGCCACCCTTGAGTTTCAAGAAACGGATTGGCTCAGTTATCTGCGTCAACCACTCCTCCAGCTTGGTGCGATCCTGAATGCCCAAGGGCCTCGCGAAACTTGGCACCGCCCGGAACGCACGAGCAGCAGCGAAAGCGCGATCGAGCACAATGAACGCGGTATCATGCTGAGGTGACCGATGCTTCATTTCCGACTGAAAGCACGCCTCAATGGATGTGGATGCCGCTCCATAGTGCGCGTTCCAGTAAGCATCATTCCCTGGACCAACGAAGCGCCACGCATTAAGGACGGACGCGTACGCCACGATGTTGTCGCCCTGTTGCAGATCGAACCTGTCGGGAAGCGAGTACGCTCGCCCTAGGACCCGCACCCGCTCGAGCATCTTGAACTCCGCTCGCTCCTGTTCGTCTGTAAAGCGCGTGGCGCGAAGCGCCCGCTCAATGCGTTCTGCCTGATCGGCGCGCTTCCCCAGGTCACAGGACCACGTAACGCCGGCCCAATCCGCCGTCGGTCGAAAGTTCGTGGTTGAAGCGCGAACGATCAGATACGGGAGAATCGCGTAGGTAGTCTCCGCGGCGTTGACGCCACTCGAGCACAACGTACCCGGATTGTTAGCACACAGTTTGAGCGTGTTTGGTTCCGGAAGCGGCGGCGGGTCGTCGCTCCGCCGCAGGAAGATGACCGTCGGCGTGCCATCAAGCGGAAATGGGGAAGAGTTGGCCGCGGATCCCGAAAGGCCGACCACAGCAGTTGTAAGAGTTTGCCGGTCCGACTGATTTGCTTCGTCCGCGATGTTGCCCAGGAGCCGCCCAGCGAGCGCAAGGTACGGATTGCTGCCAGCCAACTCACTCAACGGAACGCCAGCGGATATCCGCTGAAGCGTCTGGAACGCATCGGCGTATGCTCCTGCGACGGTTTTTGGAACGGCACGAATTGAGAAGGTCAGCACCGGCTGCATGCTAGACTCAAAGTTGACGTACTCGCCACGGGCGGCGCCCACGCCGGCCACCGTCATCATGCCGCGACTCTCCAAATCAAGCAGCAGTAGCGGATACTCCGAAGGACCATGGCCCGCAGGGATTCCCGCACCTGCGTTCGAAACTGTGACCCCGACCGATAGATACTTGAACCCGTTGGCAACGTCAGCGTACGCAGGCGTGCTGAATGCATCGAGGTTAGATGTCACCTCGACGCGAAGATAACCAGTGCTCGGCTTCGCCGAAGTTGACGCACCAACGACGCGCGGGGTCGCCGTGACGAACACTGGCGTGCAGGATGCCCATGACAGAAGCAGGAGCCCGCCAGTCGCGGTAAAAATTCGATTTGCATTCATGGGGGAACCCAGCACGCCGGTATTGCCAAAAAAGCGTTGATCATCGCGTTCCTCAACCCCCCGGTTCGTGGGAACAATGCGATACGTACTGATGCTGCGTCAAGTCGCTTCGCTTGCACGGCCTTCGTCGTAGTGGACAGGCCCGCGCGCCGCGCACCGTCGGAGGATTATCGATGGTTACGTCGCGCAATGTCGTTAGCGACAGTTGAGTTTAGGACCGGCGACTCTCGCCAGGTTTGTCGTGACCACATGGGTTGGCCGTATTCCTGCGCGTCCTGACGTCGGGACAATGACTGGTAGTAGTCGTGGGTCATCGCCGACACACCGCTTTCCCTTGCGCAACGTGTCCACTGAAGTTGACACTGGCCACGCCCTGCCGCGGCCGCGTGGTGCTGGAGTTTGGTCGTATGCTTACCACTCCACGTCGGTGTGAGCACTCAGGGCCATGGACCATGCGGTTCCTTACACCGGGTGGGTGAGGAACTATCGATCTCAGACTCGACAACTGACGCAACACCCAGTCTCAGGCATCGAAGGTGACTGCATTTTGTGGCCCGGCGCATCCAGCTTCCGCAGGCCAAAAAACGCTGGGGGTGCTCGTTCTGGTAGCGGACGGCTAGCCCTTATGGAGGTGCTTGACTGTCGAGGGTTCGCACCGTAGCGTGGTCCAGCGCGATTCTGACCAGTCCCCCCCTCTTCCCGGGCCCCGGCCCTTGCTGTACGGTCTCGCCCGGTGGATATGTGCCGATGGGCCAGGCTTGATGAGCACCCGCGGAATCTTCCGGGGGCTCCGACGCCCGCGTGGGCAGCGCGTCAGTCTGAAATGAGCCGTGCCAACCGACCAGCTGACGCGGACTTGGTTGGCCCAGGCAACGTGTCGACGATTCAAGATCCGAGTCCGTCACAGAGAGGGCACCAGTGACTAGCAAAGGCATGGACGTGTTCTCGCTCCGCGACTCGATCGTGAGCGAGTACCGCAAGTTCGCGACGTCGTTCACGACAATCCACGCGGAGGACATCCGCGAGCAGGTCGAAGCCATCTACGCGCAGGGGCGCTTCTGGCCTGACCCGCTTATCCAGATCAACCCAAGCTACAAGCGCGGGGCGAACCTCGAGACCCTCATCGAAGCGGGAGCGCTTGATCCTCGAACCGAGGAGATCTTTCGGGCCGACGGGGCGCCGCTGAGCCTCTACAAGCATCAGGAACAGGCTATCGCGCTTGCATCGCAGGGCGAAAGCTACGTGGTCACAACAGGCACGGGCTCGGGGAAGTCACTCTGTTTCTTCATCCCCATCGTGAGCGCGGTCCTGGCCGAGAAACGAAGTAGCGCCGTGAAGCGGACGCGCGCGGTCATCATCTATCCGATGAACGCGCTGGCGAACAGTCAGCTTGAAGAGCTCGATAAGTTCGTTGCGAATGTCGAGGGAACTCGGCCAATCACGTTCGCCCGCTACACCGGGCAGGACGATCGCGAAGAGAGGCAGCGCATTGCGGAGAACCCACCTGACATCTTGCTCACCAATTTCATGATGCTCGAACTCCTCATGACTCGTCAGGACGAGCTTGACCGCAAGGTGATCGGCAACTGTCAAGATCTGCGCTTCCTTGTGCTCGACGAGCTGCACACATATCGGGGTCGCCAGGGCGCCGACGTGGCGCTGCTTGTGCGACGGGTGCGCGAGCGCCTTTCTCCCGGAAAGCTTCAATGCATCGGCACGTCCGCAACGATGGCTAGCGAGGGTACTGCGCGAAACAAGCAGGAGGTCGTCGCCGGAGTCGCGTCAAAGCTATTCTCGACCAAGGTGGATGCGAGCCACGTGATCATCGAAGAGCTCGAGCGGGTTACCGACAAGTCGAAGCGCGCCGAGACCGTCAAGGCCGCACTAGGCGCCGCCATTGACGCCGGTGTGCCCTCGACCATCACGGACGAAGCGCTCCGCAAACACCCGCTGGCGATTTGGACCGAAACGCGACTGGGCATCACAACTACTGACGAGAACCCCGCATGGCACCGCGCGCGTCCCCGAACGTTGGACGAGGCGGCACGCGAGCTGGCTACGGAAGCGGGCCGTCCGGAGGCCGAGTGCCGAGCCGCACTGCGCACACTGCTGCTTGTTTCAAGTCTGCCCGAGCGTGATCGGACACAGGACGCCGCGGCTGGAAGCAGGAGCTTTTTCGCATTCAAGTTGCACCAGTTCATCTCGGGCGCAGGCCACGCGTTCGCAACGTTCGAGCCGCCGGGGAGGCGCTCCGTCACAGTGGAGGGCCAACAGTACTTGCCTGAGGCTCCCGACAAGCGCCTCTACCCTGTTCACTTCTGCCGCGACTGCGGACACGAGTACCATCCCGTGCGGCTGACGGGAAACGCTGGCGCCCGCGTCTTCCTTCCGCGCGACATTGACGATGCGCCTCCGCCGAAGTCAGACGACGATGAACCAGAGATTGATGAAGACGGGTCTCCCGACCGGGAGGTTTTCGGCTTCCTGACGCTCCACGCGCAAGACTCCGACTTCACCTTTAGGGACGGTGTTGACGACTACCCGGAGACTTGGCTCGATTTCGATGCTGCGGGGAACCCGCGCATCAAGAGCCACTACCGTGCGACTCGTCCCCGCGAGGTGATCGTCGGCCCCGATGGTGCGGTGGGCTCCGGTGCGAAGGGCTGGTTCATCCCTGGTCGTTTTCGTTTCTGCCTTCGCTGTGGGGCCACGCACAGTACCTCGGCGCGCGATCGTACTCGGCTTGCGTCGCTGTCCGCTGAGGGGCGAAGCTCGGCGACGACGGTGCTCGTGTCCAGCGCACTTCGTTGGATGCATGGCGGCGACTCCGGGCTTCCCGTCCACACTCGGAAACTCCTAGGATTCACCGACAATCGACAGGACGCCGCGCTTCAGTCCGGCCACTTCAATGACTTTCTCTTCGTAAGCCTCATCCGAGCTGCGTTCTTCGGCGCGCTCGACGTCGCAGGCGACCAGGGCCTCCGCAGCGAGGAACTTGGGGCTGCACAGCAACGCGCCCTTGGGTTCGACAGGCCAGCAACGGAGCTTCGCGCGGAGTGGCTCCTTGAACCTACGCTCAAGGGTTTCAACCTTCAGGAGGCCGAGAGCGCACTTCGTCAGGTGCTCGCTTATCGGGTGTGGTTCGACCAGCGTCGTGGCTGGCGTTACACAAACCCGAACCTCGAGCAGCTTGGACTCGTGACCGTCGAATACCTTGGCATCGAAGCGTTGACCTCAGATGAGGAGCTCTTCACCGCGGCGCCGGACGTCTTGCGCCTTGCATCGCCTGCTGTGCGCAAGGAGGTTTACCTCGAGGTCTTCGACCATCTGCGCAAGTGGATGGCGATCCGAAGTCACGTGCTAGACCCGACAGTAGTCGAGCAGATGCTCCAGAAGTCTCACAGCCGGCTGCGCCTGCCTTGGGGCTTTGGCAACGACGAGAAGCCTCGCGCCGCGCGTTGGCTGCTAATCTCGCCTCCATCACGCAGGAACATTCGATTGCGGGACGAGGACCTGATCGTGCGCGGCGGTTCGCGGAGTGCGCTGGGGAAGACCATTAAGGCGTCACGCGGCACACGATCGCCTCAGGAACCCGGTGGTCGCAAGCTGTGGGAAGATCCGTCGGCTGTGCGTACGCTTAAGTCCAAAGAGCTTGACGAACTCATCCAAGCTTTGCTCAAGGCGGCTTGCACGCACGGGCTGGTCTCCGAGGAGACCACACCATTCGGCCAAACCGGCTTCCGCCTCAACGACGCCTGTGTGCTCTTCAAGCGTGGCGCACCCACCATCGATGCGAACCACCCGAACGAGAACGCATTCTTCCGAGACTTCTACGCGAACCTGGCCGCAACGCTGCGCGAGCCGATCCACCCATTGTTTGGCTTTGAAGCACGCGAGCACACCGCACAAGTCGACGGAGAAAAGCGCGCTGTGCGCGAGAAGCGTTTTCGGTTCGGCAGTAAGGAGCGGCGGGAGCTTGGGGCCGACGAGAAGCGGCTCCGGGATATCGGCGAGGCCAATCGCTTCCTGCCAGTGCTCTTCTGCTCGCCGACCATGGAGCTCGGCGTTGACATCTCCGCCCTCAACGCCGTGTACCTACGTAACGTTCCGCCGACGCCCGCGAACTACGCACAGCGAAGTGGGCGTGCAGGTCGTAGCGGACAGGCTGCGCTGGTGCTCACCTACAGTTCATCGCAGAGCCCACATGATCAGTACTTCTTCCGCAGCCCGAAAGCCATGGTGCACGGTGAGGTTCGCTCGCCTCTTCTGGACTTGGCGAACCGCGATCTCGTGGAGAGCCACCTTGCTGCCGTATGGCTCGCATGCACGGAGCTGCCACTCTCCCCATCGATCTCCGAGTTGCTCTTACTCTCCGAGCCGGGCCGCCCCATTAAACAGGAGCTCAAGGAGCCGATGTTGCTTCCGAGTGTTGCGGAGGAAGCCCAACGGCGGATTCGACGCGTCCTCACCCTCCTCGAGGATGACCTCTCACCTGTACTGGCCCCCTGGTATCCCGGTGCTGACGTATTTGCAGCGGAGGCTGTTGAGGGTGCGATAGACCGATTTGGAAGGGCCTTCGACCGGTGGCGGTACCTCTTTGCTGCCGCGGAGCAGCAACGTGATACTGCGCGCCGAACGATGGACGACTACTCGGCGCCGCAGCAGGAGAAGCGCGCAGCGCAAAGCCGGCATGCGCAGGCAATCGACCAGCTCAACCTGCTCCAGTCGGATGCGCGCGACTCCAACAGTCCCTCGAGCGACTTCAACACCTACCGCTACCTGGCGACCGAGGGCTTTCTACCCGGGTACAACTTCCCTCGGCTCCCTTTGATGGCCTACATCCCCGCTACTAACGATGGACGCGGGCGCCAAACCTACCTGCAGCGACCTCGCTTCCTTGCACTGTCTGAGTTCGGTCCGAGGAGCCTCGTCTACCATGAGGGACGCGCCTACCGGGTCGTGCGTGCGATGCTCGCACTCAGCCATCAGACGGGAACTACTGCCGATATTCGACTACCTACGAAGACTGTTCGGATCTGTAAGGCGTGCGGCGCGGGGCACTGGAACGACGAGGCCTCGATGTGTCATGGGTGTCGGGGACCGCTGGGAGACGCTGAGATCGTCAACCACACGTTCCGGATCGAGAATGTCTCGACGCTACCGGCGGAGCGTATCACCGCCAATGACGAAGAGCGTCAGCGCCAAGGGTTTGAGCTGCAGACCACCTTCGAGTGGGCCACACGGGACCAAGCGCCCGACGTGCGTGACGGCGTCGCTCTCGATGACGACGGCGAGATTGGGAAGCTCGCCTACGGACCTGGCGCCACCATCACGCGCTTGAACAAGGGTCTGCGTAGACGGAAAGACCGCACGAAGCTGGGATTCATGATGGACCCTGTCTCAGGGTATTGGAAGGAGAACCCAGACGAAGGGGCCGAGGTTGCCGATCCGACGTCTTCGCCGCGCCAGTGGATTGTACCAAGCGTGCAGGACCGGAAGAACGCGCTGCTGTTTCAGCCGAGCGACGCCGAACTAACGCAAGAGGCGCTGAGTACCGTGCAACATGGCTTGCTGCGCGGCATTGAGGCCGTGTTTCAGCTCGAGGAAGGCGAAATTCTAGCTGAGCCAATGCCCCAGCGCGACGCGCGAACGGGCTACTTGTTCTATGAAGCCACGGAAGGCGGTGCTGGCGTGCTCACTCGTCTGGTCGCTGAGCCCGAGCGTCTCGCTGAAGTGGCGCGCCGAGCCCTCACCATCATGCACTTTGACTTGACCAACGGTCTACCCACAACAGGGTCCGAACTCGTCGACCGGCCTGATGCTGCGTGTGTCGCAGCCTGCTACAGGTGCGTGATGTCGTACTTCAATCAGCCTGATCATGAGCTCCTCGATCGTCGCAACGAAGAAGCGCGCGAATTGCTACTACGGCTAGCGAAGGGCAGAACGGTGTTATCCGGCCCACATCGTTCACGTCACCCGTCCGATCGGCCCCAGGTGTCTGGCGGCGATGCGCTCACAAAAGCTTGGCTGGCGTTCACAGCCGAGCTCGAGCTTCCAGCTCCCGACAAGGATCCGGTGGTCCTCGGTGGTCGCTCGATCCGGTTGGTGTGGCGCAACCACTACGTCGCAGCGTCCTTTCTCGCCGATGAAGCGACTCGCACGGAGCTAGAAGGTAAGGGCTTCGAAGTCGTAATCCTTGGTGAGGAGCAGACGTCATGGCATGAAGCTACAGCCAAACTCGCAGGCTTGCTCGGGAGAAGCACATGAGTTCCGCGTCAACGACGTCGTCACGACCTCCTCGTGAGCAACGATGGAGCCCAGGCACCTTAGTGCGTGCGCGCGGTCGCGAGTGGCTCGTACTCTCGGGCAGCGACTCCGAGGTCCTCCGGGTCCGCCCCATCGCGGGCTCCGAAGAGGACCAAACCTATATCCACTTGGCCCTCGAAGCGGAACCAGTTACCGACGCTTCTTTCCCAAGGCCCGAGCCCACGCAGAAGGCCGGCCACGACGCTGCGCTACTTCTACGCGATGCTCTCGTGTTGTCACTTCGTCGCGGCGCCGGTCCGTTCCGTAGCTTCGGCCAGATCGCAATCGAACCCCGTGCCTATCAGCTAGTGCCGCTACTGATGGCCCTCAAGCTCGACCCGGTGCGACTACTCATCGCCGACGACGTAGGTGTTGGCAAAACAATCGAAGCGGCCCTCATCGCGCGGGAGCTTCTCGACCGAGGCGACGTCGAGCGCTTCGCAGTGCTTTGCCCGCCGCACCTCGTGGATCAATGGGTTACGGAGCTTCAAAGTCGCTTCCATCTCCGACCGGTTCCAGTGACCGCTTCCAGTGCGGCACGCCTCGAGCGTGACCTTCCGCCGAGCGAGAGCATCTTTACCACCCACCCTCACACGGTGGTTAGCCTTGACTACATCAAGAGCGAACGGAGGCGCGCAGAGTTCCTGCGTGCGTGTCCGGAGCTGGTGATTGTCGACGAGGCCCACACCTGCGCCGCTACGGGACAGGGCCGCCACCAGCGCTACGAGCTGCTCAAAGGGCTGGTCATCCCCTCTCCGAACGGAGGTGGTGCCCGTCACCTCGTCATGCTCACTGCGACTCCGCACAGCGGTGACGAGGAAGCCTACTTTCGACTATTGGGGCTGCTTCACGCCGAGTTCGCAGCGCTCTCCAGCTTGATAGGGGAGGAACACAAGAAGTTGCGCGAGCGCCTCGCGTCGCACTTCGTTCAGCGCCGTCGTCCAGACATCGCGGAGTGGAAAGAAGGAAACCTTTTCCCACGCCGCGAGACAAAGGAGCTTACGTACAAGCTCACTGGCGCGTGGGAACGCTTCTTCGACGCCGTGCTGGACTACTGCGCATCCGTCGTCGCGGCGGCCGGCGAGGACGAAAAGAAGCAACGCCTCAACTTCTGGGGGACGCTAGCGCTCATGCGCTGCGTAGCCTCGAGTCCTGCCGCGGCTATTCAAGCCCTTCGCACGCGCGCTGGCCTCGTGGATGGGCTCACCGAAGAAGACATCGAAGCGCGGCTCTTCGATGGTTCCGCCGATTCCCTCTCGGAGGACGATGTCGAGCCTCCCTCTCCCTTCACTGAGGCCGCCCTCACCCAGCTCATCGCGCAGGCTGAGGCGCTCGCCGGGCAAGGTGGCGATCCGAAGCTCAAACTCCTCACGGACCACGTCTCAGGGCTCCTTAAGGAGGGCTTCAAGCCGGTCGTCTTCTGTCGCTATATCGCAACAGCCCACTACCTCGGGCAGCACCTGGCATCGAAGGCGAAGAACACCGCAGTCAGCGTCGTGACTGGTGAGCTGACCGCGGATGAACGCAGGGAGAAGGTGGAGCAACTTGGAGACGCCGAAAGCCGACTTCTAGTCGCCACTGACTGCCTCTCGGAAGGGGTGAACCTCCAAGACCACTTCGACGCCGTGGTTCACTACGACCTATCGTGGAATCCCACGCGCCACGAGCAGCGTGAAGGACGAGTCGATCGCTTCGGGCAGAAATCCAGGGTCGTGCGCGCCACGCTGCTCTACGGAGCGAATAACCCTGTCGACGGCGCGGTGCTCGAGGTCATCCTAAGAAAGGCCGATAAGATCCGCGAGGAGCTGGGCGTGCCGGTGCCGCTGCCCGACGACGGGCACACACTCAGCCAGGCTCTGATGAAGGCGGTCTTGCTCCGCGACCGCGAGCGCGACAAGAAGCGGCAGCAGGCTTTCTCTTTCGTGGAGATGGAGGAGGCCAAGGCCATAGAAACACGCTGGCGCGACGCTGCCGAAAAGGCGAAGAAAAACCGCACCGTATTCGCCCAGCGCCGCCTGAAGCCCGAGGATGTGCTCCCCGAGTGGACGAAGTCTCTCGCCGCGCTTGGCGGCAAGGAGGACGTCCAGCGCTTCACGGGGCGCGCCCTGGCACGTCTGGGCGGGGCTCTGGAGCCCTTGGGGAGCAACACCCACCGGGGCTTCAAGACGCCGCTCACCGCGCTTCCCGAGGACGTCCGCGAGCGGCTCGAAGTTGAGGGGCTTGAAGGGGCACTCCTCATTGACTTCGAGTACCCGCCCGCGCCGCGCTGCCGTCCAGTGCAACGCAGCCACCCGCTTGTTTCGGTCCTCGCTGAGACCATGCTCGAACGCACCCTCGGCAGCGGTGCCACGGCCGACGGAGACGACCCGGGCGTGCTCGGGCGCGTCGGCTGTTGGGTAGTCGACGGCATCACGACCCGCACGCTCGTGGCACTCGTGCGACTGCGCCACCAGCTCACATCGCAGCGGGGGCAGCATCAGACGACGCTCCTCGTCGAGGAGGCGACTGCCATCGCGTGGACGGGTGAGCGGAACCCCCTCGAAGGACCCGACGCGCTCGCGCTGCTTTCACCAGCTCCCATCGCGGACCCGCCGCCGCACGTTCGTGAGCGCGCGATCGTCCAGGCGCTCGGACAGCTCGAGACGCGCCTGCCGGAACTGGACGCATTCGCCGAACGACGCGCGCAAGCGCTCCTTGCCGACCATCGTCGAGTGCGCGAAGCCGCCGAGGCCCTTGGCCGCTACAGTGTGAAGGCGCTCTTGCCTGCGGACGTCGTCGGACTCTTTGTACTTCTACCGATCGTGAGCTGAGGAGGAGCAAGTGCGTATCGAGTTCATTGTCGAGGTCCACATCCAAGGGCGCCCTCACATGCAGTACTCCTTTCGAGTCTTGGGCGAGCAAGTCGAGGGCCTTCGATCCGCTATCCCGGAGCTGGATGCCAATATCACGCAAAAACGCCAGTACAAGCTTCCCGTTGCGTTGAAGTTCAACGGCACGTTGATGCACGGCAGTGACACCACCTTTTCCTACTACCCCCAAACCGGCTACCTCAACTTCAACCTCAACAAGGGTAATCCACTTTACAACGCTGTTGAGAGGAGTCAGCCACCCCCCAACGCGCCTCGGCAAAAGTTCATAGCCGCACTGACAATCATGCATTCCGGGTCGACGATCGACCTTCGGCGCCATCCATGAAACGGACACCTGGGGCTCCGCCGGCTTTCCAAGCACTCACGATCGAAGGAGGACTAATCTCGCCCGAGTGGTTGTCGAAGGTTGCCCAGCTTCAAGCAGGGATGCAGGCCGATGGCGATTACCGCGTTCCTACGGGGCTGTATCTTCGCGAGAACATCGGTGGCTACTGGCGTTTGGCGCAGGCGTATTGGGAGGAGTTCGCTCGAGCCAGGGAGGAAGCCACTTCGGATGTCGCTTCCAAGCGCTTCGTGCTCGCACTTCTGCGCGATGTGCTTGGCTTCACGACCCTAATTCCTGCCGACCCCGCCGTTCTGCAGGACCGCACGTACCCTATCGGTCACGCCGCATTCGACGGGCGAGTGCCCGTCGTCGTTGCGCCGGGCGACAGGGGGCTCGACACGCCCTCGCCGTCGTTCGGTGACGGTGCGCGGAAGCGGAGCGCCTTCGGCCTCGCGCAGGAGTACCTGAACGCGCACGAAGGCGCTCTCTGGGGCATCGCCACAGACGGCGTCACCCTCCGCATAGTGCGCGACAACGCAAGCCTCACCCGACCCGCCTGGATCGAGGTTGATGTCCAGCGCATCTTCACGGAAGACCGATACGCTGACTTCGCCACACTCTGGTTGCTCTGCCATGAGACGCGCTTCGGTCACGAGAGTCGACCTGCTGTCGAGTGTGCGCTTGAGGCGTGGCGAAGCGCTGGTCGTGAAGAAGGGACGCGCGCCCGAGAGCAACTGCGGCGGGGCGTGGAAGAGGCGCTGGTGGCCTTGGGGCAGGGATTCCTTTCCCACCCCGACAACCACGCCCTTCGCTCGGATTTGACCCAGGGTGTGCTCACAACGAAGGCCTACTTCAACCAGCTCTTACGACTCATTTATCGGCTGATCTTCTTGCTCAGCGTCGAGGAGCGTGGACTGCTGCATCCCGAGGGCACGCCCGACGCGGCGCGGACTCTTTACGAGCGAGGCTACGGACTACATCGACTTCGCGAACGCTCGCTCAGGCGACGAGCTCACGATCGATTTTCGGATCTCTGGGAATCTGTCAAGCTGGTCTTGCGAGGCGCGGCCTTGGGCGAACCCCGCCTGGGTCTACCAG
Source organism: Polyangiaceae bacterium (assembly GCA_025937785.1). GTDB lineage: Bacteria > Myxococcota_A > Polyangia > Polyangiales > Polyangiaceae > JAICQQ01. Next base: position 21,365 of record JAICQQ010000017.1, read on the forward strand.
CGCTCGCCGGGATCTTCTCCGCAGACCAATGCGCTGCACTGGACTCTGCAAAGCTCGAGAATCAAGCTATTCTCCTCGCAATTTGGAAACTCAGTTGGCTGCACACCAGCACCGGTCTTTCGCGCGTAAACTGGCGCGACATGGGGTCGGAGGAACTTGGTAGCGTCTACGAAAGCCTGTTGGAGCTTCACCCAGAGGTAAGCGGAGGCCGGCGGCGATTTCGGTTCGTCGAAATCGGAGCGGAGAGTCACACCCGACGGTCCACGGGCAGCTACTACACGCCGGAGCATCTCGTGCAAGTACTCCTGGACCGCACGCTGAACCCGGTGATTGCAGATGTGATCGCGGCGAATCCAGGGCGCCAAGAGGAAGCGCTTCTCGAACTCGCAGTGGTGGATCCATCGTGCGGAAGCGGTCACTTCTTGCTTGCTGCAGGCCGCCGGATCGCGTCCAAAGTCGCCGAACTTCGAGCTAAGGGATCGCCTTCCCCCGCGGACTACCGATACGCAGTGCGGCAAGTGGTGGGGCGATGCCTCTTTGGCGTGGACCTGAATCCGCTCGCCGTGGAGCTCTGCCGCGTAAGCCTTTGGATGGAGGCGCTCGCGCCTGGGCGCCCTCTATCGTTTCTTGACGCGCACATCCAGGTTGGCAATTCGCTCTTCGGCGCAACTCCACAGTTGCTCGAGACGGGCCTTCCTCAAGCTGCATGGAACGCGGTCGAGGGCGATGACGCGCGAATAGCAAAAGCGGTTCGGGTGCAAAGTGACCGCGAGCGAACCGAACTGGCGCTGGACCTTGAGCGTCTACCGCAGTCCGCGTTTGGCACGCTTCGAGCAGGCGTGGCTGAGATGGAAGCTGTCTCCGATGACAGCTTGAGCGACGTGAATGCCAAGGCGGAGCAGTGGGATTCACTGGTGAAGAGCATCCCATATGAGCACCAGCGTTTGGTGTTGGACATGTATTGTGCTGCGTTCGTTTGGAAGCTGCAGCCGGAGACCCGCGACGTTGCGCCCACAGAAGGGCGCCTTCGCGGTGCCCAGGTGAACCCGCAGAGCGTTCCCAGCACACTACGCGCGCGCGTAGCGCATTTGCGAGATGAGTTTCAGTTCTTCCACTGGCATCTCGCCTTCCCACACATCTTCGGAAAAGGCGGATTCGACGTCGCCCTCGGGAATCCGCCATGGATTGCCCATGCGGGGCGTGCGGCGCAGCCGCTGCAACCTGGCTTCAAGAAGTTCTGCAAGGCGACGTACGCGAGCTTCGCGGGCTACCCCACGACGCATGGCATGTTCGTTGGCCTGGCGGGGCGCCTATTGCGGCCCGGCGGTGCGCTCGGGCTCATCATCCCCGCGTCCGTCTCAGAGCTCCCCAAGTATGAACCCACGCGGCGTGCTCACGACGAACTGTGCGACCTTCCTGAACCGCTTGTCGATTTTGGTGAGGGTCAGTTCCCGGGTGTAACTCAGCCCTGTATGGCGGTCACCTCTCGCCGAGTCGACGGAGGACGAAAGGACGACCCGCCAGGCGCCGCGTGGCTGATGGAGCGTCCCGATCTGAACGACGTCGCTCGCGCGTTGTTGGCGCGTCTCGACGCGACGCCGCGGCTGCCCCGAGATCTCTTCGGGGAGCGCGGGTTTCAGTCGGACGTGGACGCTCAGGAGCATATGATCGAGTCACCGCATGCGGAAGGGCGCTACACATTCGCACTCCGCGAGGGAACGGACATCCGAGAGTTCCAGCGCCTGCCGCCGCGCATGTACGCTGATCCGGTTGCGCTCGCTGCTCGCATGCGGAGCGCCGACGAGTATCGATCCGTGCGCTTCGTCGTGCGCAACACCGCGCGGTACCCTATCGCAGCGCTGTCCGATGGACTCGGGTTCAGGAATTCGCTGCTTGCTGGCTTTGAGAACGACGCTTGGTCGCCGTGTGCCTTGGTGGCCTTTCTCAACTCGGCCCTGGTCCGATGGCAGCATTACGCGCGATTCCGGGACGCACGTCAGCCCATCATGCCGCAGGTGAAGATCGGGCACCTGCGATCGATTCCAGAGCCGACGACCGACCTCCCCGGGTCAACTCGCAAGCTCCACACCTGGGGGGAAAGACTCGGCGCGGCCAACTCAGGCATCTCCGCAGCAGACCGAGTTGCGCTCGATACCGTGGTTTTCGATGCTTTCTCCCTGGGGGATGACGCACGCCGCCTGGTCACGGAGTGGCATCAGCGGATTCACGAGAAGACCGGCAAAAAGCGCCGCCGGAAGACAGCGAACTGATCATGGCAGCCAGGCGAAAGACACGAGCCCGCGAGGCGCAGCTTGCCTTCGAGGCCCTCTCGATTGAAGGGGGCCTCTTGTCGCCCGAGTGGTTATCGAAGGTTGCCCAGCTTCAAGCAGGCACCCAGGCCGAGGCCGATTACCGCATCCATAAGGGGTTGAACCTCCGCGACGAGATCGGCCGGTACTGGCGCATCGCGCAGGCTCACTGGGTGGACTTCAAGTCCGGCCGCGAGGCGAAGGCCGACGCCAAAGCCACCGCCGAGCGCTTCGTGCTCGCGATGCTTCGTGACGCCTTTGGATTCACTGCGCTCACACCCGTCGAGCCTGCCGTCATCCAGGAGCGCGCGTACCCCATCGGCCACGCAACGCTCGCCGGGCGCGTGCCGGTGGTCGTAGCGACAGCCGACAGCGGGCTCGACACGCTCTCGCCAGCGTTCGGTGATGGCGCTCGCCGACGCAGCGCCTTCGGCCTTGCCCAGGAGTACCTGAACGCACAGGAGGGCGCGCTCTGGGGCATCGCGAGCGATGGCGTCGCGCTGCGCATTGTGCGCGACAACGCGAGCCTCACGCGTCCCGCATGGATCGAGGCCGATCTCCATCGCATCTTCACCGAGGACCGTTACGCCGACTTCGCGGCTGTCTGGTTGCTCTGCCACGAAACGCGCTTCGGTCGCGAGGACCAGCCCGTCACCGACTGCGCGCTCGAAACGTGGCGCAGCGCTGGCCGGGAGCAAGGCACGCGCGCCCGCGAGCACCTGCGGCGCGGCGTCGAAGAGGCGCTGGTGGCCCTCGGCCAGGGCTTCCTATCGCATGCCCAGAACGCAGTGCTGCGAGCCGAGCTGCAGAACGGCGCGCTGCCGGCAAAGGAGTACTTCAACCAGCTCCTGAGGCTAGTCTACCGGCTCATCTTCCTGCTCACTGTCGAGGAGCGCGGGCTCCTTCATCCCGACGAAACAAGCGAGGCGACGAAGGCGCTCTACGCTGGCGGCTATGGCATCCGCCGCCTCCGTGAGCGCTCGGTGAAGCGCAGCGCGCACGATCGTTTCGGTGACCTCTGGGAAGCGACAAAGGTCGTCTGTCGAGGCCTTGCGGCCGGCGAGCCACGCCTCGGGCTCCCGGCGCTCGCGGGCATCTTCGCCGCGAACCAGTGCCCCGCGCTCGATAGGGCGAACCTTGAGAACCGTGCGCTGCTGCTCGCGGTGTTCAAGCTCGCCTGGTTGCGTCAGGATGGCAGCCTCTCACGCGTGAACTGGCGCGACATGGGACCCGAGGAACTCGGCAGCGTCTACGAGAGCCTCCTCGAGCTCGTCCCGCAGGTGGCTAAGGACGGGCGTCAGTTCGCGTTCGCCACCGGTGGTGAGACGAAAGGCAACGCCCGAAAGACGACGGGCAGCTACTACACGCCCGACAGCCTCGTGCAAGTGCTGCTCGATAGCGCGCTCGAGCCCGTCATCGCCGACACCATCGCGAAGAACCCGGGCAACCCCGTCGAGGCGCTGCTCGGCCTTTCGATCGTCGACCCGGCTTGTGGCTCAGGGCATTTCCTCCTCGCCGCCGCACGCAGGCTCGCCGCGCACGTCGCGCGCCTCCAGGCGAACGGAACGCCTTCGGCAGCCGAGTACCGGCACGCTCTTCGTCAGGTCGTCGGCCGTTGCATCTTCGGCGTCGACCTGAACCCCATGGCTGTAGAGCTGTGCAAGGTCGGCCTCTGGATGGAGGCCGTCGAGCCCGGCCTGCCGCTCACCTTCCTCAACTCGCACATCCAGCATGGTAACGCGCTCCTCGGCACGACGCCCGAATTGATGGCGAAAGGCATCCCCGACAAGGCGTGGGACCCGATCGAAGGCGACGACAAGAAGGCGGCGAGCGCGCTGAAGAAGCGGAACAAGGAGCACGCGGTCGAAGAGCAGACAGTACTGTCGTTCGTTGTTCAGACGACGCAAAACGAGGCCCAGGTTGTCACACGGGCGGTCGCCGACCTTGATGCAGCGAGCGACACAAACGTCGAAGCGCTGGCGAAGAAGGAGGAGCGTTGGGACGGGATCCTCGGCTCGCCCGAGTACCGCCACCAGAAGTTCGTGGCTGACGCGTGGTGCGCCGCGTTCGTTTGGCCGAAGCAGCCCGGCGAGCTGACCGACGCCGCGCCCACGAACGAGCTGTGGCGGCAGCTCCGCGACTGCCAAGGGAAGACGCCCGCGCCCACGACAAAGACCGTCGAAGAGGTGACCGGCCATTACCGCTTCTTCCACTGGCACCTTCAGTTCCCACAGGTGTTCGCGAAGGGTGGTTTCGACGTCGCTCTGGGCAATCCGCCGTGGGACACGCTCAGCCCCGACGCCAAGGAGTTCTTCTCCGTCTACGAGCCCGAGATCCGATTCCAGTCGAAGGGCGAGCAGGAGAAGACGATTGCCCGACTGTTGAAGGACGCCAGAGTCGCTAACGCATGGGGGAGCAATCGTCGACACATCTTCGCGTCGGCGTTCTTCCTCAAGAAGTCTGGCCGTTTCACCCTGTTCGCGCCGGGCAACCTCGGGAAGGGGGACTTCAATCTCTACCGGCTTTTTGTCGAGCAGGCACTTCGACTGGTGAAGCGGCGCGGGTTCGCTGCCCAGGTCGTGCCTGATGGTCTGTACGCGGGCGCCAACAGCGCGGCAATCCGCAAGGAACTCTTCGAGAACTTCCGTCTCGACATCCTCTATGGCTTCGAGAACGCCAAAGAGGTGTGGTTTCCTGGTGTTGACTCGCGCGCCAAGTTCTCGCTCTACGCCGCGCAGAAGGGAGGGATGACGGAGGTTTTCAAGGCAGCTTTTTGGATTCGCTCCCTTGAGGCGCTCGCTCGAGTTCAAGGGGGACATGCGCTGAAACTGCCCGTGTCGATGGTGCTTGAGTTCTCCCCGAACGCGCTGGCCGTAATGGAGTTCCGCGGACAGCTCGATATCGACATCGCTCGAAACATGTATGCGCGCTTCCCGCCTCTGGGCCACGTCATCGCCGGCACAGCCCATCGCCTTTACCTACGGGAACTCGAGAGCGGCCATGTCCAGGAGCTCCTCACCGAAAATCGCTCTGCACTGCCGCACTATGAAGGACGGATGATCACGCAGTACGATCACCGCGCGAAGGGCTACAGATCGGGGCGAGCGCGCTCCGCCGTATGGGAGGACCTACCCTTCGGCTCACAGCAGAAGTCTATCCAGCCGCAGTGGTACGTCCACTCCGAGGGCGTGCCGGACCAGGCTAAGCTACGCATGGGCCAGTACCGCGTCGGCTTCTGCGACGTCGCGAGTCCCACTAACGAGCGCACTTTGGTAGCTGCGATGCTCCCGCGCGATTGCATCTCAGGCGACAAGGTCCCCACTGTGTTGATGAAGTCCACGTGGGCCAACTTCGATTTGCTCCTTTGGTTGTCTGCGGCCAATTCGTTTACGATGGATTTCCTGGTCCGCATGAAGGTAAGCCTCAAAATGGCCCTCACGATTCTGGACAGCCTCCCTTTCCCCCGGCTCTCAAGCGACGATATCGTTGCGAGGAAGCTGGTGGAACGGGCGCTCCGGCTTACATGTACGGGGCCCGAGATGAATGCGCTTTGGGACGAGTTTGCGCAGGTCGGGGTGGTCCCAGAGCGTAGGACCGACGAGGTTCCTGGTTCGAGCGACGTCGAAGAGCGACTCCGCTTGCGCGCTGAGATCGAAGCGGAGCTGGCGGCTCTCTATGGCCTGAATCGAGATGAACTGGAATATGTGCTCGACACGTTCCCAATAGTTCGGAAGGACGATGAGCAGGTTTATGGCGAGTTCCGCACGAAGGCCCTTATATTGGATCGTTTTGACGAACTCGCGAGTTCGAGCAGGGCGCCGCGTATCCAGCTGTCGGCCAATCCCACAGTGCGCTCGCTCCCCGCTCCGGCTGTCGCCGTCGTCGCGGACTTCGCAGCCGTCGCCGCGAACGCGTGGATGCGACCCCGCACGATGGAGCGCGGCGAGATCCAGGCCACCCTCATCGCGGTACTGAAGGTTAACGGCGCGCCAATGGACCGGCGCCAAGCGCGGCTCGCATCACTGCTCTGTCTCGAACCGCACCTTCTGGCTCCGATGCTCAGCAAAACCGAGAAAGCGCAATGGGCCCGCGTCGTCGGCAGCGACGCAAAAAGGGCCGCGAGCGCGTCCATCGACGCGACCTCGAAGGAGTGGGGACCAGCAGTGACCGGCCTTCGTGGTCGCGAGCGCTTGCTCGAAGACCTGCAGCAGAGTACGTGGACACTCGGCACCGCCACCGACGCCATCGACACAAACGGATGGCCCGAGGGTCGCGCCAACTTCGTCGTAAACGTGCTGCGTCGACTCCAGCAGTCGACGCAGGTGGATACGATCATCCTGAAGCTACCCACAAACGTGCAGCAATGGCTGGCCAATGCAGCGTGAGATGTTCGAACCACCTGAGTTGCAGGTGAAGCCGAAGGAGGGCGCGCGCGAGCCGCGCCTTTGGTTCCGCCGGTTCGCCATATGGCCGGGGCCCGGGGGGCAACCCATCCAGGACTGCACCTTCGGGCCCGGGCTCAACATCATCTGGTCGCCCGACCCAGTTGACCGCGGCGTACGCGATGGCGACGAGCCACCGCCGGGACCCGGTCATGGTGCGGGCAAAACTCTCGTGTGCCGCCTGCTCCGCTACTGCATGGGTGAGCCGCACTTCGCGTCCGACGTGCTGCGCACCAAGATCAGCAGCGCCTTCAAGGACGGTCGCGTCGGCGTTGAGGTCATCGTCGAAGGCAAGCCGTGGGCGGTAGTGCGCTCCATCGGCGTGTTCGGGCATGACCTTGTACTGGAGGGAGCCGCGCTGGAGACAGCCATCTCGTCCGAGATGGCAGCCACGGGCATGGAACCATTCGTCCAGATGCTTGCCGAGCGCTTCGTCACGCCGGACGTCGCCGCACTGGTAGCGAATGCGCCCGAGCGTGCGTGGCTTCTTGCGCTCGCGTGGCTGTCGCGAGACCAGGAGTGTCACTTCAGCAAAGTGACCGAATGGCGCGTAGACGGCGGCAAGTCGGGGTCGCCAGCACACGGGATGTCCGCGGGCGACGCGACCAACGTCGTTCGCGCCCTGATCGGAGCCATCACCCCGAAGGAGCGTGACCTCGAGGCCCAACTCGCGAAGTTCAAAAAGGAGCGCGACGATGAGGCCCGCGGGGTCGAGCGACGGCGCTGGCTCATCGAGAACGCCCTCAAGAAGCTGCTGAAGGAGATTGGCATCGAAGGGCAGGCGATTCCCGACGGTGACCTCCTCGGACCGTTCCTGCGCAACGCCGCGAGCAGTCGTGTCGCGAAGGTCGCCGTCGTCGACGCAAAGGGCGAGATGGCATCGGTCCCCGACCTCGAGGCGGCGGCGGACGAAGCGCAGAAGGAAGTCGAGCGGTTGACGAACGAGATCACGTCCAGCGAGGGCAAGGCGAACACGGCAGCCGCCGTTGCCAAGCAGATCGAGAGCGAGACCCCCGGGCTCTCGGCGACCATTGACGAGGCGGAAGCTCCGATGTGCCCGGTCTGCGAGGTACCGATTGACCGCGGGCTGGCCGAGGGCTGCAAGCTCTCGCACAAGCTGCCCAACCTCACGTCACTGCACGAGCGGCGCGCGAAGAACGCCCAGGATCTCCGCAAGAAGCAGGCCGAGGAGCGGCAGGCGAAGCAGACCGTCGAGAGACTTCGCCTCAATCTCGCTGCTGCGAATGCCAAGCGGGACAAGGCACGCAGGGATCTCACCGCTGCTCGGAAGCTCCGCGACGAGCGCACCGAGGCTTGGTACGCGGTAAGGCGCACCGGTGACGACGTCGACAGCTTGGAGAAGCTGTTCAGCGAGCACGCGGCGGCAGAGAAGAAGGTCGATCGTCTCGACGAGCAACTCAAGAAGCTAAAGAAGGAGGTCGCCGCCGAGCGAGACCAGCACGCCTTGGTGTTCAGTCGGCTTGGCTCCCACTTCGATCCGCTCGTTCGGCGGCTCCTTGGGCGCCTCCCCACGGCAAGCGGGAAGGTGCATCAGGACGGGAACGGCCTACAGCTCGTTGTCGACTTCGGCGGTGAGCGCAACACGCCCGCGATCGACCTCGTGAAGGTGCTTGCCTTCGACCTCGCGACGCTCTGCCGGAGCATCGAGGGTGCGACCCAGCTCCCTGCGCTTCTGATCCACGACAGCCCCCGCAGTTCCGACCTTGGGCTCAGCATCTACCACGAGCTCTTCCGCCTCATGCACGAACTGGAGGACGTCGGCGGTGCCCCACTGTTCCAGTACATCGTGACAACGACCTCCCGGCCACCCGACGAGCTGGTGGGAGACGACCGCGTCCGATTAAAGTTGAAGGGGGCACCCGCCGAGGCTCGCCTCCTGGGGCGTGACCTATGACGGCGAAACGAGCGAAGAAGAAAGCCAGGAAAGTCGTAGCACCGCTGCGACAATCGCGCAGCGCCCGCCAGAAGCGCTCAGGCCTCGAGATCGACACCGACGTCGCGCTGCTCGTGGATGAGCTCGGTGCGATGATCGACGCAGCGAGGAAGCAGGTAGCCGTCACCGCGAACGCCGGCCTCGTCACGCTCTACTGGCAGATGGGTTATCGCGTCCGTACGGAGGTGCTGGAGGGACGTCGAGCGGAGTACGGGGCGCGGGTCGTTCCGGCCGTCGGGAAGCGATTGGAGGCCCGGTACGGGCGCGGCTTTGGCGAAAAGAACCTGCGACGGATGGTGCAGTTCTCGACGGTCTTCCCTGACACTGCGATTGTCGCAGCCCTGCTGCGAGAATTGGGGTGGACCCATTTCACGATGCTGATCCCAATCAAGGATCCACTCAAGCGTGAGTTCTACGCCGAGATGTGCCGAGTGGAACGGTGGACCACGCGGGCCCTCCGAGACCGACTCGACGGCATGCTCTTCGAGCGCACGGCCCTTTCGAAGAAGCCGGAGGCGCTGATCCGCAAGGAACTGTCCACGCTGCGCGAGAAGAGCGAACTATCGCCGGCCCTCGTGTTTCGTGATCCGTACATGCTCAACTTCCTTGAATTGGCTGACACCTACAGTGAGAAGGACCTCGAGTCGGCTATCCTTAGGGAGATCGAGCGCTTCCTCCTCGAACTCGGTGCGAGCTTCGCCTTCGTCGAACGGCAGAAGCGCATCACACTCGATGGCGACGACTACTACCTCGATCTTCTGTTCTTCCACCGGCGGATGCAGCGTCTCGTCGCGATCGAGCTGAAAATCGGCGACTTCAAGCCCGCTGACTCCGGGCAAATGGAACTGTACCTCCGCTGGCTCGACCGACACGATCGACAGCCGTCGGAGCAGCCTCCGCTCGGCATCATCCTGTGTGCGGGCAAGAAGCGCGAAACGGTGGAGTACCTAGGCCTAGACAAACGCGGTATCCACGTCGCCGAGTACCTGACGGAATTGCCTCCGCGCGAGGTGCTTGAGGAGCGGCTGCATCGTGCCATCGAAGCGGCGCGGAACCAGCTCGTGGTGGGTGCAGGCATCGACGCCGCAACTGGGATCGCTCCGAAGCCCAAGCCGAAGGAACGCAAGAAGTGACGATGGTCGTCTCACCCATCGTGGTCTCGCGCCTCGAAAAGGCTGCCACGGACAACGGTTTCGACCAAGCGCTGGCACCCGAAGGAAACTGGCTCATCTTTGCGAGCACCCAGTGCCCGTTGCGGGTATGGCTAGGCGCATTCGGAAACGCGGCCGGGCTCGGCGATGAGGCGGGCCCAACGATACTACTCGCCGCGTTCTCGCAGCAGAACGTCACCCGCGCGCTCGGCGAGTACGGGACGCCCATGGCTGCGCCAATGCCACGTGGCGCCGCCGGCGGGCGCACGGTAGCCGATGTGCCCGCCTTGCACCGCCTCCTCCGACGCGCGTTCCAACTCTCGAGGGCGTTGCCCAACGAGCTTCTCCACACCTTTGAGAAGCAGGTCGCCCTGCTACCCAAGACGACGGCGGCCGAGCGGCTCGTAATCCAGCGCGTGGGCCAGAACCTGTTCCGCGAGGGCCTCCTAGACCTCTGGGAGGAGCGATGCGCTGTCACCGGGCTTGCGGTGCCGCCACTGCTCCGTGCAAGCCACATCAAGCCCTGGGCCGACTGCGAGACCGACGCCGAACGCCTGGACGTCTACAATGGCATTCTGCTTGCTCCGCACCTGGACGCAGCCTTCGACAACGGCTTCATCACGGTGGCCGATGATGGCTCGATCGTTGTAAGCGCTACGCTCGACGCCGCTGCCCGCTCGGTGCTCGGCATCGCTCATCCGCTTCGGGTGCGTAACCTCGCGGATAGCCATCGCGCATACCTGCCCTGGCACCGGGAACGCGTATTCAAAGAAGGAGCAGCGTAGTGTCCTCACCGCTCGAGACCGTCGCATGGGTGAAGCCCCCCGAGCCAATCCGCGGCTTGGACCACCTCGGAGTGCAAGCACCGTGCATCGCACTGTATGCCCAGTTGCTGCCTGGCATCACCAACGTCACCGATCGCGCGCGCTACTACTCGTTTTACCCATGGATCATCTGGGCCTTCGAACAGCGGTACACGGGCCACTCTCTCGATGAATTCCGAAGGGTGCTGCGCCGCGCGGAGTGCTTATTCGCGCTCGTCGCCATCCGTCACGCCCGAATCCTCGGCGATACCGACGAAGGCCGGCACGGCCGCGCAATGGTTGGGCGCGAAAGGCTCTTACGCATCGAAGAGGACTGCTTCGCCCTGGGCGACTACGCAACGACCGCGGAGGGCGCGAACCGCTACTTCAAGAACCACCTCGGCGGACTAGGCCAGTACTACTTCGGGCCGCTTCGAGATCTTCGCGTGCTCGACCACCATGAGAGCGCCGGCTACCCCGGTTACGACAAGGAGCTTGGGCGAAAGCTCGCAGAGGCCTTCGCGAGCGCAGTCCCCGCAGATGCGTTCTTCCGCGTGCTAGAGCAGCCAACTGCAACGGGGCAGGAGCTCGACGAACTGGCCACCTTCTGTCCCTGTGGCCTAGCCGCCAGCGCTGCGGAGCATGAGATACTGCTCGACCTGTTCCTCGCGCGCACCGAGCCCTTCCGCCAAAACGGGGGAACAATTCGCCGCGCCTCGCTCGGATTGATGCTTGATCTCGCAAGCCAGACGGTGCGGGATCCCGAATACACCTTCGAAGGCCTTCTGCGTGGCAGCACTTACGCAGGCGCGCTCGTAGATGGCTCGACCTGGCAGGTCGCCGAGCCGCACGAAAGCGCACTTCGTGGTTGGGGGACATACCAACGGAACGAGTTACTGTCGATCGCGGTTCAGGGGCTCTTTGCAGCCGTCCTTCGGGCCATCGAGCGCGACGAGGCGCACAGCATTCGGCAGGCCAGCGACGCCGCCGACATCGCGGTGCGACTGCTTGCTTCGATGGGCGCAGATCTAACGCTGTCGCTTGCTGCCCTCGTCACGCGTGTTCGCGCCGAACTACCACCGCTGACCGATTGGCAGCACGAAGACCACGAGCTTCAACGCGGTTGGCGCGTCCAAAACCTCCACCTCGACGATGACACAAACTTGGAAGAGATCGCGCAGGAGAGTGTCGCCATTCTCCTGGCGCTTCTTGCGCGCGGCGTCGACGAATATCCCTATGCCGACTTCGAACTCAACTCGGAATCATTCGACCCCGGCGAGATCCACCTACTATCACTGCGGCAGGCGGCGAAGAACGACTGGGCAGACCTCACGGTTGAAGCCTGGATTCGGTGGGTCACAGTGCAGTGGGGCGTTGTGCGGCATCTGCGTGTGGCACTCCGCAAGCTGCGCGGCGAGCGACGCGATACGTTCCGCATCCGTCCCCTGGAAAGCGAGCTACGCGTGGTCGAGGCGCCGGCACCGGTGTTTACCCTCCCTCGCGTCACTAGGGCGCAGCAGATCCTCCGCGACCTCGGGCTCGTAGCGTACGACAAGGGCGTGTTGGGCTTGACCGACCGTGGTCGCACAGAGCTGGAGACCTGCCGTGTCGGGTGAGCTCGCTGCCACGTCGTTGCTCGATCACATCGCCGAGAACGGGTTCCGCTCATCGGTTTTCACGACATACAGCTGCTATTTTCCTTTCTACGAGGAGGTCGTGCTACCTCGACTCATTGCGTCCGGTTGCACGCACAACGTGCTCATGGTCGACGCCACCCGCTGCGCCGAGGCGTACACAATCGACGAGCTCCGACCCCGTCGCGCCGGCCGCGACTACACGCTCATCCCGGTCAAAGTCGGCGGTGCGTTTCACCCAAGGATGTTCTTGCGCCTGGGCAGGTCGAAAGGATCGCTGCTCGTCGGTAGCCACAACGTCACACTCTCGGGGTTCGGGCTCAACGATGAGATCACCAACGTCTTTAGGCTCGAAGGGACCGCGCTGCGTACTGGTGGCGCACCGCTCCGGCAAGCGTTCGAATACCTTGCTCAGTTTGTACCCACACAGCTCCCTGACGTAGTGGAGGCATTCGAGGGCGTGAAGCAGGGCGTGGTATGGCTTGACGGCCCTCTCGGAACAAGTGCGTCAGATCGCTTGCTTCTCACGGAATCAAGCGTAGGTCCTGACCTCTGGTCGCAGATCGCGCTGCTCGTCCCGAGAAACGTGGCGACTGCGTTCGTCGCGGGACCGTTCTTCGATCCAGCACTCGCAATGGTGCGGCGCCTTCAACGCGAGGTGCGTCCCATGAGGCTCGTGATTGGAATCGATCCCGCGTCTGTGGAGCTCGACCCAACCGGGTGCATAAACCTCGAAGGCGTCAAGTGGGTCAACATCGCCGGCGTTCCTGACATCCCGCAGCGACGCGAGGGCGGGTCGCGTTACTTGCACGCCAAGTTGTTCTGGTTCGCCGGCGAGCAGCGGGAGCTACTCGTCACGGGTAGCGCGAATCCGAGCGTGGCGGCTTTCTTCGCAACGCCCGACTCCCGCAACGCCGAGGCCGTGGTCGCAGACCGCAGCAACGGCGCGGGGCAGCGGCTCGGAATTGACGCCCTCCTCGCCGCCCCAGCCGTCACCTCGCCAGAATGGGAAGTGGTAGCTTCGCGTCGCAGGGCGGCGGCGGTGGCGGCTACGGAAACGCCCCGCCGCATTCTTGTCGCCACGCCGACGCCGATGGGATTCCACTCGCAGCAGCCGCTCGAAGCGGGACTCGCCCTCCACGGGTTTGGTGACCTGCAAACGCCGTTGGGCGATGCATTTGTTCGGGTCGCCGCCATGATTGACGCATCCGACACCATTCGTGACAACGCGCGATATCTCGAGGCTCGCACCGGAAAGCAGCACACGATCCTGGTCGTTCACCGGACCGAGGACATCGCAAGAAACCTCGGAGGCGATACCCGCAAGGCGCTGCGACAAGCGCTCGGCGCACTCGAAGACGACCCGGCGGAGCTCCAAACGCTGCTCAAGCTAGCTGAGAAGGTCATCTTTGACTCCGACGACGTCGTGCGCATCACGCCGCTGCGTACGACGGACGCTACCGGAGCAGATCAGGAGGCAGCAGCCCCGCCTGCCTCGTTGTCTCTCGAAGCCGCTGGAAGGACGAGAGCGTCACAGCGCACACGGACCGTCGCAAGCGGTGATATCGTCGTACTGCTTGACGCCCTCATGCATCGTCTGGGCGAGGACCTGCCCATTAACACCTCGCCCCGACCTCGCAGCGAGGAAGAGGAAATCGGCGCCGACGAGGAGCAGGGCGGCGAACTGGACCGCAACGCGCCCGACTTCGAGCTATTGGCAAGCGCATGTCGAGGAAAGGTGCGTCGGATCGTCAAACGCATGCGCGGTCAGTTCGAACTTGCCTTAGCCCCGGACCGCGCGCGTCGCGGCATTGTGCAGCTCGCGGCTGTCCTCAGCGTCATCCGGGCGTTGCGCTTCGTCGAGCAGCGCCCTAAGTGGAGGCGCATGCGTCACGAACTCGTCGATCGAGCCGACGAGTGGCAACTCCTACAATCAGCCGCAGTAGCGGTCGCGTGGGGCCCTGACGGACTTGCAGCGAGGGCAATTGCCGAAGTAGCCGGCGAGAACTTCATCGAACTGTCGATGGTCGCTGGTTTACTTGCGTGGCTAGCGTGGGACGTCGAGACTGATATCCGCGTGGCCTCCCAGCGAGGCGGCTTTCAGGGGCTTGAGGATGAGCAGTGGTATGCTGTCCAACTCCTGGCCGAAATTGGGCAGTGGATTGTCGACGATGACGCTGCATGGAAGGTCCTCGAGGACAGTGTCGCGCGCACGCCTCGCTTCCAGATCGATGGCGAGCGATGGCTCGCCGTGCACCGCGCTGCGCTCGAAATGTACGCATTGGTGGGCATGGCGCCGGACGAGTGCGGCCAGCACGCGCGCGGCGTCAAACCGGGGGACCTTGCTGTCCTTGGTGCCTCCGAGAAGCCCCGTGTTCGCGTCGTGCTGGACGTCAGCGCGGGAAGCGCAGGCGGCAAGATCGTCATCTTTGATCCCGACGCGGAGAACAAGGTTCGCTTCTTCCTGGCGTCGCGCGTAGCGACACTCGGTTGGGACGCAAGCGTGGGTGCTGAGCAGGTGGCCAGCTAGCCCTAGCCGGAGCCGTTGTCGACGGTCACGCCGCTACTCTTCTTCCTCGTCGAGTTCGTCGTCGTCAGCTTCGTCGTCTTCATCTTCCGCTTGGGCCAGAAACGCTTCGGCGTCATCGAGCGTAAAGACGAACGTCGACCCGATGCGCCGCAGACCGTTCTCCCGCGCGAAGCGCCGCACGCTATTCTCGTTTTCCCTTAGAAATGACGACAATTCGGCCACCCCAACGACACCGTCATTTTCCTCGAACCAATCCTGCAACTCTGAACCCGGCATGATGCCTCCTTCGCAGCCCAGTCTGCAACAGTGCAAATGGCCATGTCCATTCGCCTACAATGCACATTCTGTTGGAATGGACACGCGCCCCTCTACTAACTAATAGTTACTATATGACCAGCGAGGAGGAGCGCGACGACCGCGCGTGGAAAATCGCAGTTTACGAAGACCTGGTCGCCGATCCGCAGATCCGATCGACGGCTTTCTCCGTAGCCGAGGATGCTCACAACGGCACTACCCCACTGTCTGGTGCGGACTTGCACGCTGCGCGCCGCTATCTGAAAGCCTGCATCCTGCGGATGACAGTGCCGGAGATAGCCGCGCTTCGACCTTACGAGGCAGCGAGCCTCTGGGCACGCGGTATCCTGGGCGCATGGCGGTACCGTCAGAATCCAACAAATGCGCGGAGCGCCAAGAAGCGAGCTCGCAAAAGCACAGTTCTGGACTAGAATACGGTCATGCCACGCCGACGCACAGTGGTCCGAGAGGAGCGGTTTACGTTGCTGCTGACCGAAGCCGAACGCGAGAAGCTCGATCGCTTGGCGGCCGTCGCTGGCGTGGATCGCTCGACGTACGTGCGACTTGCTGTCTTTGGCTTACAGCAGGGCATGACGATCGTTCCGCTCCGACAAACGCAAGAGATTACGCGGACCTAGGTTTCGACCGCGTAGAAGAACGCAGCTCAGCACGCGGCGGCCGTTCGACGCGCCCCCCCCTTCCGGTGCGGCTAGGGTCGCGAGATTCGCAGTATTCGCAATACCAACTTAGAATCCGCGAATTGTGCGAATTCTGAGCAAGGCTTCGGAATCAGCGACTCTCGCGATTGGCCGTCTAGCTGCCGGCGCGTCGACCGCACAAAAGCTCGAGCAACTCGTTCGCTTCTGTCGGAACTTTGCTCGGAAGCAGGCGGCGTGGCCGCACGTCCAACTGATCGCGGGGGGACTTCGGACCACGCCTGAGGGTGTCGCTTCACTGGCGTACGGCGCGGGGGGCGCGTATCTCACCATGCAGGGCAATACGATCGGCCTCACGATGGTTGCCCTCGCGGCCGCTCCCGACGGCGAACCCGAACTTCGCGTGCTGCGAAAACTCGTTCGGCGCCTCCGTCGACGCCACCTTGGACTATCGAAGGAGGGCGCGTCCAACGCTTGGCTGCTGCGCCAGGGCCCCCTCCCCGCCTGCCAATGCGTCCTGACCGTACTTGCCGGGGAATTCGGCGCCCAAGGTGCGACCCCACTTTCGGCAGAACCGATTTGGTTGTCGCGATGGGCACCGCGCTCTGTTGCTGACTTGCTCGAGAGCACCGTTCCCGCGTCGCCACAGGCCACAGGATTCACACCCGAGGACCTGGCACGTTGGGCACGTCTGCTCGCCGATGCAGCGGGGCAGGGGCGCGTCAGTCGTCGCTATCTCGCTTGGTTCTTGGCGAGCACCACGTCCGTGGTGACAAAGCGCGCCGTCAGCCAGGCTTTTCACGGCGGCACGGCACTGAAGCGATGGAACCAATGGATTTACGATCCGACGTTTCCGATGCCTCCCGTCCACGAACTGAAACTTGCCCTGGCGACGCTCGCCACGCCAATACCGGTATCAACGGCTGCGTCTAACGCCGCGGCCGAGGCGGCAACGCTTTCGAGCGCGGTCGACCCCACGGAAATACACGATCGAGATGCAGAGAACGTCCCAAGCGACGGCGCGCCACTCGTGCAAGGGCGGTCATCCAAAGACCGCGTGATTACCATCACTCTTTCCCCCCTGCACTTCAGGGCGTCCGGAAAAAGCCCCAGGAAGAAGCGCCTCTACAAGGAGCATGGCCTTGGTAGCAGGAAAGCGCTGAACGCAGTCGGGGAACTGTTAGCAATGTTCGCAACGAATGGCACCCACGTGACGAACGAGCGAGCTCAAGCTGCCTTCGGCACAGAAGGCACCGTTCGCGCATACAAGTCCCGCTTGAGCAAGATCCTCAGGGACTTGACCAAAGTCCGCGATCCCATCCGCTCCGTGAAAGGCAACCTAGTGCTGAACCGGATCCGTATCGAGCAGGCAATGTTCCTTCTTGGTCCTGTGAGCGACGAAGACTGGCGCCACATCACGCTTGCAATCCGCAACGAAGGACTCGTCATCACATACAGCGATCGTACCTTACCGGCGGATACGCGACGTGTGACGAAGGACAGACCGCCAGAGTTAGCTGACGTCTGGGCAACGGGTGGGACGCTTTCATACCCGCTTAGGTCAGTGGGGCTGAAAGACAGGCGCGGGCGCAGGGCACCTGCGTGCCACCCACTGGAAACGTTGCTACAGGATGGCCTCATCAAGGAGGGATCCGCCGACGTCGAGGCCTTGCGACGGTGGGCCAAGCTTCGCTTCGGCAACCCTAACATCGTTTATTTCGACGATAAGGCCAAAGGTTGGAAGCCGTCATTCCAACCGGCCTAAGCGACAAAGCGGGAGCGATTGACGACTGCCGTTGCTGCAACGGATCGCTGCCGTTGCTGCAACAGATTGTCGAACAGCTGCAACTGGCCGTAAGCCACCGTCAAATCTTTCTTTCGGCTTCTTTGCTGCGCTTTCAGGTCTCCGAGTGTTGCTGCAACGCCCATAGGGGGTGAGCACATCCAACGCTCATTCGGAGGAGCCAGAATGCACAACGACGACACCACCTACCGCGCTGAAGTGGTCAGCGCGAAGTACGAGCACGCCGAAGATGGCAGAGATATCGCCCGGGTTGTCCTGCGCCTATTGGACCCGGCCGCTCAGGGGGTCGAGGCGGAATGGTTTGGTTTTTTCGACAGCAAATCCATTCGCCGCACGATACGAACTCTGCGGGTGCTCGGGTTCGACCCATGTACCCTCGACGAGATCGGTGGCCTCGGAACCATCGTGCTGGTGACATTACTCGCTGAGGTGGACCGGTATGGCGACCTCCGAGTGTACGTGACGAACGTCGGCCCTCAAGGCGATGGCGTCTTTGGCCGTCGGGCACCGTTGGCCGCCCATGAGCGAGCGGCGCTCGTCGAGGTCATCCGCACCGTCAGCGGAGGCCGCTATGGCAAATGACTGGGAACCTCCGACATCCCTGTGCCCCGCCGCCGGGTCGGTACCATTCCCGATCGCTTGTCTACCCACGTGGGTTGCGGACTGGATTGCGGACCTCGGCGAAGAGACGCAGACCCCGGTTGACCTCGCCGGAATGATGGCGCTGGCAGTCCTTGCGGCAACGTGCGCCAAGCAGGCTGTGTTCCAGGTCCGGCCAGGGTGGATCGAACCGGCAAACCTGTACTGCCTTGTCGGTTTGCCGTCCGGGACACGGAAGTCGGCGGTAGTCGCTTCGAGCATACGACCGCTTCAGGAGTTCGCCCGATCCGCTGCTGAGCAGGATCGGGAGAAGATCACGAGGAGTCGCGCACACAAGGCGGTGCTGGAGGAAGCGGCGCGACGTTTGGCCAACCGCGCAGCCGCGCATCCACACAACGACGACCTCGTCGCTGCGGCCGAGAATGCAGCAGTCCATCGAGATAGCTACCACGTCCTGAGCTCACCTCGGTTCTTTTGCGACGACATCACTCCCGAAAAGCTTGGCCATCTGATGTCGCTGCACGGAGGCCGAATGGCAATGATCCACGCCGAGAGCGGCTCTTTTGACATGATGTCCGGTCGATACAACGACAATGCTTCGCTCGACCTGTATCTAAAGGCTCACGCCAACGAGCCAATCGACGTTGACCGGGTTAAGGGTGAATGCTTCCGTATCGCTGGACCGGCGCTCACGCTGGGAATGGCTATACAGAATGATGTAGTCCGAGGCTTGGCAGAACGGCGCGGCTTTCGAGGCCAAGGACTCCTTGGAAGGTTCTTGTACTCCGTTCCGAAAAACATGATGGGTCACCGCCGAATACGCGTCGACGACATCAGGCCGCACGTAGCCGCCCGATACACGGCGCATCTGCAGCAGCTACTGGCTACGTCCAACCTCGGCGGTGACGGCACTGAGATCAAGTCGGAGGTGCTCGACTTCGACGACGCAGCGCGTGAGGCGGTGCTCAGATTCATGGAGACTCTTGAGCCCAGATTGAACCCAGTCGAGGATTTGGGCGCGATCACCGACTGGGCCGGCAAGTTAACAGGAGCTTTAGTGCGCATTGCAGGCCTCTTCCACGTTGCCGAGCGCCTCAAATTCACTGGTAGAATTGGCGAACAAACCACACACCGAGCCTTGGCAATGAGTGAATACTTCGTGGACCACGCCCTGGTGGCCTTCGGCCTCATGGGCGCCGACCCAAAGATTCAGGCCGCGCAGCACATATTGGACTGGATTTGTCACAAAAGACTAACTGAGTTTAGCAAGCGCGATGTCTTCGAAGGGGTAAAAGGACGATTCAATCAGGCCAGAGAACTCGACAACCCGCTGAGACTGCTGGAGGAACATGGGTATCTCCGACAAAGTGGTTCGAAAGACCGCGGCGGTCCCGGACGGAAGCCGAGCCCTCGTTTTGAAGCGAATCCATCGTGGACACGTTCGTGCGTCCCGCAGGGAAACGAATCCCGTGGCTAGCAAGCGATCTCACAACAGACCGAAACGGACCACCGAGGTGGCCGCCGCCGTGCTTCGAGAAACCGTCCACGTCGTGGTTGAGTTTTCCCCCGCCGTCGAATCCGCGGTTCTGGCGATTCTCGATCAGCGTGGCTCGTCGTCCGCCGCACTCGCAGGTCCGTACCCAGAGGCAAGCGAACTGGATCGGAAGCGAATCCGAAGGACTCTCGAGGTTCAACGCATCACGACGCCGACGAGGGAACCGGTGGGAACCAGCTACCCGAGCGCAGTACCTGACAGCCGATGCTCCGCAGAGCATGCCCGCCTGCGGGTCTATTGCCAGAACTGCTCGCCGCTCGGGCATCGTAGGCACCTGGACGCGGTGCGCGGCGGACGGCTGCCGGCGAACAAAGTGGGGCGGTTGGTGCTCGTCTCATCCGAGGACATGCGCGCATTCGTGGCTCCCCGTGCTAGCCTTTCCGTCCGGGCCAACGACCCCGCTCGCCGCGCAAAGAAGCAGATGGACCCAAAGCGATTCCTGAAGGACAGAGGGCTCTAGCGGTGGGGCGGGCACGTCGCGGAACGGTTGAGCGGGACACATCCGGGCGATTCGCTGCGCGTGTCACGGTTGGCGTGCAGACCCAAGCGGGGGTTGTCATGCGGCGACCTCGCGTAGCACTGCCGAGTGCCATGACTGCGCGCGAGGCCAAGCGCTTCGCGCAAGGCCTGTCCAACGAGCTCCGCAGTCGCACCCTCACCGAAGACGAGTACCAGCGACTCATCCAGCAGCGCCCGCTCGGACGTACGGTCCGTGATTTCGTCGAACACATCTACCTCCCGCGCCGCGCCGACTTCGCCGCCGCACACTACGAGCCCACGTGGTGGCGTTTGCACATCCTGCCCATCCTCGGCGACGAAGACATCGCTACTTTCAGCGCCGAGCCACTCCGCAAGCTGGTGAACCATCTGGATCAGCGAGCAGCGGATCCGAACACCAAGTTCACCGAGAAGACGGCCGCCAATATCTGGGGCCTGGTGCGGAAGTTCTGCTCGGAGCTTCAGCGAAGCAAGGACCCCGAGCTCCGCCTCCGCGACGACAACCCCGCCCTAGCCGTGCAAGGCCCCAACCACGGGAACGACAAGGCGAAGCACTGGCTCTACCCCCGTGAGCTTGGCACGCTGGTCGGGCACACCGACACCCCCCTCGAGCTCGCTCGCTTCGCCGCTGGCTGCGTTTACCTGTTCGCCCGCCCCGGCGAGGTCCTCGGCCTCGAGTGGGGTCACTCGATCGACCTAAAGCATCAGATGGTCCGTATCGACCGAGCAGTCTCGGAGCGCGACGGCACCCTCCGACCCCACACCAAGACGGGCGACGTCCGCGAGTTCGAGATCCCCGACGTGCTCATGCCGATGCTGAGAGCCATGCAAATCGAACAGGACGGCACCGGCTTGCTCTTCAACCGAGAAAAGAAGCGCCCCCAGTACCTCCGAGCAGCCCTCCTGGCTGCCGGCATCGACCGCCACGAGCTGCACCACTCCACCGACCGCTCGCTGGCCATCCGCATGCACGACCTCCGAGCCAGCGGCATCACCTACCTGGCCATGGCTGGTTACTCGGACGACGACATTCGAGAGCGGGCCGGTCACGCCGACTTCAACACCACCCTGCTCTACATCCGGCGTGGAAAGCGGGCGAGTCGCTTCGTCGGGCAGCCATTCGCCCCCCTGCCGTCGCGCCTGGGGGACGATAACGTCCGGGATATCGTCCAGCCGCTCGCGGATTCGGCTTTTTCCTTTGCTCCAGCGGTAGGACTCGAACCTACGACGCCGTTCGCGGTAGCGGGCGCTCGTTGGCGAACTCGTAGAGCGGACCTCGCAGGAGGTCGCCACGCCAATCGCCGAGGTGCAGCAGGCTTTCTTCGAGGGAGCGGCCTTCGAGCAAGTCGTCGCGCACGCGCTTGAGCATGCGGCCCGGGAACACGAGATCGGGGGCTGCGGAGACGCGCGTGCAGACCTCGGCGCGGGCCATGCCGAGCCAGGCTTCGATGCGGAACTCTTCGAATGTGGCGTAGGGGGCCGGATCGATGGGCACGAAGTCTTCGGCTTTCGCGTTGTCGGCGGCGGCTTGGAGCAGTTGGGTGAAGCGCGCGCCGTGGCGGATGGCCCAGCCTCGGTGGACGCCCTTGATGCGGGCGAGGTCGTCGCTCGACGCCGGCACGCGGCTGGCGATGGCCATCATGGTTTTGGCATCCGGGGCGTGGCGCCGCTCGTCGGGGGGTCGCTGATTGTACCAGTCGATCAGAAAGCGCAGGGCCGCTTGCGTGCGGCGGTTCAGCTGCCAGGCGTTGCGAAACGAGGCGAGGCTGAGCTCGGGTTCGGTGGACACGACCGGTTGCGCTACCTCGCGCGACGCCTGATGAATGGCGGGGATCCGCCCCAGCGCGTCGGCGCGTTCGCCCAACGCTTCGCGTAGCGCGGGCAAATGTTCGATATCGCTGGCGGCGTAGCGTAGCTGCGATTCCGGCAGCGGCCGCCGGAGCCAATCATCGGCTTGGTGGGGCTTGCCCGTACGCAACCCGAGCAGGCGGAACTTCAGGTAGCTCAGGGAGACGGAGGCCTCTGGGCTCAAGAGCGCCCACGCCACCTGCGTGTCGAACACCTGGGTGGGCGGCTCGATCCCGAGTCGCTCGACGAGCAGCTCGATGTCCTGCAGGCCGGCGTGCAGCACCCACTCGCAGCTCTGTTCGGAGAAGGCCTGCTTGAGCGGCGACAGATCCCGGAGGCGCAGTGCGTCGACGAGAAAGACCTCATCGGGTGCAGCGCCGTCGCGAGCGATCTGCACCAAGCTCAGCTTCTTACCGGCCTTGCTGGAATCGAACTCCGTATCGAGATACAGCCGCCGTGCACCTTGCAATCGCGGCGAAAGCGCGGCGAGCTCTTGGTCTCGGTCGATAATCTTCATGAAACGGCTGAGGTCGGCTGGAACGCGCGTTGTGCGCCGCGCGCTCCGCGCTGTCAATTGGCGAGGCCGACTCGCGCCGGTGCGTAGGCGCTTTCGCGTGGGGTCAGCTCCGGGTCGCAAACAATCTCTCTGCGGGACTGTCGCGGCCCCGCCCCCTGTGCAAGAATCCGCGTCGCCATCGGCCAGAGAGCCAGCATCCAGGACTCGGCAGCTGAGTTCGATGGTTTCCTTGACAGCCCGCTCGGTTCGGGACAGCGAGAGTTCCCTTGTCAGCCAGTTACTTCGACGTCGACGGTACGCTTGTGGCCACCAACCTGGTGCACCCCACGCTGTACTACCTTGCGAACCAGGGGACGCCGGTGCAGATCGCGCGCCGGTTGGGCAGAGCCTTCTTCAGGGCCCCCACGATGGCGTGGGCGGAGCTGTGGGACCGCCGCGTGTTCAACGAGATGCTTTACAGCTCGTACCAGGGCATGAGTGAAGATCGCCTCGAGCTCTTGGCCGAAGACGTGTTCGAGGACGTGATTCGTCCCTCGCTTTACCCCTACGCCAAGAGCTTGGTGCAGCAGAACAAGCGCGCGGGGCTCAAGGTGGTCTTCGTTTCTGGAGCGCTCGAGTGTGTCTTGCGCCAGCTCGCGGATCATCTGGGCGCTGACGAGATCATCGGCAACCGGTTGGAGATGAAGAACGGGATCGCCACCGGCAAGATCCTGAAGCCCGTCGTGGCCGGTCCCGAAAAAGCGCGCCTGATTCGCGAGCATGCCAAGCGGCATGGCTACGACCTCGATGAATGTTTTGCATTCAGCGACAGTTATTCGGACGTTCCGATGCTCAGCGTGGTTGGGCATCCGGCGGCCGTGAACCCTGACAAGCGCTTGGCGCTGTTGGCACAAGCTTACAGCTGGCCGCGTTTCGACCTGACACAAGCCCTATGAATCACCCCTGTGTAGTGACTTTGGAGCGCGACAGCGCTCCGCGGACCGTGTTCTCTGGCGACCAGCTGATCGAGATCGATCTGCCGGCTGGTACGCGCGTCATCTATCCGAGGCCCACGATCGAGCCGCTCAAGGACGTCGACGCGGCGATTCGTTACGCCATCAGTCACCCGGAAAACAGCGACCCGCTCCACGCCCGACTCCGGCCCGGCATGCGCGTGACGATCGCCATCGACGACATTTCGCTGCCGCTGCCGCCGATGAAGCGGCCCGACGTGCGGGAGCGGATGCTCACCATTCTGCTCGAGCTGTTGGCGGATCACGGCATCGAAGACATCGAGATCATCGTCGCCACCGGGATTCATCGGCGCATGAAGGCCGCCGAGGTGCGCCACATGGTGGGCGACAAGATCTTCAACGAGTTCTGGCCCGAGCGCTTGTACAACCACGACGCCGAAGACCCCGACAATATGGTCGAGGTGGGCGTCACCGAGCAGGGTGAGGTGCTCGAGTTGAACCGGCGCGCCGTCGAGAGCGATCTGTTGATTTACGCCAACATCAACTTCGTGCCGATGAACGGCGGACACAAGAGCGTCGCGGTAGGGCTCTGCAGCTACAAGAGCCTGCGCCCTCACCACAACCCGGACACGATCAGGAAGAGCGACAGCTACATGGACCCGCGCAAGTCCCAGCTCGCGCACGACATCGCGCGGCTGGGAAAGCTCGCGAACCAGAAGCTCAATGTTTTCTGCATCGAGACCACCCTGAACAATCGCATGTTCGATCCGTCCCTCGACTTCTTGATGAAGAACGAGGACGACCTGAACGAGCGCGAGAAGGCCCTGCTGAAGGGGCTCGTGCTCTCGACCGCGCGCCTGCCGCAGAGCGCGCGGCAAGCGATCTTCGACCGCTTCCCCGCGCCTTATGGCTGCACGGGAGTTTGGGCCGGCGAGACCGCGGCCGTGCACGAGAAGGTGATCGAGCGCAGCTTCGAACAGTACATGGTGCCCATCGAGGGCCAAGCCGACGTGCTGATCTGCCCAATCCCCTTCATCAGCCCTTACAACGTGCACGCCTACCTGAACCCGCTGTTGGTGCAGGTGCTGGCGCAGGGTTATCTGTTCAACATGTATCGCGGGGCCCCGCTCGTGAAAAAGGGTGGCACCATGATCATCACCCACCCCTGCACGGACAAGTTCGACCACGAGCAACACGCGCCGTACATCGAGTTCGTGCACCGCATTTTGCCCGAGACGCGCGACGCGCACGTGCTCAGGCACAAGTACGAAGAGAAGTTCGCCAAGAACCCTGCCTTCATCCAGATGTTCCGGACCGGGCACGCCTATCACCCCGCGCATCCCTTCTTCATGTGGTACTGGGGCGAGAACGGGCGGCAGCACGTCGGTCGCGTGATCGTGGTCGGTGCCGACAACGAATACATTCCGAAGCTGCTCGGGTGGGAGACCGCGGCCAGCATGGACGAGGCGCTGTATCGGGCGAAGCTCGAAGACGGTCGTTCGCCCGAGATCACGCTGCTGCACGTGCCGCCCATCCTGATGGGTGACATGGCGATGCCCGTGGGAGGGCAGCGGTGAGCTCCGAGAGCGCACTCTCGAAGACGCAGAACGGGCGCCGCCCTCCGTTGGAAGTGGCCCGCCTCCTCACGGGCAAGAAGCTGGTCGTCATCGGCGGCACGGGCTTTCTGGGCAAAGTCTGGTGGGGGTTTTTGCTCGCTCGCTTCCCCGAATTCGCCCACATGTACCTGGTGGTGCGATCGAAAGAGGGGCAGAGCGCCGAGCAGCGCTTCTGGGAGAAGATCGCTACGAGTGAGGTGCTGGTCCCGCTGCGCGAGCAGTACGGGCAACATTTCGAGGCGTTCCTGAGGCAGAAGGTGACGCCGATCGTGGGCGACGTGGCGCACCCGTTCTGCGGGCTGTCGCCCGAGTTACGCGACGATCTGCGAGGCGGCGTCGCCGCCGTCGTGAACGCGGCGGGTGTGGTCGATTTCGATCCGCCGCTGGACGAAGCGCTCGACGTCAATGCGTTCGGGGTTCAAAATCTGGTGCAGCTGGCGCGCGACCTCGGCGACGTACCGCTGCTCCACACGTCGACGTGCTACGTCGCGGGGTCGCACACGGGACCCATCGAAGAGATCGATCCTCGCGAGTTTCCGTTCCCGCGTGCCGACGAGCTCGAGCGCAGCCACTGGGATCCCGATCGCGAGATCGCCGAATGCCTCGACGTGATCGAGCAGGCGCGTCATCGCGCCAGCGACGCGTTCCGTCAGAGCCGCTTTTTGGACGAAGCGAAGCAGAACCTGAAGGACAAAGGCGAGCCCGCGCGCGGCGCCGTGCTCGACGCGGAAGTTGCGCGCGTGAAGCGCAAGTTCGTGGAAGGCCAGCTCTCGGGCATGGGCATGGAGCGCGCCCAGTTTTGGGGCTTCCCCAACACTTACACGTACACGAAGAGCATCGGCGAGCAGATCATCGCCAGCAGCGGCTTGCCCTACACCATCGTGCGACCCGCGGTGGTCGAGTCCACGATGGAGTTCCCGTTCCCCGGCTGGAACGAGGGCATCAACACCAGCGCGCCGCTCATCTTCATCGTCCGCCAGGGCGGCTTGCAGATCCCCGGCTCGGACAACGTGCTCGACGTGATCCCGTGCGACATGGTGGCCGGCGCCATGACGCTGGCGCTCGCCGAGCTCATCGAGGGCACGGCGCCCGCGGTCTACCAAGCGGCGTCGAGTGACAGCAATCCCTGCTCGATGCGGCGCTTCTTCGAGCTGACCGGCCTCTACAAGCGGCGCTACTACCGGCGCACGGGCAAGGGCGGCCCCTTGCTGAGCTTCCTCCAGTCGCACTACGAAAGCGCGCTGCTCGACAAGGCTGCCTTCGAATCGATCGGTCCCATGACCATCGCCAAGGGTGCACGCGCGCTGTCGGGCCTGTTGAAGTCCGTCGGCGCTGGGCCGCTCGCGCCGGTGACGCGGCCGACGGCCAAGGCCATCGATTCGTTCGCCGATCAGCAGCAGCGCGTAGGCAAAATCTTGGGTGTTTTCGTGCCCTTCACCGCGCAGTACGACTACCGCTTTCGGTGCGACAACACGCGCGCGGCGTTCGCTCGGCTGGGTGAGCACGAGAAGCGACTGATCAACTGGACCCCCGAAGCCATCAACTGGCGCGAGTGGTTCATGGATGTCCACATTCCGGCGCTCGAACGCCACGTGTTCCCCGAGATCGACAAGCGCCTGGAGCGGCCGCTCAAGGCGCCGCGGCGTCACGAAACGCTGGTCGCGCTGCTCGACGAAATGGCCGATCGCTACGAGCTCGCCGTGGCCCTGCAGCGGACCGAGGTGGACGGGCTCAGCCGCATCAGCTTCCGGCAGTGGCGCGATCTCTCGATGGCCTGCGCCACGCGGCTGCGCGCGGCGGGCGTCGAGCGCGGCGATCGCGTGTTGCTCGCCGGCTCGAATCATCCCGCGTGGCCGGTGGCGTTCTTCGGCATCCTGTTTGCCGGCGCTACCGTCGTTCCGCTCGAGTCCGGTGTCGATGCCGCGGTCGCCGAGAACCTGGCCCGTGCCTCGAAGGCACGGCTGTTCTTGGCGGACGCCGAGGTGAAAGCCCGCGTGCGCTCGCGGCTCGAGGGGTTGGTTCAGTTTGGCGAGCTGACCGACGTGTTGCACGGCCAGGGTGATCCCACCGAGCCCGTGTGGCCGGCGTCCGAAGACGTCGCGGCGCTGATCTACACCAGCGGTACCACAGGTACGCCGAAAGGCGTGATGCTGTCGCATGGCAACCTGACGGCGCTGATCGCGTCCCTGGCGCCGCTGTTCCCGCTCAGGAAGGGCGATCGCATCCTGAGCGTGCTGCCCCTGCACCACACCTTCGAGCTCACCTGCGGCATGCTCCTGCCGCTATCGCGCGGCGCGCGCGTCATCTATCTCGACGAGCTCAACGCCGAGCGGCTGGAGTACGGCCTGAAAGCAGGGCGCATCACCGGCCTGATCGGCGTGCCGGCTCTGTGGGAGATGCTCGAGCGGCGCATCACGAACAAGGTCGCCGAACACGGCAGCCTCGCTTCGCACGTGTTCGACTACGCGGTCGAGCTCAACCAGAGCCTGGGCAAGAACCTGGGGGTGGATGTCGGACGCGTGCTGTTCGGCCCCGTGCATCAGGGGCTCGGCGGGCACCTGCGCTTCATGGTCAGCGGTGGCGCCGCGTTGCCCGAGGCCACGCAGAAGAAGTTCGCCGGACTCGGGATGCATCTGGCAGAAGGTTACGGGCTCACGGAGGCCTCGCCGGTGCTCACGGTGGCGCTAGCCAAACCGGGTTCCCCTGCGGGGCAGGTGGGCAAGGCCATTCCAGGAGTCGAAATCCGCATCGACAAGCCGAACGCCGAAGGCGTGGGCGAGGTGCTCGCCCGCGGACCCAACGTCATGCTCGGCTACGCCGACAATCCGGAGGCGACGGCGCAGAGCATCGACGAGGACGGTTGGCTACACACCGGCGACCTCGGTAAACTCGACAAGAAGAACCGCCTGGTACTGGTGGGACGCGCCAAGGACGTGATCGTCACGAGCGCGGGCGAGAACATCTACCCCGACGATCTGGAAGCCCGGCTCGGCAAGGTGGACGACGTCGAAGAGTACTCGATTCTGGGCGTGCCCGACGGGCGCGGCGGAGAGCGCATCGCCTGCGTCGCGGTGCCCGCGGCGAGCGACGAGCTGTCACGTCAAGATCGCCACGAACGCGCAAAGCGTTCGCTCGAGAAGGCCTACAGCTCGCTCCCGCTCGTGGCGCGGCCCGCGATGACGACCGTTCAAGATGTCAAGTTGCCCCGCACCACGACGCGCAAGGTCAAGCGCAAGGAGCTCGCGCGGCTGCTCGAACGACTCGATGTCGCGGCCACGCAGCGCAGCCAGGAGTTGAGCCACACCGACAACGTCGAGGCGACCGTGCGCGCGGCGATCGGGACCATCACCCGCCGCCAGCCGGCGCAGATCCAACCCAGCATGACGCTGCGCGGCGACCTGGCGTTCGACTCGCTGATGGCGCTCGAGCTTTTGGTAGCGCTCGAGGCCAAGCTGGAGCGCACGCTGGACGCCGAGAAGCTGCAAGATTGCAACACGGTCGGCGAAATCGAAAGCTTCCTGCGCGCGAGCAAGCGCAGCCTCGTGCGCTCTGTCACGCAGAGCATCGAAGCCGAAGAGAGCATCGAGCTTTCACTGCCGCCGCAGCTGCGCGACGCGGCCATGCACTGGATGGGGGTCGCCCAACACGGCTTCTACGATCGGGTGCTCTCCACCACGGTGACCGGCCGCGCCTTCATTCCGCACAACAAGAACACGCTGGTGGCGGCCAATCACCAGAGCCACCTCGACATGGGGTTGGTGAAGTACGCGCTCGGCAGCTACGGCCAAGATCTGGTTTCGCTTGCCGCCCAGGACTACTTCTTCGAAGGCAACCGCTGGCGCAAGGCGTACTTCGAAAACTTCACGAATCTGGTGCCCATGGCCCGTGGCAACTCGCTGCGTCAGGCGCTGCGCCAGGCCGGCGGTCTCTTGGAAGCGGGCAAGACCGTGCTGATCTTCCCCGAGGGCACGCGCAGCCCCGACGGCCAGCTCGGCGAGTTCAAGAGCGCTGTCGGGCACCTCGCGCTCCACCACAAGATCGACATCCTGCCGGTTTGGCTGGGCGGTACCCACGCGGCGCTGCCCAAAGGGGCGAGCGTGCCGCGTCGCCGCGACGTGACTGCGCGGATTGGGCCACCCCTGCGCTACGAGGAGCTGAAGCGATTGACCCAGGGCATGCGCATGGCCGACGCCTCCCGAGCGGTCGCGCGGCTGACCGAGAAGGCCGTCCGCGCGCTGAGCACGGGCGGTGTCTTCGACACCAGAGATTTCACGCCCGACGACATGCGCTTGGTCAGCGAGCTGCCCCCGGAAACACTCGAACCCGTGTTCGAGGAGCTCAAGGGGCGCTTCGTGGCGGGCAGCGTCAAGCAGCCCGTCAGCTACTACTTTTCGCTCGGCGACTCCGAGCGCTGGACGGTGCGCATCACGCCCGAGCTATGCGAAGTGTATCCCGGCAAGGTGATCAACCAGGCGGACTGTGTGTTGAAGACGTCTCCGGACATCTTCACGCGCATCGTACGGGAGTCGTACACCCCGTCGCCGCAGGAGTTCATCAGCGGTATGGTGAAGAGCAACAACGTGGGCTTGCTGCTGACGTTTCAGAAGGCCTTCCAGCTGCACCAAGGGAGTAATTGATGGCCCGGTACTGGGTAGGCGGCGCGACCGGATTTCTCGGATCGCACCTGGCAAGGTTGCTCCAGGCTCGCGGCCACGAGGTGGTGGGTGTGTCCCGGTCCGGTGGCAGCCTGGGCTCGCTCGAGCTCGCGGCGGTCGACGTGCTCGACCCCGAACGAGTGCGCGAGAGCGCCCAGGGTTGCGACGGCGCTTTCCTGGCGACGGGCCTGGTGACCCGCGATCGGGAGGCCGCCGAGGAGCTCCACCGCCTGCACGTCGTCGGCACGCGCTCGGCGCTACAGGGGCTGCGCGCGGCCGGAGTGCGGCGAACGGTCGTCGCCAGCACCAGCGGCACCATCGCGGTCGGCAAAGATCCGAAGCGCATCTTCGATGAGCGCGACGACCCCCCGCTCGAGCTCATCGCGTCGTGGCCGTACTACCGCTCCAAGCTCTTCGGTGAGTCCGAGGCGCTCGACGCCAACGGCCCCGACTTCGAGGTCGTCATCGTCAACCCGAGCCTGCTCCTGGGCCCGGGCGACATCCGCGAATCATCCACCGGCGACGTGCGCCGCTTCCTCGAGCGCTCGATCCCCGCCGTGCCGAGCGGCGGCATGGCCTTCGTCGACGTGCGCGACGCAGCGCTCGGCATGTGGCTCGCGTTCGAGCGCGGCCAGGCGGGCGAGCGCTACCTGCTCAACGCGAAGAACCTGACGATCGCGGCGTTCTTGCAACGATTATCGCGGTTGACCGGCGTGAAAGCCCCGCTGCTCCGGCTGCCGAAACATCGCGAGTTCGCCCTGCAGCTGAACCAGGTGTTCAACAAGGCCGTGCGCGCCATCGGCGGCGAGCCGCCTGTCGACGAAATCAGCGTCGAGATGTCCCAGTACTTTTGGTACTGCGACAGCGCCAAAGCCCAGGAAGACCTCGGCTGGCAGCCGCGCGACCCGGGCGAAACCCTGCGCGACACGGTGTTCGACCTGGTCGAGCGCGGAGTGGTGCCGGATTTCCGCAAGCGCCGCGCGTCGTGACCCGATGACCGACCCGGCACAGGACGAACCCCAAGTCACGCTCGCGGAGTGTCGGCGCGCCGTCGTCTGTTTGGAGGCACTGGTTCGGGACGCGGACCTGCTGGCAGAGCTACCGCCCGACGAGTGGAAGCGGCTGATCATCGCTGCCGGGCGCCTTTCACGGCCTGCGCCGGAGGACAAGCGCCGCGTGACCAAGGCGTTCCGGCGCTTCCGAAAGCGTAGCCAGCTCCAGAACGATCGCGAAGCGCGCTCGAGCGCGCAGATCCGTGAGGCACGCGTGGCGCAGCCCAGCGCGAGCGGCGTGTACGTGCTGCCCAGCTCCGAGCGGCCCAGCGAGGTCCCGCCACGCCGGTTACGCAAGCCGCGCGCCTGTTACGTGTGCAAGGCGCCTTTCACGGAGCTGCACTTCTTCTACGATTCGATGTGCCTGGGCTGCGCCGAGCACAACTACCAGAAGCGCACGCCGCAGGGCTCGCTCGCCGGCCGCACGGCGCTGGTGACGGGCGCGCGCATCAAGATCGGGTACCACATCACGCTGATGTTGCTGCGCGCCGGTGCGCGCGTGATCGCGACCTCCCGCTTTCCGCAAGATGCCGTGCTTCGCTACTCCGAGGAACGCGACTTCGACGTTTGGAAGGACCGGCTTGCTCTGTATGGACTCGATCTGCGTCACTGCCCGAGCGTCGAAGCCTTTGCCGATCACGTGGCGAGCACCAGCGATCGACTCGACCTGCTCATCAATAACGCAGCGCAGACCATCCAGCGGCCGGTGCAGTACTACGCGGCGCTGCTCGACCGCGAGCGCGAACCGCTCGCGCGCCTGCTGCCGGCGCAAAAGGCGCTGCTGGCGGGCCACGCTGGCCTGGTGAAGAGCGACGCCTTCTCAGCGCGGGCGCTGGCCCCGCTGGCGGAGGTCGGGAGCGAGCACGACGCCCAGGCCTTCCCCCGCGGGCGCTTCGACGACGACGGCAATCAGCTCGACCTGCGCCCGATGAACAGCTGGCGCCTGCGCGCCGAGGACGTCCAGACGCCCGAATTGCTCGAGGTGCACCTGGTCAACGCGATCTCTCCCTTCATTCTCGTGTCGCGGCTCCATGCGCTGATGCTGAGGACCGACAATCGCGACAAGCACGTGGTGAACGTTTCCGCGATGGAGGGCTGCTTCTCGCGCAATACCAAGACCGAGAAGCATCCGCATACGAACATGGCCAAGGCCTCGCTGAACATGCTCACCCGCACCTCCGCCGCGGACTTCGCTCAGAAGGGCATCTTCATGAACTCGGTGGACACGGGCTGGGTCACCGACGAAGACCCGCACGTGCACGCCATGCGCAAGCGTCACGAGGACGACTTCCATCCTCCGCTGGATGCCATCGACGGCGCCGCGCGCGTCGTCGACCCGATTTTCACAGGTTACGCGACGGGTGAGCACCCCTTCGGAAAGTTCTTCAAGGACTACTTCCCGAGCCAGTGGTAAGCTCGCCGCCATGGCGAACCCGGCCATGCCCGCGCGAGTCCAACTGATCAACCAGCTGCTGCTCGACCGCGTCCGGGCGCGCGCTGAGGCCTCGCTGCGGGGCCGCGTGAATCACAACTTCCACTCGGGTCCCGACGACAACCCGCATCGCTTCCTCAACGCCCTCACGCGCGGCAGCTATTGTGCGCCGCACCGTCATGCAGCACCGCCCAAGGCGGAGAGCTTCCTCGTGCTCAGTGGCGAGGTGCTCGTGGTCATTTTCGGCGATCAGGGCGAGATCCTGGAGCGGCACGTGCTAGGCCGCGCCGGGCTCCGAGGCATCGACATCCCGCCCGGTGTGTGGCACACGATCACGGCGGTTTCCCTTGCGGCCGTTTGTTACGAAGTCAAACCAGGCCCGTGGGATCCGGAGAACGATAAAGAGTTCGCCCCGTGGGCGCCTCGCGAGGGCGATCCCCTGGCCCTGGCCACGCTGGTAGGTT
Organism: Polyangiaceae bacterium; assembly: GCA_025937785.1. Lineage (GTDB taxonomy): Bacteria > Myxococcota_A > Polyangia > Polyangiales > Polyangiaceae > JAICQQ01. The sequence goes on from JAICQQ010000017.1 coordinate 54,132, forward strand.
GGCTGGGTGATCTCTAAGGGTTCGTCGCTCTACCCGCGGTGCCGCCATCAGGTAGATGACGGCTGGCCCAGCGTGCCCACGGGGCGTAGCAGTAATGCCCTGATCGTGTGCGCCGGTCGCTGCGACCTCCCCGGCCAGTCGGTTTAGGGAACCGTTAGCGGCGCTCACAATCTGCTGTCGGCTTGCGCTCAAGTCGGCGCGAGGTGAGCCTTCATCGAACCCACCCGGCGCGCAAACCGTGGTTGGTGCTCGAGAAGGAGCATGATAGATTGCGTGCGCGGGGGTGATCTCACCGAGAGCTCATCCGTCGTCGTCAGATCACCAGACGTGAGCCGAGCACACGCCTGATCCTCTCTGTTTTACAGTCCCCTGCTTGACGAGTTTTCTGATGAACCGACTACTCCCTCTCGTGCCCTTCACCCTGCGCTCGCTGTGTCTGGGACTCGTCTTGGGCGCGCTTTTGCTGGTCCTGGCACCGCGTCGAGCCTACTCGCAGACCGAAGGCTTCGCGCTGAACCGTTACAATCCAGCCGAGGCCGGTAGCGATTGGTTCGCGGCGGACACGCTCGATCTTCGCGGCAGCGGGCGCCCCTCGTTCATGGTCCTCGGCGACTACGCCTACAAGCCGCTGGTGCTGTACGACGACGACGGAGATGAGCAAGAAGCCATCATCAAGGACCAGCTCTACCTCTACGCGGCCGTCTCCTTGAACCTGTTCGATCGGCTGCGCTTGGCGGTGAACATGCCGTTCGTGCTCACGAGCAACGGGTCCGATGTAGTCGTGGATGGAGAACAGTTCGACGGCACCCGATCGAGTGCCACGGGCGATTTACGTTTGGGCCTCGACCTTCGACTGTTGGGTGAGTTCAGGAGCCCCTTCACTCTGGCGCTAGGGGGGCAGGTCTTCGTGCCCACGGGGGACCCCGCGGCGTTCACCGGTGACGACGGCGTTCGAATCAGACCCAGGTTGATGGCCGCGGGTGAGGTCAGCTGGTTTTCCTACTCGGCAGAAGTGGGCGTCCAGTACCGCGCGCAAGACGAGGGCTTCGCGGGAACACCTACGGGTAACGAGGCACTGTTTGCCGCTGCCGCAGGCCTGCGCCTGGCGGACGGTCGCCTCCTCTTGGGGCCGGAAGCTTATGGCTCCACGGTGGTGGAAGGGGGCGAAGCGTTCGAACGCCGAACGACGTCCATCGAGCTGATATTTGGCGGCCACTATCGACTGAAATCGGGCTTCAGCGTGGGTTTGGGGGTTGGGCCGGGGCTGACTCGTGGCATCGGCACTCCGAAGGTGCGCGGCCTGTTCTCCCTCGGTTGGACCCCGCCCATCGAGCCGCCTCCTCCCCCCAAAGAATCCGACTCCGACGGCGACGGCATCCTGGATCGAAAGGACGCCTGTCCCGACGAGCCGGGGGAGCCGAACGACGATCCGAAGAAGCACGGCTGCCCGCCGCCTGCCGACAGAGACGGCGACGGCATTCTCGATGTCGACGACGCCTGCCCCGACGAGCCTGGCGTCGCCTCCGACGATCCGAAGAAGCACGGCTGTCCGATTCGCGACAAAGACGGCGACGGCATCGTCGACGACGAGGACGCCTGCCCTGACGAGCCCGGTGAGCCCAACGACGATCCCGCCAAGAACGGCTGCCCACCGCCGCCTGACCGGGACGGCGACGGCATTCTCGATGCCGATGACGCCTGCCCCGACGAGCCGGGCCCGCGCAGCGATGTTCCCGGGAAGAACGGCTGTCCGCGCGTCATCGTGAAGGACAAGGAGATCGTGATCCTCGAGCGGGTCGAGTTCGACACCGGCAGGGCGACGATTCGCCCTGAAAGTGACGGTATCCTGCAGGCCGTTGCGGATGTGCTCCAGGCACATCCCGAGATAGAGCGGGTCGCCGTGGATGGGCACACGGACAACAGGGGTGGGGCTCTGCTCAATCGCAACCTGAGCAAGGGTCGCGCAGCCGCGGTAGTGAAGTGGCTGGTCGATCACGGCATCGACGCTTCACGGCTCGAGTCGCGCGGATTCGGGCCGGACAAGCCGCGCGAGTCCAACGACACCGAGGAAGGGCGCCAGAACAACCGGCGCGTAGAGTTCCAGATCTTGAAGCGTAGCGAGAAGGACGGTGAACCATGAAACGTCGCTGGCTCGGACCCGAGGTCCCAGGATCCCAGCTGTTGCTGAGCGCCGCAGCCATCCCAACACTGGGGCGCCGCGCGTTGGCGCTGTCGCTCTTGCTCGGCCCAGGGCTCGCGTCCCTCGCTTGCGGGGCAAGACCCCCAGATGAGGAGAAGGAGGGGGCGGCGCAGGCAGGCGGCGAACCGATCGCAAAAAAGACGCAGGCGGTACTGGCTGAAGACGGCGACGCGACCCTCGCCGACGGCAACAACGTACTGAACGGCTACGCTGCTTTGGCGTCGAGCGTGAGCAGTGGGGCGACCAGCTTGACCGTCGACGACGCCTCCACCTTGGCCGTCACGGGGCTCGGGGCACTGGCTCCGGGCGACCTGATCCTGCTGTATCAGGCGCAGGGCGCCAGCATTTCGACCGACGATGAGGCGAGCTACGGTGCGATCAGCGATTTCGGTGGTGCAGGCAGCTTCGAACTCGTCGAAGTCAGCGCCGTCGACGGCAACAGCATCGAGTTGAGCTGCGCGCTGAGCCGTACTTACGCAACGGAGGGCAACGCGCAGGTCGTTCGCGTACCCCAGTTCCAGACGCTGACGGTTTCGGCGGCGGCCACGCTCACCGGCATGGCCTGGAACGGAACGCGCGGCGGCGTCGTGGCCGTCCACGCCAGTTCGCTGGTGCTCGACGGCACCGTGACGGCCAGCGCCTTGGGCTTCAGGGGCGGTGCTACGGATAACGTGTCATCGGACTTCAACACCGATGTCACCACATACGTTTCGGCGTCCAGCGCTGCAGGCGGCCAGAAAGGTGAGAGTATCGCGGGCGCCGCTCTCGACTTGCCCGCTGGTGCGTACGGGCGTGGCGCGCCCGCCAATGCCGGCGGCGGCGGCAACTCCCACAACGCGGGTGGGGGTGGAGGCGCGGGCGCCAAGGGCGCATTGTCCTGGACAGGTCAGGGCATCATGTTGAACTCGGTGACGGGATCGGCTGCCTGGGCCCTGGATCCCGTCGTGGTGGCCAACGCGGGCATACTCGCGAACTCCGACGGTGGCGGCCGCGGCGGCTACACTTACGGCGCCGACGATCAGAATGCACTCGCCGTTAATCCCGGCAGCCCTAGCTGGGACGGTAATCTTCGACGCGAGCGTGGCGGGCTCGGCGGGCGATCGCTCACACCCGACATCGCCAGCCAGTTGTTCTTCGGGGGTGGCGGCGGCGCCGGTGACGGCAACAACGGCGGCGCCGGGGCGGGCGGTCGCGGCGGTGGCCTGGTGCTCCTGATCGCCGACAGCGTCTCTGGGAGCGGCGTGGTGCTGGCCAGCGGCAGCAGCGGCTCCAACACGAGCGCGGCGCACAACGACGCTCCTGGAGGAGGAGGTGGTGGAGGCAGCATCGTCATTCAGGCTGGATCGCTGTCGGGCATCTCCGCGGCAGTCACTGGGGGCGCGGGCGGCAATCAGCTGATCACCAACGACGAGTCCGAAGGCCCCGGCGGGGGTGGAGGCGGCGGGTTCATCGCCTACCGCGGCGGAGCGTTGGCGACGAACGTGGCAGGGGCACCGGGTGGCACTTCCAGCAGCGACGCCCTGACCGAGTTCCCTACCAATGGAGCTACCGCGGGCTCCGCTGGGTTGGTGACCAGCGGCTTTGGAGCAAACCTGACGATCTGCCTCGATACCGCGGCTCCCGACACTACCATCGACACGGCGCCCAGCGATCCGACGAACGGCTCCACGGGTGACTTCAGCTTTTCGTCCGACGATCCCAACGCCACGTTCGAGTGCAACCTCGACGGCGCGGGCTTCACTGCTTGCACTTCTCCTTACAGCACGGGGGCACTGGCGGATGGGGAACACACGCTACAAGTGCGAGCGGTCGACCGCGTCGGGAATGCCGACTCCACGCCGGCGATCCACACCTGGACCATCGACGCCACGGCCCCAGACACCACCATCGACACGTCGCCTAGCGATCCCAGCAATAGCCCGACGGGCGACTTCACCTTCTCGTCGGACGAGGACAGCGTCACGTTCGAGTGCAATCTCGACGGCGCGGGCTTCACTGCTTGCACCTCTCCTTACAGCACGGAGGCACTGGCAGATGGAGAACACACGCTGGAAGTGCGCGCCATCGACGAAGCGGGGAACCCTGACCCCACGCCGGCGAGCCACACCTGGACCATCGATACGACCGCTCCGGACACCACGTTCATCGCCACGCCGACCGATCCTACGAACGATACGGTGGGCGACTTCGAGTTCGGTTCCGACGACGCGAGCGCGACTTTCGAGTGCAGCCTGGATGGGGCCGGCTTCGTGGCGTGCCCTGCGAACTTCACCACGGGCGCGCTCGGCAACGGCAGCCACACCCTGGAAGTGCGCGCGGTCGACGAAGCGGGCAATACGGATGCGACGCCGGCAAGCCATACGTGGACGATCGATGCGGTCGACCCAAACACGACGATCGACAGTGCGCCCACCGATCCAACGAACGACGCTACGGGGAGCTTCGAGTTCTCTTCGGACGAAGCTGGGGCGACGTTCGAGTGTCGGATCGACGGCGGGGCGTTGAGCCCGTGCCCGTCGAGCTTCACGACGGGTGTGCTGTCCGATGGCGAGCACACGCTGGAAGTACGCGCGGTGGACACGGCCGGTAACGCGGACGGGACTCCGGCGAGCCACACCTGGACCATCGATACGACCGCGCCGGATACGATTCTGGTCACGACTCCGGATGACCCGACGGGCGACACCACGGGCGACTTCGAGTTCGGTTCCGACGACGCGAGCGCGACGTTCGAGTGCAACCTCGACGCGGGCGGCTTTGAGGAGTGCCCAGCGATCTACACCACGCCGACGCTGGCCGTCGGCTCGCACACGCTCGAGGTGCGGGCCGTCGATGCGCTTGGCAATTCCGATGCCACGCCTGCCGTTTACACCTGGGATGTCGTTGATACGACCGACAGCGACGACGACGGCCTGACCGACGCGACCGAAACGGATCTGGGCAGTGATCCCAACGACGCCGACACCGACGACGACGGTTTGGTCGATGGCGACGAGCCCGAACCCGAGGTGGATAGCGATGGCGACGGCCTCATCAACGTGCTCGACCCTGACAGCGACAACGACGGGATCCTCGACGGAACGGAGGTGGGCACCGCTTGTGACCATCCTCAGACCGATGCCACGGTGTGCAGGCCCTCCGCCCCGGAACCCAATCCTACTGACCCGCTCGACAGCGACACGGATGACGGCGGGACCAGCGACGGCAGCGAGGACAGCAATCTGAACGGTGCCAACGACGCTGGCGAAACCGACCCTGGCGCAGGAAATGGCGCGGACGATGCCGGCAACGCGGATTCCGACGACGACGGCCTGAGCGACGAACTGGAGGAGACGCTCGGTTCGGATCCGAACGACGCTGACAGTGACGACGACGGCGTGCCGGACGGCGACGAGCCCAACCCGAGCCTCGACAGCGACAAGGACGGCCTCATCAACGTCCTCGACCCCGACAGCGACGACGACGGCTTGTTCGATGGCACCGAGATGGGGCTGGGTTGCGACGATCCTTCGACTGACGTCGGCCGCGGGCGTTGCATCGAGGACGCGGACGACAGCACCATTACCTCGCCGCTGATCCCCGATACGGACGGTGGCGGCGTGCGAGACGGCTCGGAGGATACGAACCTCAACGGCGCCGTCGACGACGGCGAGACCGACCCCACGGCAGGTAACGGTGATGATGATGACAGCGTGGTGGACACCGATGCTGACGGTCTTAGCGACGATTTCGAAGATACGGTCGGCTCCGATCCGAACGACGCTGATAGTGACGACGATGGCTTGCTCGATGGCGAAGAAGCCAACCCGAGCGACGACACCGATGGCGACGGCGACATCAACTTGGTGGATGACGACAGCGACGCTGACGGCCTGAAAGACGGCACCGAAGCAGGGAACGACTGCAGCGCCTCAGCCACGGACGTCGACGCCGCCCTCTGCGTGGCCGACGCCGACGGCGGGGGCACGACCACCGGCATTCTCAATCCCGACACCGACGCTGGTGGCGTGTCCGACGGCGACGAGGACGCGAATCACAATGGCGCTGTGGATGGCGGCGAGCGGGACCCGAACGACCCCGATGACGACGACGAGGGTACGGGGGCGGGCGGCGCCGCGGGTGCGGCGGGCGAGGGAGGCGCCGCTGGCGAAGCTACCGGTGTCGGCGGTGTTTCGACCAGCGCGGGCGGCAGCGGAGGCGCGAGCGCTGGCGGCAGTGGCGGCACGAGCGCTGGCGGCAGCGGGGGCACGAGCGCTGGCGGCAGTGGGGGCACGAGCGCTGGCGGTAGCACCGCGACCTCCGGCGGTGGCAGTACCGGAGCGGCCACTACCAGCACCGCTGGAACGGGCGGCAGCACGGCTACGAACGGCGGTACGGCTGGGACAGCAGGCAGCGCCGGCACGACGGGACAGGGCGGCAGCGACAGTGGCGTCAGCGGCGTCATCGAAGGAGGCGGGTGTTCCTGCAGCGTTCCCGGTGAGCGCTCCCCTGGAGTTGCGGGCCTGGCGAGCTTGCTCTTCGGTCTGGCGCTCGGGATGCGGCGCCGATGGTCGCGACGATGACGAGGCGACTCGTTGCTTCGCCGCCTTCGGCACCCGCGCTCGGTCAGGCGAGGCTGGTGGGCTCGACAGCGACCATCTCGACCATTGGGCGGGGCGACACAGGTCGAGGAACTCGCTCGGTCAGCGCGTGGGTACCCGAGCCCCGTTGAGCCACTGGCGCACTGCGCTCACGAAGGCGGGCCCCGTGGTGCTTTTGGAGATGAAGCCGTCGGCGCCGCTCTGACGTGCGTCTTCCTGCAGCTGCGCTGCAGCGCGGCTCGAGTAGAGCAGGATGGGGCAACCGGGGGGGGCGTGCTGCCGCCCGAGCTCGACGAGCTTGGTGCCGTTCACCGTCCCCAGGCCGACGTCGAGCAGGATCAATGCCGGGCGCGCTTCGCGCGTGGCGCGGATGAAGCCGAACGGGCTGTTGAGCGCCACTACCGTGACGCCGACGGTCGCGAGCGTATGCTTGACTGCCTCGCAGGCGACTTCACTGTCATCGACCACGAGTACAGTCGGGGCCGTGGCTGCGGCGGTCACGCCTTCACCTCGACGGTGGAAGTGCCGCGCTTGAGTTCCACCCGCGTCCGCTTGAACAGATCGAGCAACGCCGTTACCTGGGGCGCCACGTCCGTGTGGCCCTGCTTGGCCAGTGCTTCGAGCTCCGCGGCCTTGTCGCCGAGCTGCTGCGCTCCGAACGTCAAGGCGCTGCCCTTCAAGCGATGCGCGCGCACTCGGAGCGACTCGGCGTCTTCGATCGCAGCAGCTTCTTGGATGAATTCGAGATCGTCGCTGGTGTGTTCGATGAACAGTTCACACATGCGCGGCGAGCGAGGTGTCGCCGGATCTAGCAAGGCGCGATTCCCAGAAGGCGTGTGCGCCGGCTTTTCGGGCGCGGCGTTCCCGTCCGGGAGGGCCGCAGCATGAATGCGCGTGACCGAGGTGGGCGCCGAGGCCGGCGCCTCGAAGCGCTTGGCGTCACGGAGCCACGTTTCGAGCATCTCTTTCAGAGAAGCGACCTGGACGGGCTTGGTCAGAAAGTCGTCCATCCCCGCTTGCAACACCTTCTCGCGTTCGTCGGCCAGCGCGTGAGCGGTCACGGCCACGATCGGTGTGCGCTCGCGGTTCTGCTCGACTTCGGTGCGACGCCAGCGGCGCGTCGCTTCGTAGCCGTCGAGCACCGGCATCTGGCAATCCATCAAGATCAACGAATATTCTGCGGCATTCAGCGCGTCGAGCGCGCGTTGTCCGTCGACGGCCAACTCGAAGTCGTAGCCGAGCGACCCGAGCATGTCCTTCATCACCTCTTGGTTCAAAGGGTGGTCCTCGACCAAGAGGATGCGATAGCTCTTCTTGTTCAGGGTAGGCTTCGCGGCGCGGGCGGGTAGGGCGCGTGGTTGCACCGAGCCGCGTTCGATGCGCAGCCCCGGTAGCGCAGCAGCGAGGTCGGACTGCTTGATCGGCTTGACCAGCACTTGCTCGACCCAGTGCGGTAACCCTTCGGCCTGAGCGGCGTGAGGTCCGAGCGAGGTCAGCATGACCACGTGCAGGCGCTCGTAGCGCGAGTCTCGACGCACCGCGCGAGCCACGTCGAGCCCCGACATCTCCGGCATCTGCATGTCCAGGACCATGGTCGTGAACGGGGTGCCCTGCTCGTGGTGCAGCTCGAGCAGCTCCATGGCTTCGCGACCGCTCGCGGCGCTGGCGTGTTTCACCTTCCAGGCATCGAGGAGCTCTTCCAGAATCAGCCGGTTCGTCGCGTTGTCATCGACGATCAGCACGTGCTCGCGCTCGGCGCGGAAAATCTTGGGGCTGTCGACGTGCTCCAAGAGCTCGAGCGGAAGCTCGAACCAGAAGCAGCTGCCTTTGCCCGGTGTGCTGTCGAGCTCGAGGGTGCCGCCCATCAGCTCCACGAGCCTCCGCGAGATGGCAAGACCGAGCCCGGTGCCGCCGTACTTTCGCGTCAGCGAGCCGTCGATCTGGGAGAAGGCGCGGAACAGGCGGTCCCGATTCTCGGGCTCGATGCCGATGCCCGTGTCCACGACCTCGAAGCGAAACACGCCGCGGCGCGTGGTGCTGCTGGTCATGGTCAGGCGCACGACCACCTCGCCCTCTTCCGTGAACTTGACGGCGTTGGCGAGCAGGTTGGCGAGCACCTGGCGCAGCCGGTCCGGGTCGCCGATCACGAGATCGGGGACGTTCGGCTGAATGTAGGTCGCGATCTCGAGGCCCTTGTTGTGAGCCCGCTCGGACATGAGCACGGCCAGGTCCTCGACCAGGTCTCGCACCGAAAAGTCGAACTTCTTGATCTCGAGCTTCGCCGCCTCGATCTTGGAGAAGTCCAGGATGTCGTTGATCACCGTCAACAGCGAGTTGGCGGAGGCCGCGATGGTGCTCGCGTAGCGCTTCTGCCGCACGTCGAGGGGCGTACCGAGCAAGAGCTCGGTCATGCCGATGACACCGTTCATCGGCGTGCGGATCTCGTGGCTCATGTTCGCGATGAACTCGCTCTTCAGGCGCGTCGACTCGAGCGCGAGCGCGGTGGTGGTCTCGAGCTTGCTGAACGTCGAGCCAATCAACTGCAGCAGCGGTTCGAGCCAGAAGCGGAAGAACAACAGGCTGAGCAGGAGCCCGCCCAGGCAACCGGCAGCCGACAAGATCAGCATCTTCCGCTTCAGTTCGATGCCGGACTCGAGGCGATCGAGAGAGACGACCAGCGCGACCTTACCGATGACGACGGTCTCGATGGTCGATTCGGACCAACTCCACACGATGCCTTGCGCCGTGCTGATCTCGTCGGGCTTGGCGGCGAAGATCTGCTTGGTATCGATGGGCAGCGTTCGCCCGCTCTCGTACAACGTCGCACCCTCGGCTCCGAGCACGATCACTCGGGCCACGTCGTCGTCCTTCAGATACGACTTGGCGACCGGTGTGATCAGCGACCTGTCTTGGGCGGCAATGCCCACTTCCATCGCTTTCGACAGCGCGAACGCGCCTTGTTCGGCCTTCCACTCGAGATCTTTGCGGATCGAGGGGGTCAGCCGATCGAAGATGTTCGACACCAACAGCAACATCAGCCCGGCGAGGCTGACCAAGAGCAGGGTCGTGAAAAGCATCAAGAGCACCCGGATGCGGGTGCCGGACGCCACCTGACGCGCCTTGTCCGTGACCAGGGGCTCCGAGCCCGTCAAGAGCCCCAGCGAAGCGGGGGCGACGGAATCAGTCTTGGATGACGCAGGCATTGCTCGGTAGGGACGCGCGGGTGCGCAGCTGTCGAATCAGCGAGCTGCGGGGGCGCGGCTCTGGTCGTGATAACGGTTCGGTCGGTCGCGGGCTAAAGCGCCGAGAACTCCTCCAATCGTTCACTTTCTCGGCCAATGCCGCACCCCGTCGCACGCTCCGCTCCGCTAGAAGTTGAAGAAGTTCGGGGAACTGGTGCGCGCGTTCGAGCGTCCGACGGCGCTCACCGGGTAGCCCGCGTCGCCCGGCAACTTGCCTTCGACCTTGATCACCTTGACCGTGTCAGTCACCTCGCTCTGGCGCACGTAGCTGACGGACCCCGGCAATCGGGCGACCACCTTTTGCAGCACGTTGGCGGGGTCGACCGACTTGGGGGCCCCCGAAAGACCCCGGATGCGGCGGTCGATCCAGTATCGCGCCGCTTCCTCAGGAGTCATGTTGAGCACCGTTTTGTCGAAGCCGACGCGTTCGTGCGTGTTGGTCCCACGGTTGAGCGGCAGTAGTTTCTTGCCGTCCGGGGTGTTCATGCTGTCGCCCAGGTAGAGCCGCTTGAGCTGGTAAAGCGACATCTCGTGCACAGCGCTGTTTTTAGCCACCACGATCGCCAATGGTTCTTGGCTGGAGGTCCCCGCGTCCGCCGGTGATGCCGTCAGACCCAGGCTGAAAAGTGCCACTGCTCCAAGAGTGAGTAGTCCGCGCCTGCTGATCATGGCTAGAAGCTCCACGCCGCTTGAAGGTCCACGGAATTGAAGTGAAGGTCGTCGGGCTCTTCTCCCGGTGCGACGAACCAAGAGTACGTGTACTGTGCTTTGAGTACGACGCGGGGAGTCGGCCGAACATTCAAGCCGCCCCAGAATGCCGCCGATTTGGCGTACAGGGTCCCGCCGTTGTCGTAGTACTCGAGACCACCGAAGGGCATGATGCCCAGGAAATCGAAGCGATAGCCGGTGAGTCCGTACACGCCGATACGCCGCGCGTCGGGCAAGAAGCCCGGTGGCTCCCCCGGTGGGGGGAACGGATCTGTGGGGCGCACATCGTCGTCGTAGACGATGTCGTTCATGATCGCTTCGCTCTGTAGCAAGAAGCCCGACACTTCCCATTTGAAGTCGGCTGCCAAGCTCGACTCCATGTACTCGCTCACGCGCGGGTAGGTCGTGGCGAAGTCCCCGTCGGCGTTGATGGTGAACGACTGCGTCCGATCGGTGTACTGGCCGCGGTAGCCAGAGAAACCCAACTGGAGCGCTCCGGCCGCCGTGTCTGCCCGTGCGTACAAGCGCCCGCCCAGCGCTTTGTTGTCATTCATGTCCGAGTACGTATCCACGGGTCCGCGCCCGTTGGACAGCGTCAGGTGGTAACCGAGTTTCACGGGTTCGACGTTGTGCGTACCGTGCAGCTCGAGGCCTGTTTGCGATTCGGGCAACAGCGCTTCGCCGACGATGAATGGCCTGCGCACGCCGATGATCACCGGTGAACCGTGGTCGACGTTCCAGATGCCGTACGGTGTGAGCCAGTGGCCGCCGCGGATGTTGAGCAGCGGGTGCGCGTTGTATTCGAGCCAGGCCCGTTCGATGATGATGCCACCCCATTGCACGGGACGATTCAAGTCCGTGTAGTCGGGGGTCGTGGTATCGTCGCGCGTAGTTTGGCCCGCCGCGTCAGTCCGAGCGGCGCCGTGGGGCAGGTACGTGAATCGGATCTCAGCCAGCGAGTTCCAGTTGTCGCCCAACTGCGATGCCAGATAGACGTTGAGTCGCCCGACCGCGAACGAGTCGTAGGGATCGTCGAACGCGAACTTCTTCACCGCGTAGCCGTAGGTAAAATCGGCGAAGCCGTAGATATCGAGCCTGTACTCGTCCGTCTCCATGTCGCCTGCGGGCGCGAGCTGGCCTTCGATCTCGGCAGCTTGTGCCTCGGCCATCATTTCCGCGGCGGCGTCCGCAGCGTCTGCGTCAGCGGAGCCTCCGGCGGGCTCGGCCGAGGGGGGAGCTGGCTCTACTGGCGGAATTTCCGCGCGGGGAACTTCGGTGACCGGCGGCGCGTCGGCCGGGTCGACCGGCGCGGGGTCCGTGGGTTCGGCGTCGGGCGGCGGAACGGGTGCTTCAGCCGGTACGGGTTGCGCCAGCACAGGTGCAGTCACGAGCGACGCTGAAGCTGTAGTGGCGATGAAGCCGAGCAATGCTGAAAGATTCATGTGGTATCTCATGGGGCCGGGGTCGGGCAGTATGGACCTGTTGGAATGCACATGATGGCGAATCCGGGGGTTGCGCTGAGATCGCAGCAGTCAAAGCCCGCAGGGCAGGTGTCTGGAACGTTGCTGCAGTTCGAGACCGTGCACCCCATCTGGAACGTGTCGCAGAAGGCCGCTTCGAAGCCGGCGCACTCGTCATTGGTGCTGCAGGGCGAACCCCAGCCCGTCGGCGGTCTGCAAACGCCAGCGGCGCAGATCTCTGCGGGTGCACAGTCGTCGTTCACCGTGCACTCTGGCGCGGAGCCGGTGGTCGACGTGGTGGTCGTGTCCTCGCCACCCTCGCCCGCCGCCCCGCTCGACCCCGTGCTGCTGGTATTCGGGCCGGTAGTCCCGGTGCTAGTCGAGCCGCCGCTGCCAGCGATCTCTTCACAGGTGCCATTGGCTCCCATCGTGTAGCCTTCATCGCACACACACGCGGTGCCCTGGACGATTTGGTTCGGCCCACATTCGATACAGCCGGTGGGGCTGTAGATCGTTTGTGGGGGGCAAACACAACGCTCATTGCCATCTGCGTCTTTTTTGACGACCAGGTCGTCGCCGCAGGGGTTGTTCTTGTCGTACATGCAACTGGGGCCGACGAGCGTGAGGAAGCCGACGCTTCCTCCCAAGGTCAGCCAGCGGACCCAATGGCGTCCGAACGCCTCTTTGGTGCCTTCCACCATATATCTAACCGCCTCTAGTAGTGAGTCGTGAGAAAAACGGGCTCTCCCGAACGTCACACAACTACGGGCGTTGGATTGGCGGCTTTAGCCAACCTTGTAACATTCGTAACATTCGGCGCTCTGACCTATGGAGTGTTCTATGAGTAGGTCTAGGTCGCACACGACGGCTTTCGGCTGTGATGCGGCCTTTCCGTGTGCGCGAGGCGTGCTTCGGGATAGGTCGAAATGCCCACTCGCCGCAGGCATTCGCGAACGAGCTCCGCAGGGTGTCTCGCGATGGACCTGGAACGCAAGCATGGGCCCGTCGAGCGCCCGACGGGCGGCGGGAGGATTTCGGCGTGATCAGAATTTGTGTTGTGCGGGACACACAGTCCGGCTAGGGGGTTTCCGAGCAAAATTTCGCGCCTCGCGAGGACTTCGTTGCCTTCCAGTAATGCCGGAATCACTCCCCATTCTCAGTGCACTCTTGCTCGAAGAGGCCGACAGCGGTCGACCCCTCTACGTCGAGTTCGAGAGCGCGCTTTTGACCGCTGACCTCGCCTGGGAAGGGCTGATCGCGCGCCTGCAGCGCCAGCGTTGGTTGCTCCTGGTGTCGCCGCTGTTGATCGCGGGGGGCAAGACGCGGCAGCTGGAGTCTGCGCGGCGTACGGAGATGCTGCAGGCCGCGGCGTTCCCCTACCGTCACGACTTGGTCGACGCTCTGACGGCGAGCGCCGAGCGGGGGCGACGCGTCATCTTGGTTGGATCCGACACTCCCGAACTCCGCGCGGCAGGGCAGCACCTAGGGCTCGAAGTAGAGCCGATCGCCGCACCCGGTGATCGAGATCGGCTACTCGAAGTCGCGCCCGGTGGCTTCGACTACGTCACCGGTTCGACCCGAGACATCATGGCGCTGCGTGGCGCGGTGAAGGGGTACGTCGTCGGTGCCTCTCGAGGCGAGCGCGTTAAAGAGAGCCTCGACCATGTGCGCTGGTTGGCCCCGCGCCGTGGGCTCGTGGCGGCCTTGGTCAAGCAGCTACGCCCGCACCAGTGGTCGAAGAACGCGCTGTTGTTGGTTCCCGTCTTGCTCGCGGCAGGGGTGCCCCGCCTCGACAAATTGGCGATCGCCAGCCTGGCCGCGCTGACGTTCTCGCTCTGCGCCTCTGCGGGCTACGTGCTCAACGATCTGCTCGATCTCGACGCCGATCGGGTGCATCGCTCCAAGCGCCACCGGCCGTTTGCCAGCGGCGAGCTGCCGGTGGTCGCAGGGCCACCGCTGTTTTGGAGCTTGCTGGTCGTGAGCTTTGGCTTGTCGGTCGCATTTCTGGCACCGCAGTTCACATTGCTGCTCGCCTTGTACCTGGTGGGTACGCTGACCTACTCGCTCTACTTGAAGAAGCAGCTGCTGGTGGACGTCTTGGTGCTCGCCGGTTTGTACACCCACCGCATCCTGGCCGGTGGTGTCGCGACTGCGATCGAGGTGACGACCTGGTTGCTCGGGTTCTCGATGTTCTTGTTCACGAGTCTCGCGTTCGCCAAGCGCTACGTGGAGCTCCACGCCACCCAAAGCGAAGATCAAGTCAAGAACCGAGGCTACTTCAAGACCGATCTGCAAATGGTGACCGCGATGGGCACCGCCAGCGGCTACATCGCGGCGCTGGTCTTCGTGCTGTACGTCGACAGCGCCGCGGTGAAGGCGAGTTATCGCGAACCTGCGCTGCTCTGGCTGATCTTGCCCGTGCTTTTGTACTGGCTGGGTCGCGTCTGGCTGCTGGCAGGTCGCGGGCAAATGCAAGACGACCCCGTCAAGTTCGCGATGAAGGACAAGGTGAGCCTTTGGTGCGGTGCGCTGATGGCGGTCATCGTCGGGCTGGCGCGCTTCACGCCCGATTCCTTGGCAGGTCTGCTGTCGTGGCAGCCATAGTCGGGGGGCGCGCGTGAGCGCGGGGAACAAGCTGTGGGCGGAGTTGCTGCAGCTCGTGCCTGTCGTGACTCTGGCGTTCCCGTTCATCGTGCACGGCAGCGTCGACCTGTCCCGGGCCGCTTCCGGGTTTCTGGTGGGCGCCGCCCTGGCGGTGCCGATCGGGTTGGTCGTGCGTCGGGCGAGGCAGCCGCTGAACCCGATCTTGGTGGGAACGGCGCTGTGGCTCTGGGTGGGGGCGCTCGGTTTCAACTTGCCGCTGCCGGGGCTCGCCGCGTGGTTGACGAGCACGCAGGCGTTCGGCTTGTTCGTCGCAGCTTTCGGGGCTGGCGCGGTGGCCACGCTGAGCTCCAGCCTCGGCTTTCTGGCGTGCCGTGGTGTGGAGGGAGCACTCGCGCGGCGCTATTCGTTCGTACTGCTGGCGCTCTCGAGCGCTGCGATGGTTTGGTCCTGGATCTTTCGCCACGACGTCCGGCTAGGGGGCGGGCTGCCGTTCATCGCGCTGAACGTAGCGCGACGCGTGCTGTGCCGGCACGCGAGCAGGTTGGTGTAGCCCGGTTCGAGCGGCTGTAATAAGCCTGACGGGTGAGCCCGCGCGCGGTGTTGCTCCAGCTCTTGTCGCTGCTCGTCGGTGCGCCCGGGTGCGGCTCCGACACACGAGAAGTCGTTGCGCTGTGGCCAGAGGGCGCCCCAGGATCCGAGCAGCGCCGCCATGAAGCCGAGGTCGCCAAGGACTGGTGGGTGGCGAACGTGCACCACCCGTCCCTCAGCGTCGTGCGGCCGAAGTTGGGGACGGCGACGGGCGCGGCCGTGATCGTGATCCCCGGAGGCGGGCACTCGCAGCTGGTGTTCGAGCCCGAGGGTCTGGCGCCAGCGCGCTACCTCGCGCGGCATGGCGTGACGGCTTTCGCGCTCAAGTATCGACTCGCGAAAGAGAAGGGATCCAGCTATCGCGTCGAAGAGCACGCGCTCGCCGACGTGCGGCGGGCGGTGCGCTGGGTGCGCAGCAAGGCCGAGAGCTACGGCGTCGACCCGGCACGTGTCGGCGTCATGGGTTGGTCGGCGGGCGGTGAGCTGGCGGCGCTCGTCAGCTACGGGGCGAGCGGAGCCGAGCCCGCGGCCAAGGATCCCATCGATCGGCTCAGCGCGCGCCCGAACTTCCAGATCGTGATCTATCCCGGTCCGCGCGGCGTACCGTCCGAGTTGCCGCCGGATGCTCCTCCGGCTTTCTTTCTGACGGCGGGCGACGACGCGCCCGCGGCCGACACGATCGGGCGCCTGTGGCGGCTGTACCAGGCTCGAGGCGTGCCGGCCGAAGTGCACGTCTACGAGCGCGGCGGGCACG
>JAICQQ010000033.1 GCA_025937785.1 Polyangiaceae bacterium
GCCTACCCGGCGAGCGCCGATAAGGGCTTACTCGCGAAGGCGGGGCCGACCCGCATCGAGAGCTCCACCGGCGCTAACGTGATCGAAGCGTTCGCCGCCGGACCGCGAGGGTCGACGAGATCGAGGGTCGCGTGCTGCGCCAGCGTCGCTAGAATCAACGTCGCCTCCATCAGTGCAAAGCGCTTGCCAATGCAAACGCGCGTCCCTGCCCCGAAGGGAACGTAGGAGCCCGGCCGCAAAGTCTTGGCCGCCTCAGGCGCGAACCGTTCGGGCCGGAACGCGAGGGGAGCCGGGTGCCAACGCGCGTCCCGCTGGGCATGGAAGATGCTGGCCACGACGTGACTCCCCTTCGGAACATCGTAGCCGCCGAGGGTCGTGTCGCGGCCGGCTTCGCGCAGCACCGTGTGCGCCGGCGGGTACAGGCGCATGCCCTCGCTCAGCACCTGACCCGTATACTCGAGCGCCGGCAAATCATCGAAGCTTGCCAGGCGTCCGCCGAGCACACTCGACACCTCGCGCCCCAGCTTCGAGCGCGCTTCGGGGTTCTGCGCCAAGAGCGAAAGCGTCCACGACAGCGCATGCGACGTGGTCTCGTGACCGGCAAAAAACAATGTCAGTGCTTCGTCGCGCAGCTGCTCTCGCGACATGAACCCGTCGCTGCCGAGCCCTCGGGCCAGGACGTGGAGCAGGCACTCGTCGTCATCGCTGCGTCCGCTCGCGTGATCATCGATGAAACCGTCCATCAACGCGCGCATCTGGGCGAGCACGCGCGCTTCCCGCCGGCGTGCCGGGTGGGGCATCCAACGTGGCAGCACCGAACTGACGCCGCCGAACGAGCGCCGAAACGCGATCATAGCGGCTTCGACCTCGCTTTGCTGGGAGCGTACGTCCTTGCCCATGAGCACCTTGCCGACGACGCTCAAGGTGAGGCCCATCATCTCGCTCTTCACGTCGATGACGCTGCCCGGGCGCCAGCGGTGCACCCGCTCCAGCGTGTACGCCACCATGGTCTCCGCGTAGGCGCGCAAGTGCGAGGCTCCGAAGGCTGGCTGCACCTGCCGCCGCTGCTGGCGCCAGAAGTCGCCGTTCGACGACAAGAGTCCGTTCCCAAGCACCCGCCTGAGCTCGGCCGCCCCAATGCCGAGCTCGGGTTTGAGGTACGAGTCGCCATCGGTGACCAGCAGCTGCTGGATGTGGTCGGGGTGCCGCGTCACCAGTGTGAGCAGCTGGTTGACCCGCGACGTGTAGATGTCGCCGTAGCGCTCGAAGCGCCCACGTTGAAACCCGATCGGATCGCGCCCTACCCGGCTCGCGAACAGGAGCAACGACACCGGGTTCTTCACCGCCGGCGGTCCAGGAGGCAAGTGAGTCACCCCCCAGGTGTACCAGCCCCGCCCCCTCCCGAAAAGCCCACCAGCTACGAAAGGCCACCAGTTCAGGGATTTTTTACAGGAAGACGGAAAGACAGGAAGATTCTCGAACTTTGCTTCGCTACCCCTTGGAACGGTCATGCGCGGAGCAAACATAACACTTTAATAATAAATTGCGGACCTATGAACACCGCCGGTGTCCCGCGCATTTTTAGAAAACCCCCGTTCTACCGTCTTCCTGTGAATGAAAAACCAGAAACCCCCGGAAGCACGTTGCTCGCGGGGGTTTCAGGGTGCAGGCGTTCCGGCTGTGCCGGCGACGCGAGCCAATGGTCACTGCAGGACGGGGAGGGAGCCGGACTTCACGGGGGCCGGATCGGTGTACTCGCTGAGCTCGTTGAAATTGAGGTAGCGGTAGATGTCCTTGGACAGCGGGTTCAGCTTGTCGGTGTACTTCAGGTACTCGTCGCGCGTCGGGATCTTGCCCAGGATCGCGGCGACCGCCGCCAGCTCCGCGGACGCCAAGAAGACGTTGGCGCCTTTACCGAGCCGGTTCGGAAAGTTCCGGGTGGAGGTCGAGACCACGGTCGACTCCGGCCGAACGCGCGCTTGATTGCCCATGCACAAGGAGCATCCGGGCACTTCGGTGCGAGCCCCGGCCTGAGCGAACGAGTTGTAGTGGCCCTCCTGCATGAGCTGCGCCTTGTCCATCTTGGTGGGTGGCGCTACCCACATCCGCGTCGGCACCGGCTCGCCATAGCTGTCGAGCAGCTTGGCGGCGGCACGGAAGTGGCCGATGTTGGTCATACACGAACCGAGGAACACCTCGTCGATCGGCGTCCCCGCCACTTCACTGAGGGTCTTGATGTCGTCTGGATCGTTGGGACAAGCCAACAGAGGCTCGGTGACAGTCGCCAAATCGATCTCGAATACCTTGTGGTACTCGGCATCGGGATCCGGCTCGAGCAGCACCGGGTTTTCGAGCCACGCCTCCATGGCTTTTGCGCGACGCTCGAGCGTCATCGGGTCGCCGTAGCCTTGCGAGATCATCCAACGCAGCATGACCACGTTGCTCTTTAGGTATTCGATGACCGGGGCCTTGCCGAGACGAATCGTACAGCCCGCTGCCGAGCGCTCGGCGGTGGCGTCGCTGAGCTCGAACGCTTGCTCGACCTTCAGCTCTGGCAGCCCCTCGATCTCGATGATGCGACCGCTGAAGACGTTCTTCTTGCCTTGCTTCGCGACGGTGAGGTCGCCGCTCTTGAGCGCCGCCCAGGGGATGGCATTGACCAAATCGCGCAGGGTGACGCCGGGCTGCATCTGGCCCTTGAAGCGCACCAGCACAGATTCGGGCATGTCGAGCGGCATCACCCCTAGCGCCGCCGCGAACGCGACCAGGCCGGAGCCCGCTGGGAACGAGATACCGAGCGGAAAGCGCGTGTGCGAATCGCCGCCGGTGCCCACCTGGTCAGGCAGCAGCATGCGGTTGAGCCAGGAATGAATGATGCCGTCACCGGCGCGCAAGGCGATGCCCGTGCGCTCCTCGAAGAACTCGGGCAGCGTCTGCTGTGTCTCGATGTCGACCGGCTTGGGGTATGCAGCCGTGTGACAGAACGACTGCATCACGAGATCGGCCGAGAACTTGAGGCAGGCCAGCTCTTTCAACTCGTCGCGGGTCATGGGGCCCGTGGTGTCTTGCGAACCCACGGTGCTCATGACCGGTTCGCAGTACTGGCCCGGGCGGACACCGGCCACACCGCACGCGCGCCCCACGACCTTCTGCGCGAGCGTATAACCCTTGCCGGTTTCGGGTGGCGCTGCGGGTTTTCGAAACAGCGTCGACGGACCGAGCCCGAGTTCCTTGCGCGCCCGTTCGGTTAGGGTGCGCCCGATGATGAGCGGGATGCGCCCGCCAGCTTGCACCTCGTCGAGCAGCACGTCGCTGCGATGCACGAAGCTGCTGATCACCTCGCCAGCCTCGTTCTCGACCTTGCCCTCGTAGGGGTAAACGACGATCACGTCCCCCATCTCGAGCTTCGTGACGTCGCACTCGATCGGCAGCGCGCCCGAGTCTTCCATGGTGTTGAAGAAGATCGGCGCGACTTTGCCGCCCAACACGACGCCCCCGGTGCGCTTGTTCGGTACGTAAGGGATGTCCTCACCAATGTGCCACTGCACGCTGTTGGTGGCACTCTTGCGCGACGATCCGGTGCCCACCACGTCACCGACATAGGTCAACGGGTGCCCTTTCTGCTTCAGCTCGGCGATCTGCGCCAGTGCGTTGCTGATGCCTTCGCGCGGGTTCTTCAGCATCGCCAACGCGTGCAGCGGGATGTCCGGGCGCGACCAGGCATCTTGCGCCGGTGAAAGGTCGTCGGTGTTAGTCTCGCCCGCTACTTTGAAGACGGTCAGCTTGATCTGCTTGGGCAGCGGCTGCCTGCTGCTGAACCATTCACCCTCGGCCCAGCTCGTGAGCACGCGGCGAGCGTTGGTGTTGCCCTCCTGGCTGAGCTTGGCCACGGTCTCGAAGGTGGTGGTATCCACGAGCAAGATGCGGCAAAGCTGTTCAGCGGCGAGTGCGCCGAGCGCCGCGTGCGCCAGCAGTCGCACCAACGGCTCGACGTTGTAGCCGCCGAGCATGGTGCCCAGAAGCTCCACGGCTCGCTCCGCGGATACGAGCGGGCTCTTCAGCTGGCCCCCCGCGACCTTGGACAAGAAGTCGGCCTTGACCCAAGAGGCAGCGTCGACCCCCGGCGGCACGCGCTCGGTCAACAGGTTCAGCAAGAAGTCGCCCTCACCCGCGGGGGGATCGAGGAGGAGTCGAGTGAGCGCCTGGGTCTGCGCGGCGTCGAGCGGCTTGGGAACGACCCCTTCCGCGGCACGTTCCGCCACGTGTTTCCGATAGTTGTCGAGCATGTGGGACCTCTTGTCGATTTCTTCCGATGTTTGGGGGAAGAGGACGCAAACTAGTGCGCGACAATCAATGCGTCCAACGATTAATTTGCATCGATTCGATGCATAATACGCATGCATGGACCTGCTCCTGATCCGTTCCTTGCTCGCGGTCGCCGAACACGGCGCGGTCACCGATGCGGCCGCGGCGCTCGGCGTCAGCCAATCGGCGCTGTCCCGTCGCATCGACCAGCTCGAGGCAGACCTGCACGTCCCGTTGCTCGAACGCATCGGCCGCGGGGTCACCTTGACCGAAATGGGACGACTGGTCGTCGAGGAGGGAAAGCTGATCGTCCAACGCTATGAGCTCCTCCAAGCGCGTCTCCAAGAGCACCTCGCTCTGGACGCCGGCATCGTGAGAATCGGTGGGGGTGCGACAGCGGTCGCGTTCATGCTGCCCGGCGCGATCGCCGAGTTCCGGAAGAAGTATCCAGGAGTGGTGTTTCAGGTAAAAGAAGCGGGCAGTCGCGACATCGAAACAGCAGTGATCGAGGAGCAGCTGGAACTCGGGGTGGTGACCCTACCGGTCCAGCGGAAGGACTTCGACGTGCGCGACCTAGCCCAAGATCGCATCACGCTCGTGGCGTCGCGGCACCATCCGCTCTCGAAACAAAAGTCAGTGCAAGCGCAAGATCTTCAAGGCGAGAAACTCGTGGGTTTCGAGGCGGGCACCGCCGTGCGCTGGCTCATCGACGCCGCCCTCCGAAAGGTAGGTGTTCAGGTCCAGGTGGCGATGGAGCTCCGCAGCGTGGCGGCCATCCTACAAATGGTGGAGGCGACCCGCTCCTTGGGTTTCGTGAGCGAGCTAGCGGTCCAACCCGGGGTGGGTCAGCCGCGCCGGGGAGTGGTGCCGGTCCACGTGCGAGGCCTCGAGATTCGCCGTCAGCTCGCGCTCATCAGCAAGCAGGGCCGCTCGCTGTCGCCCGCGGCCAAAGAGTTTTCGCGCGTGCTCGCCACCAGCCCCTAACCGCGCCCTTAGAATGGACGCGGGAAGAGTTTCGGCAGCGTCGGTGGAGATGCGCAGCGTTACGGCACCCTTCGGCGTCTTCGATACAAAAGTCCGGCGTCCGTGCTGCGAAGCGGGCGCCGATGGGCGCGCGCCCCTAACCCACGCCCAGGCGCGCGAGCTCGGCTCCTGTGACGCGACAGATGCGCCAGTCGGGCAGCAGCTGGGCACCGCTCGCGATGTAGAACTCGATCGCCCGCTGGTTCCAATCTAGCACCGACCACTCGAGCCGGCCCGCGTCTCGCTCGCACGCCAGCTGCGCGACGCGGCGCAGCAGCGCCGTGCCGACCCCCGTGCCTCGTTCAGCCTCGGAAACGTACAGATCTTCGAGGTAGAGCCCGGGACGTGTCAGAAAGGTCGAGTACGTCGCGAAAAAAAGCGCGTAACCTACCACGCCGCTGCTTCGCTCCGCGATCAGCGCCTCTGCCGCGGGCCGTTCGCCGAACAGATGCACGCCCAGGGCCGCCGCAGTGCCGGTCAGTTGGTGTTCGAGCTTCTCGAACTGGGCGAGCTCGCGCACCAAGCGAAAGATGTGCTGCTCGTCGCCAGGGCGAGCAGGGCGGATCGTCGTTTCCATGAGCGAGCTCCTTAGCATATACTCGTGACGCTTGCGCGGACTCGAAAGCGTCACAGGGACCCATGCTGTTCGAACGCCAACGCCGACTGCTGCAGCTTCTCGAGGCCGTCGGCGGAGCCACGAGCGAGATGGATTTTCAGAAGCTGCTGTTCTTGTATTGCCAAGAGCCTGCGGTTGCTGACAGCGCCCCCTACGACTTCATCCCGTGTGAATCTGGGGCCATTTCGTTCACGGCAGACGCCGACCGCCGAAAACTGATCGAGAAAGGGTTGCTCGCTGACGAGCATGGCTGGCAGATCACCGACCGGGCGCGGGACGTCATCGGTGGGGCCGCCGACGCGCACATCACCGCGTTCGCGCTTCGGCACCGTCACCTGCGCGGCGACCCGCTCGAAGCCGACACGTATCGGCGATTTCCGTACTCCGCGATCCGCAGCAGGAGCGCCGAGCGCGTGCTCGGGGACGACGCCAGCGCGCTCGAGCGCATCGCCGCGATTCGACCGGAAGCCAGCGGCCCTGCTCTTTTCACGATTGGTTACGAGGGGCACTCGCTCGAGAGCTACCTCGTTCTCCTGATCCAACGCGGTGTCACGCTGCTGTGCGACGTGCGCCGCAATCCCCTCAGCCGAAAGTATGGCTTCTCCAAAAGCACCCTCGCTCGCTGCAGCGAAAGCGCCGGCATCCACTACGAGCACCTGCCGGAGCTTGGCATCGCTTCGAGCCAACGTCGAGGACTCGAAACGCAAGCGGACTACGACGCGCTGTTCGAAGAGTACGAGCGCGCAGCTCTTCCGGCGCAGGGTGACGCGCTGGAAAAGCTGCGGAACTGGGTCGCAACGGGGCAACGCTTGGCACTGACTTGCTACGAGCGTCTGCCGCAGCAGTGTCACAGGCATTGCGTCGCCGAAGCGCTCCAGGCCCGCGTCGGGGCGGCGCTCAGCGCGCAGCACCTGTGAGAGTTCCAGAGACATGAACGCCGCGTCTGGCGGCATGGTTTCGGGGTGGGGCGATCCTGTACAGCGGCAGTGCCGTCACGGCCCGTTGATGACCCATCGCACCGGCTGCGTTCAGAATGTGGTGGTTTCGCGGGCTGTTGCCGATGGGCATCGAACTCATCGTTCACGCCCTGATGGCCGCACGCAAGCTGCCCAACCTCTACCACGACACCGCTAGCGACGAAGCCAACCCCCTTGTGCGCCGCGGGGTTCGGCGCCAAGCTCACACCATCATGTTAGCTCTGCGAACGTTTGCGCTTGGGTTTCTCGTGTTGACCGTCGGCAGTGCGTGCGGGAGCTCCCCGCCGCCCGCCGCCGAGACGCCGATCGAATCCGCACCTCCGACGCCCGAGTCGACGGGCGATCTTGCCTCCGAACCCGCACCGGCACCGCCCGAGGCGCTGCCGAGCGACCCGGGCACGGGCTCATCGCGACCGGCGCTGACGGCTGAAGAATGTGCCGCGCAGAACGGCACGGCGGTGGGCGACATCGGCGACGGCGCCATCCATCGCCCCGACTACGTGTGTCCCGGCGGGAGGGCTCCGCTCGGGAACATCAGCTCAGCACCCGACGGGCCCGTGGCGGTCGAGGGCGAAGTCTGCTGCCCGCAGTGAGCGGCTGCGCTGGCTTTCAGCCTAACGCAGCGGCTGTGAGCTCAACCAGCCGCCCACATCCCGCGTCATGAGGTCGCACGCGGCGGGCCCCCAGCTGCCTCGCGAGTAAGGCTCCACGGCCTTCTCCAGATCCAAAGCGGGCTCGACGACCTTCCAGGCTGCTTCCACCGCGTCTTGGCGGGAGAACAAGGCGGGGTCTCCGTCGATCGCTTCACCGAGCAACCGCTCGTAGGCCCCCACTTCGTCGCCCTTGGGCTGCTCGAGCAATGAAAGCTCCGTCGGTTCACCGACCATCTCGTCGCCGGGGCGCTTGACCCGCGCGCCCAAGGCGATCTTCAGATCCGGTGTCAGGCGCAAGCGCACGTAGTTGTCGGTGCCGCGCGCCAGCTTGGTAATCGGCGGCCGCTTGAAGTCAACCATCACCTCGGTTTCGGTCACCGGCATGCACTTGCCAGCGCGGATGAAGAACGGGACGTCCGCCCAGCGCCATGAGTCGATGTCGAGGCGCATCGCAGCGAAGGTCTCGACGTTCGAGCCCGGCTTGACTCCCGGCTCGCGCTGGTACCCGTCGAACTGGCCGCGCACGATGTTGTTCACGTCGAGGGGCGCAATCTGCCGAAAAACCTTCACCAATTCATCGCGGATCGACTCGTTGTAGGTGGTCGCCGGGGGCTCCATCGCCAGGAAACCCACCACGGACAAGAGGTGGTTCTGCACGACGTCGCGGATGGCGCCGGCTTCTTCGTAAAAGCTGCCGCGACCCTGCACTCCGAATGATTCGGCCATCGTGATCTGGATGCTCTCGATGTAGTTGCGGTTCCAGACGGGCTCGAGGAATGTGTTCGCGAAGCGAAACACTACCAGGTTCTGCACTGCCTCCTTGCCCAGGTAGTGATCGATGCGAAAGATCGCGCTTTCGTCGAACACTTCGTGGAGCGTTCGATTCAGTTGGCGCGCGGACGCTAGATCGCGTCCGAAGGGTTTCTCGATGATGACGCGAGCCCCCTTGGCGGAGCCGGAGGCCGCGAGGTTCTGGACTACCACCGGAAACAGGCTCGGGGGGATCGCAAGGTAGTGCACAGGGTGCTTCGCGTCGCCGAGCTTACGACTGAGCTGGCGAAACGTCTCGAGGTCGTTGTAGTCGCCATCGACATACGCGAGCCGCTCAGAGAGCTTCGTGAACGCGCGCTCGTCGACGCCGCCGCCGTGTTCGGTCAGGCTGGCCCGAATCCGATCGCGCAGCTGCTCGATGCCCCACCCCTGCTTGGCGACGCCGATGATCGGGACGTCGAGATGCCCGCGACGGATCATCCCCTGGAGGGCTGGAAAGATCTTTTTGTAGGCGAGGTCGCCTGTGGCACCAAAGAAGACGAAAGCGTCCGAGCGGATCGTGTCGGTCATGGTCACCCTCGTGCGAGTATTTTCCCGGACCGTGCTCGCGGGCAAGCGCCGCGCCGCGGTCGGTCGACCGGGTCATCGCAAGAGACAGGCGAATACCCCTCGTTCGCGCTCACCAGCCGAGCTCGGCCCGAAGCACCGCGGTCAGGGTGTCGGCCATCACCTGGTGCGTGCGCACGCTGGGGTGCCAATCACAGCCGTAGCCATGCGCGGGATTGGTGGGCGCGAGCTCGAACACCTTCACGGCCGCGTCACCGGCCGCGATGCGGGCGTGCACGGCGCGGGCAATCGCGCCGCGCGCCGTCTCGAGGTCTTCGCCAAACAGCATGGGTCCGATGGTGCAAAAGATGACCGCATCGGCGTAGGCGGCTCGGATGCGCCCGAGCAATGCGACGTATGCGGCCTCGAACTCGGCTGGTGTCGGGTCGACCTCGGTCGAAAAATCGTTGGTTCCCAGGTTGACGACGACCGCGTGCGGCTGCCACCTCGAGAAGTCCCAGCGGCTCTGCGGTCGTTGTGGCAGCGTCCGATCGTAGTACGTGGGCATGGGGTCCGTGCAGCTGTCAGGCGCGTCACCGTAGTTGCAGACCACGCCTTTACCCGACCAGCCTACGGTCACGAGCTCGGCGCCGAGCGCCCGCGCCACCAGCGCCCCGTAGCTCTGGTAGTGGTTCTCGGTCTGCGGGGTGAACCCGCAGGTTTGGTCCGCGCCCTCGTTGCCGTACCCGCAGCTGATGGAATCGCCGACGACCTCGAGTCGGCGCGCGGGAGCGGGGGACGGCGCGAGCAGCTGCCCATCACCCACATCCACGCCGAGCAAGCTCGATTCGCCGAGGTGGGCTTCGGTCCGGCGATAGACCTGGACCTCGTGCACTCCCGAGGGAAGCCCATGCGCTACGAGGGCGAAGCCGCCGCCGCTCGGCACGAACTTGGGCCCCACGACACCGTCGACCAGGACCGTGTACTCTTGCCCGCCCCCCATCCGAACTGCCAGCGACGTGCCATCGAACCGCGCAGCGAAGCCGCTACCGGACCATGCGAACCGCGCAGCGCTCGGGTCACTCGTGTCGACGCGCCCCACGAACCGCACGAGCGGCGTGTGGGTCTCCGCGTCGTGACCGGTCCGCGCCGGGGAACAACCTGCGAGCGCGCCCAGCGTAACCCAGGCAAACACCGACCTGTGCATGGCGCGCACTATCGCGACCGGCACCCGCGCGGTCAAGCCGCGGGGCTACCGGAACGCGATGAGATTGCGACAGAGCCGCCGGCACAGGCGGTCGGCCGGAGTGCGACTACTTGACGATTTCAATCTGGCACAGCGGAGAGCAGCCGTCGCCGCGGACGTTGTTGCCGTCGTCGCACTGCTCGCCTGCATCCTTCGTACCGTCACCGCAGATCTCGACGCTGCAGTCGGCGCGGCAGCCGTCGCCGTCGTTGTGGTTGCCGTCGTCGCACGTTTCGCCGAGCGAAGACTGGGTCACGCCGTCGCCGCACTCCTCGACCTTGCACGTCGAGCTGCAACCGTCGCCGGAAATGTTTGCTCCGTCATCGCAGGCTTCGCTGCTTTGGTTGACTCTGCCGTCGCCACACCAGGCTTCGGTGCGGCACTGCGAGCTGCAACCGTCGCCGCCCTGGGTGTTGCCGTCGTCGCAGGTCTCGCCCAAGGACGCTTGGCGCACGCCGTCGCCGCAGCGTTCGACGCGGCAGGTGCTGGAGCAGCCGTCGCCGCTCTGCGTATTGCCGTCGTCGCAGGTCTCGACGCCCTCGATACGGCTGTTGCCACACACCGTCTCCAGGCGGCACGCGCTGGAGCAGCCGTCGTTGTTCGCGGTGTTGCCGTCGTCGCACTGCTCGCCGCGCGAGGCCTGCGTCAACCCGTCACCGCAGAACTCATTGCGGCAACTCGACGAACAGCCGTCACCGGACACGTTGTTGCCGTCGTCGCACTGCTCGGCACCCTCGCGCGTACCGTTGCCGCACACCGTCTCGAGCCGGCAGCGGTTGCTGCAGCCGTCGCCGCTCTGCGTATTGCCGTCGTCGCACTGCTCGGACGGGTCGGTCACGCTGTTGCCGCAGACTTCGAGCTGGCAGTTGGCCGCACAGCCGTCACCGCCCTGGGTGTTGCCGTCGTCGCACTGCTCGACACCTTCGACGGCATTGTTGCCGCACACGGTCTCGAGACCGCAGCTCGAGGAGCAGCCGTCACCGCTCTGGGTGTTGCCGTCGTCGCAACTTTCGCCCAGCGCCGGTTGCCGCGTGCCATCGCCGCAGCGTTCCTGGACGCAGGTGGACGAGCAGCCATCGCCCGACGAGTTGTTGCCGTCATCGCACTGTTCGGCACCTTCGCGCGTACCGTTGCCGCAGAAGGTTTCGATGCGGCAGGTGTTGCTGCAGCCGTCACCGCTGGCGGTGTTGCCGTCGTCGCACTGCTCGACGCTGTCGATGATGTTGTCGCCGCACACCTCCAGCGTGCAGTTGGCGCGGCATCCGTCGTTGTTTTGGGTATTGCCGTCATCGCACTGCTCGGTGCCCTGCAACAAGCCGTTACCGCACACCGCCGGTTCGCGCTGACACGTGCTCGAGCAGCCGTCGCCGTTCGTGGTGTTACCGTCGTCGCACTGCTCGCCGCGCGCCGTCTGCAATGAACCGTCGCCGCACACCTCGCGGCGGCAGGTAGCGTTGCAGCCGTCGCCCGAGGTGTTGTTGCCGTCGTCGCATTGCTCGCCGAGGCTGCTCTGGGTCGAACCGTCGCCACAGAACTCCACCCGGCAGCTGGGCGAACAACCGTCACCAGCCGTGGTGTTGCCGTCGTCGCACTGCTCGCCGGATTCGCGCACGGCGTTACCGCAGACCACTTCTGCTCTGCAGGTGCTGCTGCAACCGTCGCCGCTGCGCGTGTTACCGTCGTCGCACTGCTCGGTGCCCTCGAGGGCGCCATTGCCACAGGCCACCTCGACCCGGCAGGTGCTGCTACAGCCGTCGCCGTTCGCCGTGTTGCCGTCGTCGCACTGTTCCCCAATTCCGCTCTGGGTGATACCGTCGCCGCAACCCTCGTTGCGACACGTGGCGCTGCAACCGTCGCCGGAGACGTTGTTTCCATCGTCGCACTGCTCGGCACCTTCGCGCGCACCGTTGCCGCACGCCGTCTCGACGCGGCAGGTGTTGCTGCAGCCGTCGCCGCTGATGGTGTTGCCGTCGTCGCATTGCTCAGACGTCTGAGTGACGTTGTCGCCACAACGCTCGATCGCGCAGGCGGCGCTGCAGCCGTCGTTCGAAACGGTGTTGCCGTCGTCGCAGCCTTCCGTGCCTTCGAGCACACGGTTACCACAGGCGGTCTCGCCCTGGCAGGTCGCGCTACAGCCGTCACCGTTCGTGGTGTTGCCGTCGTCGCACTGCTCACCGCGACCGCTCTGGGTCACGCCATCGCCGCAGACCTCGTTCCTGCAAGACGCGCTGCAGCCGTCGCCGGAGACGTTGTTGTTGTCGTCGCACTGCTCGGCGCCTTCGCGGGTACCGTTACCGCACACCGTCTCGAGGCGGCAGATGTTGCTGCAGCCGTCGCCGCTCTGCGTGTTGCCGTCGTCACAAGTCTCGGGCGCCTGGGTCACCCGGTCGCCGCAGAACTCGGTCTGGCAGGTCGCGTTGCAGCCGTCGCCGGAGACGAGGTTGCCGTCGTCGCACGATTCACCTGCCTCGACCACGTTGTTGCCGCAGATGCTCTCTGCCAAGCAAGTCGCGCTGCAGCCGTCGCCGCTGGTGGCGTCGCCGTCGTCGCATTCCTCGCCCAAGCCGTTCTGGACCAAGCCGTCACCGCAGAACTCGTTCTTGCAGCGGGAGCTGCAGCCGTCGCCGCTCACGCTGTTGTGATCGTCGCATTCTTCGGCGCCGCCGACGTTGCCGTCGCCACAGAGTGCCTCGAACTGGCACAGCTTGCTGCAGCCGTCGCCGCTGGCGGTGTTGCCGTCGTCGCACTGTTCACCGATGCCAGCCTGAACCACGGCGTCGCCACAGACCTCGTTCTGGCAGGTGGCACTGCAACCGTCGCCGGCGACCGTGTTACCGTCGTCGCACTGCTCACCAGGGTTGGTGACGCGGTTGCCGCACACGCTTTCCAGATTGCAGCTGCTGCTGCAGCCGTCGCCGCTCGTGGTGTTCCCGTCGTCACACTGTTCACCGCGACCGCTTTGCGTCGTACCGTCACCGCACACTTCGGTGCGGCAAGTCGCGCTGCAACCGTCACCGCCGAAGAGGTTGCCGTCGTCGCACTCTTCCGTGCCTTGACGATTACCGTCACCGCACACTGTCTCGATTTGGCACAGGTTACTGCAACCGTCGCCGCTCGTGGTGTCACCGTCGTCGCAGGTCTCGCCGGGATCCGTGGTGCCGTCACCGCAGGCAGGAGGAATGGTGCAGTCGGGAGCGCAAACCGTGCCGTCATTGACGCCGTCGTCACACTCCTCGTCCGTACCGATGGTGCTGCCGTCGCCGCAGAAGGGACCGAAACCACAGGTCGCGGTGCACCCGCCGTAGCTGCCGTCGAGCACGCCGTCGTCGCAGGTCTCGCCGAAAGCGGCTTGTACCGTACCGTCGCCGCATCTCGATGGCAGTACGCAGCCCGGGGCACAAGCACCGTCACTGTCGTCATTGTGGCCGCTCTGGTTGGTGCCGTTGTCACAGGCTTCCTCACCCGCTTCGACCACGCCGTCGCCGCAGTAGGCACCTAGGGTGCACGCGGTCAGCGGGTTCGTGTTGTCCCGGCACTGCCCGTAGCCCTGCCCATTATCGGGACCGTCGTCGCACTGCTCGTCAGCCGTCACGACGCCGTCGCCGCACTGCGAGACACACTTGCTCGTGCTCTTGACGAAGCCACCGAGGGACAAGTTGAAGTTGGACTGGTTCGTGTGCCGCTCGGCATGAAACAGCGCGATCTCGTAGATGCTGCCTTCGACGAGCGCGAAGCGGCTGTCCGTGTCGCCCGCGTCAACGCCACCTGCGAGCACGACACTGCCGTTGGTCTGGGGATGCAGACCGCCGACGTCGACCGCCAGGCTGCCGTTGATGAACACCCACAGGTCGTCATCGCCCGAGAACGCCAAGCTCTCGCCGCCGCGGTACTCGAACCAATATCGGATTTCGCTGGTGAAGCCGAAGTTTTCGTTATCACTCAGATTTTCTGATCCGAGCCCGACCCAGCCCCCGGTCTGACCGAACGGGAACAGCGAGGAGTCGTTATACGAGTACACACTGCCGGAGCCGCCGTTCGAGAACGGTAGGGTCGTGACCAACGGAATATTGACCCCCGCTGTGTCGCGGTACCAGCGGTTGAAGTTGGTCGCGTTGGTGAGTTGCTTCCCGTAGGGACAGATCGTCGTGTCCGAGGACCCGCTATTGTCACAGATCGCAGCCTTGACCGGCTTGCCCGTATCTCCCAGGGTGCCTTGCACGAGGTTGAGGGTGGCGGCGCTGCCCGAGAAGATCTCGAAGTCGGGGTGGCGCGTCGCCGATCCCACGGGAAGCGCGATCACGTCGCGGAAGACCACCGGGACGTCGATGACCGTCGGCGCAGTGCCGGAGGCCGAGCACTGCCACCCTGGTTCTTCGACGCAGAGCTCGGAGCAACCGTCACCCGGGGTGGTGTTGCCGTCGTCGCAAGCGTTGGGGTTGGCGGTGATCTCGCTGGCCAGCAGGAAGCCGTCGCCGCACACCGAAGTGCACGCGCTAGTGGCGCCACCGGCGGCTGGGCGACAGCGCGGCTCGAACTCGCAGAAGGGCGAGCAACCATCACCGGTGTCGTTGTCGCCGTCGTCGCAGTGCTCGCCGAACTCTTTCGTGCCGTCGTTGTCGCAGGCTTCGCGCACCGTCAAGCACATGATTTCGCGGCCGTCGTCGTCCCACTGGCACGAATACTCCGAATTGAAGGAGCAATCGCTTTCGCAAGCGCGAGCCGGGTAGGTGACGTTGACCTCGCAGTCTTCGGCTCCAGCGACGATGCCGTCGCCGCAGCTTTGAGCCACGCAGGATTGACCAGCCACCGGGCAGAGCCAACCCGGATCGATCTCGCAGTTCGCGTCGCAACCGTCGCCGCCGACCGAAACGCACCGGCCGGTGGAATCATACGGCGCGAACGCGGCCGCGACGTGGGCCAGGCGGTTTGCGTCGCTGTTCCAGGTGAGGTTCGTCGCGGTTACCGTGGGCAGCGGCCGCGTACCCATGGCCGTACGCTGACTGTTACCCGACATGTCGGCGCGCTCGAGGTGAGCTGCCGGGGCCGCCGTGAAACCGTTGGTCTCACCGTTGACGACGAGATCGACCGCCCAGGCGTTCGCGGTCACGGGTGTGATGGCAGTGGTGATGGTGTCACCGTTGCCATTGTTGTTCGTCGACGAAGCCAACGCCTCTGGGGGCGCGTCGGCCACGTTGTCGAGCTGCATCACGTGGTAGACCGCGCCGTCCACACTGGTGAGCGTGACGCTCAGCTGGTAGGTGCCTGCGGCTGGCAGGCTCGACTCCGTCAGGTAGTACAGGTGCGCCTGAGCGCGCGTATTGCCCGACCCCGTTTCCACCATGATGGCTTCGTCCATCGCCACGCCGCCGAACGTGATGCTACTGACCCGCCCGCCGCCGTTGGGAGCTTCCACGCCGATACCAACCACGAGCGCGCGCTGCGTTCCAGCCGTGAGCGTTATGTTCTGGTTGAACGTCGTGCTGCTGTTCGAATAGCTGCTGACGGACGTGAACGAGATGGCGGCGGATGCCGAGGGGCAGTCGCTCTCCGTCGAACAGGAGTCCCCGTCGTTCGGGCCACCTTGACACATGCGGTCGCCCTCTTCGGTATTGCCGTCGTCGCAGGCCTCGGTGCCGTTCAGGATACCGTCGCCGCAGGCGACCGGTGCGTAGATGCAAGCAGCACCGGGCGTCGGGCAGCTGTAGTCGGTTTCGACGGTCGAGCAGTCAGCCGAGCAGCCATCGCCACCCGCGGGGCCACCGCAGCTGCTTCCGGGGCAATCCGCGGCTTTCGAGCAGCGGTCGCCGGCATTGACACCGCCTGCACAAATACCGCCGTCGTCGCACGCCTCGCCGCCGGATTGCAGGCCGTCGCCGCAGCGCGGGATGGGCGCGCAAGCACTGCCCGGAACGGCGCAGTAGTAGCCGCTCTCGGTGGTGCAGCTGGCGCTGCAACCGTCGCCTGCGACAGCGTTGCCGTCGTCGCAGGTTTCATCGTCGCCGATGCGCCGGTCGCCGCACACGACATTGTAGCTGCAAGCACCACCGGTGAGCGGACAGTCGTGCCAGGGCTCGATCGTCGAACAATCGGAGCTGCAACCATCGCCGCTCGCACTGTTGCCGTCATCGCAGATTTCGTTGGTGTCGACCGAGCCGTCACCGCAACGTTCGCACGGCTGACCCGGGATCGGGCATTGATACGAGCCCTCGATGACGCAAGCTGAACTGCAGCCGTCACCGCTCGCGGTGTTGCCGTCGTCGCAGGCTTCGGAACTCTCGCGCGCGCCGTTGCCGCATTGTTCGCACAGCACCCCAGCGTTCGGACAGCTGTAGCCGGTCTCGACCGTGGTGCAGTCAGCGCTGCAACCATCGGCGCCGCTGGCATTGCCGTCGTCACACTTC
This sequence comes from Polyangiaceae bacterium, assembly GCA_025937785.1. Lineage (GTDB taxonomy): Bacteria > Myxococcota_A > Polyangia > Polyangiales > Polyangiaceae > JAICQQ01. The sequence continues at coordinate 16,539 of JAICQQ010000033.1, forward strand.
TCCACACCACCCTGGGCGGTGCCTTGGACTACGCCGTCGCCGCAACGGAAGCAGGTGCCGCTGCCGCACTCCCAGTGCGATTCTACCCGACAGTCCGCGCGGCAGCCGTCGCCGTCGGTGTTGTTGCCGTCGTCGCAAGCCTCGCTGCCGCCCAGCTCTCCGTCGCCGCACACCTCGCAGCTACCACCCGTGGCGGGGCACTCCGCGTTGGGTTCCACCGTGGTGCAGTCCGCGCTGCAACCGTCGCCGTTCGAGGCGTTGCCGTCGTCGCACGTCTCGCTCGCGTCGACGAGACCGTCGCCGCACAGCGCACACGGCGCCCCGGGAATCAAGCAGACCCACCCGCCCGGCTCCACGCTGCAGCTCGCGCTGCAACCGTCGCCGCCCTCGGCGTTGCCGTCGTCGCAGGTCTCGGAACTCTCGACCGCGCCGTTGCCGCACTCCTCGCAGAGCTTGCCGGGCGTGACGCAGGTGAAGTTGGGTTCTTCGGCGCGACAGTCGGCGCTGCACCCGTCGCCACCTTGGGCGTTGCCGTCGTCGCAGACTTCACGGCCACCGACGCTGGTTCCCTGAACCTGGCCGTCACCGCACTGGTAGCAGGTCCCGCTGCTGCAATCCCAACGAGGCTCGACCACGCAGTCGGCACGACAGCCGTCACCGCTCGTGTTGTTGCCGTCGTCGCACTGCTCGCCGCCAGCGACCGTGCCGTTGCCGCAACGCTCGCAGGCGCTGCCTGCCACAGGACAAGTGTAGCTCGGTTCGATCGTCGAACAGTCGGCGCTGCAGCCATCGCCACCGGAAGCGTTGTGATCGTCGCAGGTCTCGTTGGGGTCGAGCGTGCCGTCGCCGCAACGCTCGCAGCGCTGGCCGGCTACGGGGCATTGCCAGCCGCCGCTTTCGACGGCACACGAGGCGTCGCAGCCGTCCCCGGCGGTGGTGTTGCCGTCGTCACACACCTCGGGAGCCACGACCACGCCGTTGCCACATTCCTCGCACAGCTGACCTGGGGTGGAACAATTGAACCCAGGCTCGCGCGCCTTGCAGTCGGCGCTGCAACCATCGCCGCCCTGTGAGTTCCCGTCGTCGCAAACTTCCGCGCCCTGCACGTCGCCGTCACCGCAGGCGTAGCAGGGGGCTCCCGGCACCGCGCATTCGTGCCCAGCTTCTTCTGCGGTGCAATTGTAAGTGCAACCGTCTCCGCTGAGCGCGTTGCCGTCGTCGCAGAGCTCACTCGATTCGAGGATGCCGTTGCCGCATTCTTCACAGTCTTCACCAGGCGTGACACAGGTGTGGTTGGCTTCGACAGCAGTGCATGTGCTGTTGCAGCCGTCACCATTCGACGTGTTGCCATCGTCGCAGATTTCGGTCGACTGCAGCACGCCGTCGCCGCACTTGCCGCAGTCTTGGCCGGCGACGGGGCAGTCGTACCCCGCTTCCACCACACAGCTCGAGGAGCAGCCGTCCCCCGAGGACTTGTCGCCGTCGTCGCACGCTTCGGAACCTTCGCGCACGCCGTTGCCGCATTCGTAGCAGGCGGCCCCAGCGACCTCGCACAAGTAGCCCGCCTCGACGGTGCCACAGTCGCTCGAACAACCGTCGCCCGAGCTCTTGTTGCCGTCGTCGCAAACTTCACCCGTCTCGCGCTGGCCATTGCCGCAGCTGCTGCAGGCCCCGCCGCCCGGCGGACACGAGAACCCTGGGTCCACCACGGCACAGTTGAACGAGCAGCCGTCACTGGACTCGTTGTTGCCGTCGTCACAAGTCTCGGGAGCCTGCACCACCGAGTCGCCGCAGCGCACGCACGCGCCGCCGCCGGCTGGGCAGCTCCAATTGGTTTCGATCGCGCTGCAATCCGCTGCGCAACCGTCACCCCCGGCGGTGCCGCCGTCATCGCAAACTTCGCTGGTTTCGGTGACGCCGTTGCCGCACGAGGCGCACGCCTGGCCCGGCACCGGGCAGGTCCAGCCGGCTTCGAGCGAGCAGTCCTCGGCACAACCATCGCCCTCTTCGGGCAGGCACTCCCCCCCCGGACAGTCCGCGTCGCTGGTGCACGCCTCCGTATCGTTGCTGCCGCCGGCACAAGCGCCGCCGTCGTCGCAGGCCTCGCTGGTCTCGCGCACCCCGTTACCGCAGCGATCGCAGAGCACACCGGCGGTGGCGCAGGTGAACGGCGGGCCCTCGGCCACGCAGCCAGAGCTGCAACCGTCGCCGTTCAGGGAGTTGGCGTCGTCACAAGATTCGCCGCTGTCGACGATACCGTTGCCGCAGAGCGTGCAGGGCCCGGTCGGGGGACAGCTGTAACCCTCTTCGATGACGCGGCAATCCCCGCGGCACCCGTCGCTGCTCGCGGTGTTGCCGTCGTCGCAGACTTCGGAAGAGTCGACCACCCCGTCGCCGCATTCTTGGCAGGACTCACCCGCAGTGACACACGTGAAATGGGGCTCGACGCCCGAGCAGGTAGCGTTGCAACCGTCGCCCGCAGCATCGTTGCCGTCGTCGCAGATTTCGTTCGCATCGACGACACCGTTGCCACATTCCTCGCAGGTGTCGCCCGCGACGTGGCAGACGTAACCATCGTCGACCGTGGCGCACTCGTCGGAACAGCCGTCACCAGTCGTGGTGTTACCGTCGTCGCACGCTTCCGAGCTCTCGCGGATGCCGTTGCCGCACTGCTCGCAGGCGCTGCCTGCCGTAACGCAGTTGTAATTCGGTTCTTGATCGGAGCAGTCCGCGCTGCAGCCATCACCTGCTGAGTTGTTGCCGTCGTCACACGCTTCCGTACCCTCGAGTACGCCGTTGCCGCAACGCTGACAGGCCAGGTTCCCCTCGGACCCGCAATCCCATCCACCCTCGATTGCCAGGCAGTTCCACTGGCAGCCATCACCGTTCAGTTGATTGCCATCGTCACAGACTTCGTGCTCGTCTCGGGTCCCGTCGCCGCACTGCTCGCAAGGGCTGTTCGCAACAGGGCAGCTGAAACTGTCCTCGATCTCGGTGCAGACTTCGTCACAGCCGTCGCCTGACGTCGTGTTTCCGTCATCACAGACCTCGTTGCCCTCGATGGCACCGTTGCCGCACAGGCCGCACGCCTCGCCCGGAATGACACAGGCCCAACCCACGTCGACCGCCGAGCAGTCGCTGGGACAGCCATCGTCGTTGGTCTGGTTGCCGTCGTCGCAAACCTCGGAGCTCTCTCGGATACCGTTGCCGCACTGCTCACATTGGGCACCAACGACCGGACAGCTGTAGCCGGTTTCGACTTCGGTGCACGTGGCGGAGCAGCCGTCGCCGTCTTGACGATTACCATCGTCGCAGACTTCGACCCCCTCGAGCACGCCGTTGCCGCAGTTGTAGCATTCACCCGAGCTGCAACTCCATCCAGCGTCGGTTTCCTCGCGACAATCGAAGCGGCAGCCGTCACCCGACAGCACGTTGCCGTCGTCGCATGTTTCAGGCGAAGTCACCTCGCCGTCGCCGCATTCGATGCATGCTGCGCCCGGGCCAACGCACTCGTAGTTCGGCTCTACCTCGGAACAGTCGGCAGCACAGCCGTCGCCGGCCTCGGTGTTGCCGTCGTCGCACAGCTCGTTCGAATCGAGCCGACCATCGCCGCACAGCTCGCACGGGGCCCCGGCGGTCGGACAGACCCAGCCGCCGCCCTCGATCTCGCAGACCTCATTGCATCCGTCCGCCCCGTCCCCGTTACCGTCATCGCAAACTTCACTGCCCTCGAGCACACCGTTGCCGCACTCGAAGCAGCCGGACCCGGGCACCTCGCAGCGCCACTCCGGCCCTTCCAGCTGGCAGGTGTCGTCGCAGCCGTCTCCCGGGCTGATATTGCCGTCGTCGCAAGCCTCGTCCGCGTCGAGCGCACCGTCACCGCAGCCAGGTTCCGGCGAGCCCCCGCTGCCGGTGCCGCCGGTGCTGGTAGTGAGCTCTACTTGAATACCCGTGGTACTGGTATCCGAGGCCCCTCCCGCACCCCCCACCTGTGGATTGAAGGGGTCGTCACCCGGCCGGACGACGATCGGGTGGTTCTCGCAGCCCAAGCTGGGCAACCAGAGCAACGCTAACCCGAGACACGAGGCTAAAGATCGTTTCATAATTTCGAACTGATGACCGCACTAACTCCGCAAAGCCCTCGACGTGCCCGCGACGGCATCTGACATCCCTCGGGGCCAACCCAAGAGGACGCAGTTGTCCGTTTCAGCATGGACGGCTCGTGGGAGACGAATCTTGAGAGGTCGGGCGATCGCGAGGAAGAAATCCTCACCCGCGCGTGTTCCCACGGATCCCGCTGTGTAAGCGTCGGTCTCACAGCACCGGCAACGATAACAAATGGGTCATGGGTCATGAGTTGCGTGCGCTGCCTGGCGCTGAATATTCGGACCAGCCGATGACGGTTGCCGCAAAAAGCGAACACCGACTACTGGGGTTTGGCCGGAGCCCCCGGCCGCTGCGGGCGCTGTGCCTCGCGTTTCAATTGCTCGTCGATACGCCGTTCCAGCCGCTCCGCAGCCTGCTTGACCTCCGGCGCGGCGTCCAGCTTCAGTTGTTTGACCAACTTCTGCATTTGCTTGTCGGACCAGCGACTGCCCATCCCGTTCAGAGTGAGGGCGCGCACCCGACCCGGCATCTGGGTGTTCTTGACCACCTTTTCTCCCAGCGCCCGGGCCCGCGTGCATTGCTCTTCGCTCGCGCCGCCCCCCGCCGGTAGCCTGCCTTCACGGCACATCTCTCGCAGCGCAGTGGCGTGCACGAACGAGAACTGCTTGTCGGTCACACTCTTTTCGATGCGTTCCAGCAGGCCATCCAGCTGGGCGCCGCTGCAGTTGCTCATCAGAGCCATTGCATTACCTGCCACCGGAGAACGCGTGTCGTCGATGAACGACTCCGCCCACGGGCACAGCTGCGCCTGCTCTTCGGGGGTCCAGCTCTGCATGTTTCGGGGGCTTTCGAGCGCCGCCAGCACGATGGCGGTCTCGGGGTCTTTCGCCAGAGCCTTGACCTGGTCGAAGGCGGCCATGCGACCGTAGACCATGAGGAATCGATAGGCCATGCTGCGAACCTGCACGGCCTTGTCTGGGGTCAGCGCGTCGAACAAGGCAGGGCCCTGACGGGTCAGCATCATGGCGTGGGTCACCGCCGGCATCGCCGGCATCGCCAGCGCCTCTGGGAGTGCGAGGGCTGCCTTCATCAGCGCGCGCGCGTCCTCGGGAGATACGGACCCGGGCTTTGCTTCCGCGCCCAGGTTGACCCGGAAGGCGGCGTACAGCACGCCAGCAGCTAGCCCCTGCAGGTTCGCGTCCGTCGAGGCGAGCGTGTGTGCAAACGTCGGCAACGACTTCACTCGACTGCGCTGGCCGCGGTTGAAGGACGAGACCAGCGCGTTCTTCTCGGGGCTGCTGCAGTTGGGTCGGACGGTAACAGCGGTTTCCTCACAGCTCTTCGACGCCGCTTGCAAGAGCTCCAGCAACTCGCGGTCCACCCGGGCAGGCAGGGCGGGCGGCGCGTTCGCCGACGCGCTGGACGGGGGCGCCGCCTGCTTGTCCTCTTTCTTCCCGCAAGCGACGGCGAGAACGGAAAGCAAGCCAGCCAGCAACGCACGAGTGATTCTGTGACTAGCCATCGGTATCGCTTCTTTCGGTGCCCGACGTCCGGGTCGTGCAGCGCAGTAAAGCAGCCAGCGCTGGCCAAGTTAACCCCCGATCTGCATTCATCTCACCGGTTCGGTCCCCGGGCGCGCGGCTCGGCGCGATCCGGTCGCCGATCCGAACTAACCGGCGGCCGAAGCTGTAGGGACGACGCTCACACGTGGCAGAGCAGCCGCGCCAACTGTGCGCCGCTGAGCGTCCGCGAACCGACTCGGAGGGCGACCTCACCACCTTGGTCGATCACACGATGAAGCTCGGTGAGCAAGACCCGCATGCGGTGATAGGCAGCCTTATCGAAGCAGCTCTGGCGTTCGCGGCTCGAAGGTACGGTTCGCGCGGGGAAATTCACGACCCCGGCCACGCTCTCGAGATCGTGAGTTTCGCGGACGCTCGCGCGAGCGATGACCAGCGCGCGAGCCCCGCACATATCGCGCTCCGCATAAGCGACGGTGGCTTCCGCCAGCAGGCAGAGCCAACGCGCGCGGCGCAACAACAGACCCGCTTGAATCAGGTTCCGCTCGAGCCGGCGCAGGACCCGCGCGGCGTCCCAATCGCTCGCGCTCGCTACCTCGTCGAGCGCCTCCGGCTCCACCGACTCGGCGGCGGCGTCGGGTTGGGTGCGGCCGCGCTCGAGCCATAAGACCCGAGAGCGAGCTTCCAGGCGGCGGCGGTCGACAGGCGACCTTCCCGCGAAGTGCTGAGCCACGAAGCTCTGCAGTCCCTCCCAGAACAGCTCATCGCTCGGAACGAACGCCGCTGGAACCGCGAGCGCGGACGCCCGCAGTCGTCGCGCCTCGACGGACGGCGGATCGAGCGCATGCAGCGCGGCCAGCGCATGCAGCGCGGCCAGCGCGCGTTTCGACGGCAGCGGGCCGATCCGATGGTGGTCGTCGGGAACGGCGGAAACGTCAGCCAGGTCACGCGTGCCGAACCAGGCGCTGGCTTCCCCGGTCGCTCGGAACTGCACGTTATAAGGCGGATCGAGCCGCTGGATCTCGTCGCACTCCAGCAGTGCCGCTTCGAGCGCGCTCGCCGTTATGACGTGACTCAAGCCGTGCACCTGACTCAAGAGCTCGAGCGCGCGCTCCGTCGCCGGGCCGCGGCTCTTGAAGTGACTGGCGACGCGCTGCTTCAGGTTCGTGGCCTTGCCGACGTACAGCACGTCTCCGCTACGCCGCTCCAGGCGATAGACGCCGGGGGCTCGAGGCAGGGCCAAGCGACGCGCGCTCTCCAGAGGAAACTGGCGGCGCTGGGGACGGCGTTCAGCCCTGGTCTCGCCAAGCCAAAGTTTCAGCTCGGGCCAGGTCGAAACCCCGCGAGCAGCCAGCAGGGGCAGGCATTCACGCCAGATGAAAGCAGTAGCTTCGACGTGCCCCGTGGCGCGGCGCATCAACTCCGGCGCATACCCAAGGTAGCCCGCGAGCGCGCGAATGCTGCGGCGAGGCAATTCAGGAAACAAGCGGGTGGCCATCGCGTGCAGGCACACCACGTCTAGCGGAAATGCACCGCTGGAGAGGCGCTGATGCAGGTCTCCAAGGAAGCCGAGCTCGAACCGCGCGAAGTGGATGATGCTCGGGAGCGGCTGAGCATTCGTGGCCCGGTGCGCGACGTCGTCCGTAAAGAGTTGCCACGCTGCTGGCTCTGGCAGCGAACCAGCGAGGCAAGCCTCGCTCCACCCCGTCAACTCGCGCACGGCGCGAGGCACGGGTCGGTCCGTGCGTGGCACCACGAAGTGGCACTTGGGGGGCTCGAAGAGCCCGGCTCCGGAACAGAAGGCCCAGCCGAGTTCGATCAGGTCGCCGTGCGCCGGTGACGCCCCACTCGCCTGGCAGTCCAGGGCCAGCACACTGAGTCGCTGGAGATCCTCGCTCACGGCGAGCAGAAGCATAGCGAACGCCGCGCCCCACGGCAGCCGCCCACCGTTGGATCTTTACGCCTGGAGGGCAACCGGCTAGGGTGCCCGCTTGGTGGCGGGCTCGTTTCTGCTGGTCGAGGAGCTGTTCGAAAGAGGCGACGCCGCATTCGAACGCGAGCTCTGGCGCTGCGACGATCGCCGCCTGCTGCCCTTCTGCCAGCGCTGGAGCCGCGACCGACGCTTGTTCGCGCGGCGCACTCTGCTCGCCATGGCTGCTGATCCTCCCCTGGCGGGTTCGGCTCGCTTGATCGTGAAGGTCCTGTTCAAAGCCGCGGAGCGGCAGCACGACGACGTCGCCATGGCGCACTTCATGGTCGGCTTCGACCGCACGCTGCAGCGCGAGGCGCGGCTCGAGTACAGGTTTCATCCGGACACCAATACCGCCGGTCAGCTCTGGGTCCGCGGCTTGGTCGGCGCGCGCGATCCCGATGCTTTCTCGAATCGAACGCGGGCCTACTTGATGCGACGCGCCTGGCGCTATTTTCGTCGCATGGGCCAGCACAGCCCGGCACGCTACCTGACGAACATGCTGCGAGCGCTCGCGCTCTACGACGATCGTCACCTGCCGCGCCCGGATTCGATCTTGGACACCATGAGCTTGTGCCGGGCGCTATTTCAAGAGTCGCCGCTGTTGGTGCGCGACGCCCGTCAACTGACGCTGAAAGGCGACCTGGCCGAACTCACGCCCGCACCCGCGTTTGCCAAGGCCTGGGAGTCCGACGTGGCGTTCGAAGGTCTGCTCGACCTGCTCAGGCAAGCCAAATGCGCCTTCGTGCGGGCTTGGGTGATCGCCTACCTGGAACGAGAACACGCAGCCCGACTCAACAAGCTGACGCTGCCGCGCCTGCTCCCGCTGCTCCACGCCCCCCACGACGAAGGTCAACGCTTTGCTGCGGCTCGGCTCGAGACGCTGTCTGGCTGGGGCCGAGTGGGCATCGACACCTGGCTCGAGCTACTCGCCATCGACAACGCTCACGCCGTCGGGCCGCTGGCTCGTCTGCTCGCGACACACGTCGCGCCCGAGCGCCTGTCGCACTCGCAATGCGTCACCCTCGCGCAGAGTCCGGTCGCAGAGTTCGCCACGTTGGGCCTCGGCTGGCTGAAACGGCGCGGACTCGATACGGAAGAGCAGGTCGCGGCAGCTTCCAGCTTGACCGAAGCTGCGACCCCCTTGGTGCGCGCCCAAGCCGTCGAGTGGCTGACGCCGAAACTGGCAGAACGCCGTCACAGCCTGTTGCTGCGGGACTGGGTCGACAGCGCGCACCCCGAGGTGCGGCGCGCAGCGCTGGGTGTGGTACGCGACGTCGCCCACTATCAGGACGACCTCCGCTTGCACTCGGCCATGGCGGAGAGCCCCTACGGCGACGTGTTCGATTTGTTGGTCCAACGCCTCGAGGTTTGGCAGCAGAGCCTGCGCGAAGACGACCTCAGGCACGTGTGGGCGACGGCGCTGCTTGCGGTGCGCCGCGGCAGTCGTGCGAAGCAACGGGCGCTGTCGCTGCTGGCCCGCTCCATCGCTCGTGAACCCGCCAAAGCAGCAGAGCTCTTGCCGTTGCTCGGCGTGCTCCTGCGCAGCGTGCGCCCCCCGGAACGGCGTGGAGCGATCGCCGCGATCGCCGAAGCCGTGTTCACGAATCCGTCGCTCCGACCCAGCGTGGAAGCAGCGCTACCCGAACTCACGCTGTGGGAGGACTCGGCGTGAGTTATTCGCAGCAGTACCTGGGCCGAAGTCGTCTCACCGAGGCGGCGGGCGGGCAGCAGCTGTCGCTGTCGCCGAACCTCACCCGCGACAAGGTGTTCTTCGAAGGCGAGCTCAAGCATCCGATTCGGTTTCGCGAAGCGATGAGCGCACTGCACGAGGTCGTGGTCGGTGACCTGAAAGCAAAACCGCGCGACCGTTCCGCCTGGGAAGCCTACAAGGTCGAGCTGGCCGCGCGCGAGGCGCGGATCTTCCAGGCGGCCTCGAATCAGGCGGAAGTGCAGGCGCTGCACGAGCACCCCGAAGCGCCGCCGAAGGATCTGAAGCGGCGCTTCAAAGACGCGCACGCGAAGTACTTCGGAGCCCGCGCGCGCTGGATCCGCGATTTGTACGAAAAGGACAGCAAGCTGTGGTGGCTGCTCGACCCGGTGGTGACGGCCGCGCCGGACGCGGTGCTGTTCGAGTGTTTCTCGCTGGACGAATCGAGCTACGCCTGCTTGACCGTCGATCGCGAAGCGTTCTCGCACCAAGACCACTCGAACCGGGGCCTCGGGACCACCAATGTGGACTACTCGTGGGCGCTGTACGAGCAGTTCCAGAAGCTGCGCAGCTACCGGCCCACCCAGCTCGCGGTCGACCCCACCGGCTTCGAAATCGACGTCTCGGGCTCAACCGGCTACCGCGAAGAAAAGATCGACCTCCCCGCATCGTGGCTCCGTGGATTCGGGCAAATCCAAGCGGCTCAGATGCTGCCGGCGACGGCGCTGCGCCTGCCGCGCGAGACCCTGTATGGGCTCTTGGCAGCACTAGAACGGCGCCGCGAGAAGACTGGACCACGCGCGATTCGTTTCGACCTCGTGCCCGGCGGCCACTGCCGGGTCGTGCTCGAACCCTGGGAGCTCGAGGTAAAGTGCCCTGGCCGAGTGCACGAAGCCAGCGTCGAGCAAACGGTGCGGGTCTGGGGCCGCCGCAGGCTCGAAGTTCTCGCGCGGTTATTGCCCCTGATCGAAAGCGTCGACCTGTACCTGCTCGGCAGTGGCCTGCCCAGCATCTGGGTTGCCCGGCTCGGCGAAATGAGCTTCACGCTCGCGCTTTCGGGTTGGACCAACAACGATTTCACGAGTGGTGCGAACCTCGAACTGTTGGCGGGCCAGCTCGAGAGCGTGGCAGAGGTAGAAGCGAGCGTCGCGCGTGAACTGCGCGAGGCGCGGCTCATGAACCTCTCCCAATTGAACCAGCGGGTCGGCGCGCACGTCCCGCGTCACCTGCTCACGTCAGCCTTGTTTCAGCTTGCCCTGCGTGGTCAGGCCATTTACGATCACGCTCGTCAGGTGTATCGCTTCCGCGAGGTGCTGCCGGAAGCCATCGCCATCGACCTGGCACGCGTCAACCCAGAGCTCGACGCGGCGCGCCGCGCGCTGCGCGAGGGCAGCGTGCATCTAGCACGCTCGGAGAGCATCGGCGGCGCGCGCTTGCTGCTCGCCGGCAGGGTCGGCGGCACCGAGTGCGAAGCGCTCCTGGATGCAGACGGAATCTTCAAGAAAGGTCAGTGCAACTGCAGTTTCTTTTACAAAAATCGCCTACGTCGCGGTCCCTGTCGTCACCTGCTCGCGCTCAAGCTCAAGGCCAGCCCGCCGCCCCTCGGCGGCCCCTCACCCATTCGGGTGGCTCCATGATGCTCGAGCCCTGGAAGGAGACCCGTTCACACGAGCCCACCATGCTGCGGCGCTCCGCCGCGGCGGCATTTGCTTTCCCATGCATCCCCGCGCGCGATGCTCGGTTGGCACCCTCGCCATCTGCACCGTTTCACCAGAAACCCGGGCCCAAGGGCCTGTCCCATTGCAGATGGCAGGGTGCCTTGGGTGATCGCACGTGGTCCACAGCAACGAAGTCGAGTGAACGGGTCTCCTTCGAGGGTTCGAGAATGGCAACGGTATCCAGCGTCGCGATCACGAGGGTTTGATCGTGGGTTTCTGGGATAGCCTGCGTCGTTGGTTCTCGGGTGAACCGTCTCCAAGCCCCGCCACGGCGGGACGCGACGCCCCGCCTCCCACTCCGGCAACCGCGCCCGCGCAACGCCCTCTCGCCGAGCCCGAGCCTCCGAAGAACCCCTACGCGCGCAGCGCGGTCCTCGACTTCGACCAAGCCCAGGTCCGCCGGCGCTTCTTCGAGCTGCGCGGGGGCCGCATCTCACCTTTGCGTCACCCCGACGCGATCCCGGCTCCCGACGACGAGTTCACGGCGCTGGTCGACCGGGCCATGGTGCTGGGGGGGTACCTCACTCTCGAAGACCTCGGCCAGATCCACGAGATCGGGGACCTGTGGCGCAAGCACAGCCGGCATCTCGAGCATGCGCGCGTGCAAGGCCTGCGCTCCGGACAAGAAGCCATCGACGCGTTTCGAGCCGAGCGCGAGGCGCTCAAGCAAACGCGCCGCGCCCAGGCTGCCGAACGCAAAGCGGCCCGCGTCCGCGAGCGAGAGCGCCGGCACGCCGAAGAGATTGACTACTTGGGGCGGGGCGTCAGCGGGCGTCTGCATGACAAGCGCAGTCAGCCCGAAAAGCTCGAGCGCGCTGGGCTGCCGTACCTGGCGGCGCCGAAAGACGTGGCCCAAGCGCTGGGCGTCAGCGTCTCTCGCTTGCGCTGGCTGTGCTTTCACGACGTGGCCCCTACCGTGAGCCACTACCATCAGTTCCAGGTCCCCAAGCGCAGCGGGGGCCTGCGTACCCTCGCGGCGCCGATGCCCGAACTCGCCGCGGCGCAGCGCTGGGTCTTCGACGCGATTCTCCAGAAGCTCGAGGTAACCCCGGCGGCACATGGGTTCGTGCGCGGACGCTCCACGCTGTCGAACGCAACACCGCACGTCGGCCAAACCCTCGTGCTGAACCTCGATCTCGAAGAGTTCTTTCCGAGCATCACCTTCCCGCGCGTGCGCGGCGTGTTCCAAGGTCTCGGCTATTCGCCGGCGGTGAGTACGGTGCTCGCACTGCTGTGCACCGAGTGTCCGCGGCGCCCGGTGAACTACGACGGCATCCGCTACCAGACAGCCGTTGGCCCGCGCGCTCTACCGCAGGGTGCCTGCACGAGTCCCGCTCTCGCCAACCGCGCCGCGCGCCGCCTGGATCGGCGCCTTATAGGCATCTGCCAGAAGCTGGGGTTCAATTACACGCGCTACGCGGACGACCTGACGTTCTCGGCCGGGGAGCTCTCGGCGCGCAAGTACCCGAAGCTCTTGGGTGCGGTGCGCCGAGTGATCGACGACGAGGGCTTCCGTGTGAATGCCAAGAAGGGGCGTGTCCAGCGTCGCGGCGGTCGTCAAGACGTCACCGGCATCGTCGTGAACGACAAGCCGGGGCTGCCTCGTGCCGAGGTGCGTCGGCTCCGCGCGATCCTGCATGGAGCGAAGCGCACGGGCCTCGCGGCACAGAACCGCGAGAACCATCCGAACTTCCGCGCGCACATCGAGGGCAAACTCGCGTACCTGGCGATGGTCGATCGCGCCAAGGGTCTCGCGATGCTCGAAGAGTTGCGACGCTTGCCGGAAACTTGAGGCTCCCGCAGGCTCAGAATTGGGAGAGAAACTGCCAGATGGCTTCGCCGGCGAAGGGCGCGGGCACGTGTTCGCCAGAGAACGAGCACCACTCCACGGGGTAGCCGCTGTCGCAGCCCTGGAAGGCGATGCAGCGTTCACGCTCGAGATCGGCCGTGTCTTCACTGCAACCGTTGCGGCGCGCGAACTCGTCACGCGCGACCATGCCCTGGTCGTCGGTGATCGTCTGGTCGACATCGCCATGGGCAGAAAAGTATGCGATGGGTAGGTCGCTTGCGGCGCAATCGTCCGGTAGTGATCCCGACAACGGCACGATGGCGCGGAACCTGTCAGCGCGCGCGCAACCGATACGAATCGTCATGATCGCGCCCATGCTGAAGCCGATCGAGAACAACCTGCTTTCGTCGAGACACAACTCTGCCTCGAAGCGCTCGACCATCGCGTCGGCGAAAGCGAGATCCCGGCCACCTTGGTTCGTCCAACTCCCCGTCAACGCTTGCGGCGCTACGAAGATCGCGTTGCCGCCGGCTTCGGCTTGAACGCCGAAGTACGGACCGCTCTGAGGTTCGCCACCAGTATCCACCCACTCGGCAGAATACTGGGCGCCGTGCCAGGCCAAGATCAGCGGATACGGCCGCGTCGGATCGTGGCCCTCCGGCAACCTGAGGATGTACTCCCGCTCGGTTCCGTCCACGTCGATGCTGAAGCTGCCGCTGCTCGGAGCAGTGGGGGCGCTGCAGCCTGCGCTGGGCACGGCTTCGCCGCCGCCAGTCGTAGACACGGTCGACGTGGTCCCTCCGTCAACCGCGGAGCTCGTCCCCCCGTCGCCGGCGGCCCCGGTCGTGGGCCCGACCGTCGACGCCGTGCCACCACTGCCTCCCGAGGAAGCCTGTGCGGCCGACGTGTTGGAGACGGCCGCCGCAGAGGTGGCGTCGCTCCCGCCGCTGGTGCTGCTCGTCGAGCTGGGACCATCGACCGCACCAGCCGTGTTCGTTGCCGAAGGCGCGCCGGACAACCCCGTCCCGCTGCTGGTCACGGCGTCGTTGGTCCCGCTCGTCGAACCGCCGGACTTCGACCCGTTACTGCTACACGCGGAGAGTACGATCAACGCGCCGCAGACGGGCGCCGAGTTCCATCGACACCGGGGGAGGAGAGCTTTCATGTCGACCTCGGCGCAGATCGTAACCCATACCGGAGGCGGCAAGGCTTCTCATGGTTTGGGTTTTGACCTCCCGGTAGAGGATTCGGCGCAGCGCCTTCGCGTGCTCCCCGATTTTTCCAAGGCAGCTGACCGGCTCACTCACAAGTGCTCGAGATCGTGTACTCAGCGTCGATCTGAAAGGGGTCCCTGTTCTCGACCACGAGCGTGTAGACGCCGTTATCGCTGCGCGAAAACATGTGATAGTCCGTGGTCGTTTCACACTCGTATTCGGTACCCTCACAGCGATCGCCGGAGAGCACGTAGGTAGCGATCATACCGCTGTTGGAGTCCAAGCTGACGATGCAATTCGCGTCACTGCCCGATAGATTGACGGTGAATCGATACAGGTGCTCCGCGTAGGGGCCGTTCCCGTTACCCGCCCAGTCACAAGAGGTCGAGACCACGTGTGGATCCGTTCCCGGATCGATGGTGCCCGATTGGCCCGTGCCGAGCTCCGGAATGTCCGCACAGGTCCCCGTATCCTCGTCCAAAAGCTGGACGTCCACTTCGAACGCACCGGTTCCTTCCTCACCTTCCACGACGAGCGTCACCGCTTGTCCCGCGTCGAGGTAGCGAGTGACCTCTGCCGGGTAGGCCGCGGCTCCGACCTGACCGAAACTGCACTGCAGGTACTCGCCGCCGCACATGGCCCCCTCGTACACCGAGAGCAGTACCCGGACGTCGCTGGAACCCGCCGAGAATCGATACACGCCCGCGACTTCGGGGACGTAGCGAATGCTCTTTTCCGGCTGCGGGCTGATGTCTTGCCCGCTGCAACGAGCCTCGTGGTTGGTGGTGCCGCCCACCGTCGAGATCGTCGCTGGCAGCGGTTGCCCCGTCAGATCTGCGCTTGGACAAGCGACGGGGGCGATCGTCAGGTTGACTTGGCCGGTTTCCCCATTGCTGCCCTCCACGGCGATCCAATAGGTCTGACCGGCGGTGACCTCGGCCACCGCGAGCCCTTGCGGTATCGCGCCGGGAGCAGTGTTGTTGCACGCGATCTCGGTCCCGGTGCAATCGCTGAGCACGGACACCACCGTGTCGAAACTGGAGCCAGCGCTATCGAACATAAAGTAGTCCGAATAGGGAGCCGTCCACTCGAACACCAGCTCCGGACTCGCGCCGCTACCGCAGCTCGGTGAAAGGTCGTCCGCGGCAGCCGCGGTGGGACCGCTCGCCATGTCGTCGACGACGGCGATCGCGTTGCACTCGGAACCACCGCCCGTTCCCCCACTACCGCCCGTCCCACCCGTCGAGGAGCTAACACTGGTTCCACCGGAACCGCCGGCGCCACCTCCGGTGCTGGTGTTGGCCGCCGAACCACCCTGGCTCGCAGAACCGCCCATGCTGTTCGTGCCTCCCGCGCTCGTGCCTCCCGCGCTCGTGCCTCCACTGCCGTCCCCGCCATTGGAGGATGACGTAGTCTGCTGGGTGCCCGTTCCCCCGCTCCCAGCCGAGCCGCCGAAGCCGACGCTCGAGCCGCCCGTGCCAGCTTCGCCCGCGCCGCCGCTGGTGTCGCTGTCGACTTGCCGCGTGGTCTTTGAGCACGCTGCAGCCAGAGCTAGCCCGATGAGAGCGGTTGTCCGCGTAACGATTCGCATCGGCCAAGGATACCCGACGACGCCAAAGCATACCAGCGCCCACCGGCCTGTATGTCGACGTCGTCGGGAGTGTGCAGAACCAACCAATGCTCGAAGCAATACGAGGGAAGCGTCAACCGCGCGCAGGAGGAGCCCGAATTCCGGGTTGCCCACTCCCAGTTGCGCTCCTGCTCCAACTGCCGACGGAGCGCCTTCCTCGAGGTCCAGTCGCCGCAAGCGGTCCATGGGGTGGTCCCGTCACCCGTAGCGTGGTCGAGGAGTGTTAACGGAGCGTCGACCGCTCGTCGATCGACCGCTCGTCGAGCTCGAGCTCCGTCGTCCCGCGCCGGCAAGGGACTCCGGCTCGCCACCGCCGCGCGCTGACGTGGCGCGATGCCGGTAGCAGTGCATTCGACCATCGTGCAAAATCTCTAACGGGACTGTCGATGCGAGGGTGGGGCTTGTTGTCACTCTTTGTACCGGAGCGCGCGACGGCCATTGTCACTTGCGGATTCCACGCAGATTTTTGGCTCAGCGCTGCTCACGATCAACAATCCATCTGTCGGGAATGAACGCGCGTCGATGGACTCGACGTTGGGCTCGGCTCCGCAATGAGCACGGGACTTCGCCGCGGGAACGTGGTTGTCTCGGTGTGATCATGGGGTTTCGAAAATCCTGGACCCTGCTAGCGGCTGCACTCGCTGCCTCGGCGTGCGGACGCAGCAGTCTGCTCGATGCGACGCAGGGGATCGGAGGGTCTACCGGCGAGCCGAGTCCCATGTCGCAAACGTCCTCCACATCGACCAGTGCGACCACTTCGACCACTTCGACCACTTCGACCACTTCGACCACTTCGGCCACTGCGGCGACCTCGACCACTTCGAGCACCACAGGGACCATCGAGCCGCTGCCTTGCGAAGCCGGCATGTGTCCCGACGACGGCGACATCTGCAACGGCGTCGAGAGCTGCGATCCCGAGACGAACCTCTGCACCCACTACGAAGTACCGACTTGCGACGATGGTGTCGCGTGCAACGGCCTCGAGACATGTGACGCGGCCGTGGGGTGCGTCGCGGGGGAACCGGTCGTCTGCGACGCGCCTGGCGCCTACTGCGACGAGAACACGGGCGCCTGCGAATGCGCCGAACCATTTCTGGGACCCGACTGTAGCGTCATGAGCGCGCTGTTTGCGTATTTCGGCCGAGTGCGTGGGCTGGCCGAGCAGGGCAGTGTGTTGTGGGTCACCACCACGAACGGGCTGTGGGCTTTGGATTTCGCAGAAACACCCAACGATCCGACGGACGACACCTGGGTGCGTTTCGACCAGCTGAGTGGTGACACGGGAACGGGCGCCATCCTGATCGACGCCGACGGGGACAAGTGGCTGGCGGGAGACGATCGCCCCCTGGCGCGACTCGATGACGGCGGCACGCCCCTCGATCAGGCTGATGACACCTGGTACTTCTACGCGGCCTCGCCCGGTTTCTCACCGCGCGCGCTCGGTGTCGACGACGGCGGCAAGATCTGGGCTGGTCGCACCGGTGATACGCTCGCGTTCTGGGATGCCAACACGGCCGAGGACAGGACCGACGATGTGTGGCGCTCGTCGAACGAGTGGGGTCCCTCCCGCGAAGTCTCCAACATCGACACAATCTCGAGCGAGGCGCCGGACAGCGTGTGGCTCGGGTCGTCGGCGGGCGGCCTATTCGCCTATGACGAAGCGAACGATCAGCTGCTGGACTTTACCACCATGGCTTTTCCCCGAATCCACCACATCGCGTGGAACGAGGGCAGCCTCTGGCTTTCAGGCCGCGCCGAAGCGGACATGGAACCGACCCAGCTCGCGGTCGCGCGGGTACCGAACTCGGTGCGCGAGCTTCAAGGACGAGACTGGACGTTCTACACCGCACCGCACGCGGTCGAGCACTTCGACGTGGATGGCTTCCGCGTGTGGGCGGCGGCGCCGGCATCGGGTCTATCGTGCCTGGACGTCGCGGATGCCGCTTGGAGCGAGTGGAGCTTCGATTCCACGGTTCAGAGCGTCTTGACGCGATCGAACGACGCGCTCTGGTTCGGTGCCGAAAGCGTGTTCTACCTCGATCACGGCGGTTCGTGTGCACCCCAGCCGGATCGCCTGCAAGAGCTCGTCTCGGAACAGAACTTGCGCTCGCCCGCACGCGACGCGGCGATCGAAGGCGACGGCGTCTGGCTCGCCACGGACGCGGGCGTCGACTACGTCGATGCGGGCGGAACCCCGTTCGACCCCCTGGACGATCGCTGGGTTCATTTCGATGCCAGCGACGCGGCCGGCCTCGAAGGCTTGCAAGGTGTGGTGGTCGGGCCCGAAGGCATCAAGTATTTTTGGGGAGAAGACCGCGTATTCGCCTTCGATGACGGCGGCAGTCCCTTCGACAAGGACGACGACCAGTGGGTCGGTCACGATACGGAGCACCCGCTTTGGGTTTCCGGTGCCGTCGACGCCCAGGGTGTGCTCATGGTGGTGGTCAGGGCGTTCGGTGCCTCGGAAAGCACGCCGCAACTCGTGGTGTTCGACCCTGCGGGTACGCCCGTGGACGAGTCCGACGACAGCGTGGTCACGATCAGCTCCGGCTTGCCCGGCGTCGGCCGGAGCATGGCGATCGACAGCGCGGGCGAGGCGTGGCTGGGAACCGAAGCCGACGATAATTCGGGCAACCTCTTCCACTGGAATCGAGGGAAAACCGCGACCGACGCAAGCGACGACGTCTGGACGCCGGTGCGCGCTGGCGACGCGCGGGTCTGGAAGCTCGTGCGCGACCCCACCGGTGGCTTGTGGTGCACGGTGGGTGGCTTCAACGGCGACGTATTTCATTTTTTCGACAACGGCACCCCGACTGACGTGAGCGACGACTCCTGGCAGATCTATCCGGAGCTCGGATCGGCGATGGAGATCGGCCCGAACGGAGACGGCTGGTTCCGGATGCCCGGCGGCGCAGGGATCCTCGATGTGGGCGGCACACCGCGCGACCCGAGCGATGACGTTGCGCGCACGCTGTTGTCGCCCGAAGCGCTCCGTTTCGCCTCCGATCTCTGGACCAACGGGACCATCGACGATCAGGGCCGTTTCTGGGTGGTCGACGAGAACGTGCAGGTCTTCGAGTTCGTGGAGTAAACGAGCCTGGCTTGCAGCTACCGCTCGAGGCCTCTGGTCATCCCGCACACGCCCTGGTCGTCGCACACGGCAGCGCCGGGGGCGGCGCAAAGTACGGCCGGGCACAGGATCAGGGCGCACTCTTCGGGATCGGGCATGCACGCCGCCGCCGGCTTCCCCGCTGGGACCAAACACGCGTCCTGTTCGAGCGCCTGACGATGATAGCCATCGGGGCAGCTCTCGCAGCACTCACCGGCGCGGGTCGCGATCACGCACTCGTCATTGGTCGTGCACCGCGGAACGCAGCTGCCTCGATCCAAAAACGTACCGTCAGGACATTCGTACTCGGCGACGCATTTCCCAGCATCGCAGGTGGCGTGGACCGGTTCCTCACAAGCTATAGCCGGACACAGGACGTCCGTACACACCGCCTTCTCGCACTTGCCCGAGTCCTTCTCACCTTTGCCCAGCAGGCAGGGGTCGTCTGCGATGACGTCCGTCGGGTACGCGGCGGCGCACTCCGGACAGCAGGCGGCGATGTTCGTGGCGAGCCCGCATTCAGCGTCATCGCGACACTCACGGCCCGGCGCCCCGCCGACACCGCCATTACCCCCATCGCCGCCGTTGCCCGTAGTGTTGCCGCCGCTGGTAGAAGCGGAGGTTCCTCCAGCCCCGGCGCCGCTGCCAGAGGTCGACACCGAACCCGATCCCCCGGTGCCTCCGGCCCCCGACATGGTGCTCGCAGCCCCCGAGTCGTGACCGCTCGCCGTTGAAGCCTCACCGCTGCCGCCACTACCGTCGGTGTTGCCTGCCGCGCTGGCCTGCCCACTGCTGCCGCTAGTTACTTCCGGATCATCATTGATGAAATCGTGCTTGGACGAACCGCACGCGACCAATGCTGGAGCCAACGCCAACCAGGCTGCTGCAAGACGAGGGGTCATGAGCATTTACAGAAGGCAAGTGTCGGGCCTCAGTGGGCAAGGCGGTCCCACCGAGTGTA
Source organism: Polyangiaceae bacterium (assembly GCA_025937785.1). Lineage (GTDB taxonomy): Bacteria > Myxococcota_A > Polyangia > Polyangiales > Polyangiaceae > JAICQQ01. The sequence continues at coordinate 36,267 of JAICQQ010000033.1, forward strand.
CGGGACACGTTCGAGCATGGCGCGAGCCGCATCAACGCTGTCGACTTCGGTGCATTCTCGGCGAAACGCCGGGAAGGTCAGGTACGTCACCGACGCCAGGAACGGTGCCGTGTCGAGCGGCAGGCGCACCTCCGACTGAGCCAGCTCTTGGACGGCGGGGTGGACCACGACGCGCACCTCGAACTCGAGCCCTTGCGCGGCACGGCTCGAACGCACGGCGAGCGGCATTTCAGCAGTCGCCGCCGCCAGGTCTGCTTCCGCGGTCTCCAGCAAGAAGTCGAGCACTGAACGTTCGTCGTGCGGGCTTCGCACGACGACGCTGGCCGCCTGTTCGCCCAAGAAGCGCGTATAGACCGTCGCCGGGGCCTTGTCGAACCGGCGGTACGCGATCACGTCGAGGCCCAGCTGCGTCGGCCTCGGCGAGAGCGCCTCCATCACGCGCCTTTGGAGATCCGAGTCCGTCATGATTCCCCTCACCTCCTCGAGCGGCCGCCTCCGCGAAGCCGTCGACAACGAACGCGCCGTGTTCCTGCGACCGCTCACAGGCTCCACAGCTCATTGACGGTACGTGTCAGACAAGGGCCCGTCAAGCGGCTCGCCTGCTGCCGGTTTTGCCCGCTGATTTCCCCAAGATCTGAGCGAACTAACAGCGCGCCCGCCAACGCCCCAGCTACATCGTATTGCAGCCGATCCGCTGCTGCGCGACGGCGATATCGTCGACGAAAACCACACCCGTCAGGTTCGAGGTGGTCGAGAACATACCCAGGCGCAGGTGGTTCACCATAGCGGTAACGCCCGTCGCTTCGATGGTCTCCGTCGGTTCTTTGCCGCTCGACGAGTACGTCAACCCCTCGCCTTCGATGTACGTCTTGACACTGACGGTGCCGCCCGACTGGGTCACGTGCGCCTCGAAGCAGTACCAGGTCGCCTGGGGCAGCGGGTGATCGCCGTCGCAGCCCGTCGATTCGCCGTTGCCGAGGCCGATGATGGTGACCTGCCCGCCGCCATTCTGGGTGCACGGCTCCTTCGTCCGTGAACCGAAACGGATCGCCGGGTCGTCTGCGGTCAGGGTGCCCGCGGGGGCGAGATCGATGGCGAGCACCTCTTTGTTCGAGAAGTCGACGGAGTCCTCCCAGAACAGGTTCGCCCTTACCCAAAACTCGTCGGCATCGCCGAAGTTCGCCGCGACGCGGCATTGAGCCCAGCTCGCGTTCGTGATCTTCAGCGATTGCGTGCCGCTGAACGCGCGTTCGCTCGAAATCGCCAGGTCGAAGTTGCCCGAACCGCAGGCGGCCTCGTCGATGCCCAGCCACTGTGTGCCCGTAGGCAACCCTCCGGTGGCGGCTCCCTCGAAGTCGTCACAGAACATGTTACTGCCTTCGCAGGCGGCGAGCGTGGTTCCACCGGTGGTCGGACCCACCGCTGTCGCAACGGTCCCCGCACCCCCAGCGCCCCCGACGGTGCCGCTCGTAGAGTTCGCACCTCCCGTCACGCCCCCTCCCGTCACGCTCCCAGTCGCCGTGGTAGTCGACGTGGCGTTGCTTGCCGTCGTGACCATGGCGCTGCTGCCGCCGGTCACCGGACTTCCGCTCACCGCAGCGTGAGTTGCGCTCGCAGTCGTGGTGGGCCCCGTAGTGGCTCCCGACGTGGCGTTAGTAGCCGTGGTTCCAGGAGCAGTTGTGTCCGCCGCCGTCGCCCCATTCTTCTCACCACACGCAACGAGAGTGAGGCCTAGCAGAACGAATCTGTGCATCGGACAATGGTACACGCCGCAGCCGTGCCAGGCCTGACGATTACCCGCACGCGCGCATTTTCCAGCGTGCACCTCTACCTCGGGCACACGTTTGGTCCGGAGCTGCGATGCCCGAAATGCAAACTCAGCTCACTGTGTGGTCGTGACGTTGGCGACCGGGAAATCGACGGAGCCCACACCACCTCCGACCTCGGCGAGGATCTTGGCCTCTAGCAGGTTCCCCGCCATGGACATGCCCTTGGCTTCCCAAACATCGAAATGATCGCTCAGAGAGATCACGCCACAACTGCGGGGCGACGTGCGGATGCTGTAATACTGGATCCAGTTCGTGACGCTACTCCCGCAGCGCGAACCGCCGGTACCCGTCGTGTCACGCGTGTAGATGTCGTAAGTCCCGCCGTCGATGGTCTCTTGACCCTTGTTGACGGTGCCACCCGGGTTGAAGGGGAGCGTGTTGAATGTATCCTCGATGACGTACCATTCGACGCAAGGGTTCAGCGTCCAGCCGTACATACCGACGTACGAGTAACCTCCACCACTGCCGTCCTTCTTCGAGACGAACTGCGCATGGATCCGACCGTGTGCCGTGTGGGGGTCGCCGTTGTTCCCCCACTCGAAGCCTATGCGGCCGAGGTACCCCCCCGCGTTGTTCCAGGACGCCCGGAAGGCAGGAATACCGTCGTACGACGTGAGCTCGCCGTTCCCCGTGTTGGACCAGATCTCCCAGGCGAGGTTGCCGGACCCGCCGCGGCTATTGCCCGAGTGCTCTTGGCCACCACTCGGCATCGTGGCGTTGCAGTCGGGCTCCTCAGGAGTCCCGCCGGTGGTAGCGCCTCCCGTAGTTCCAGCGCTCGTATTACCACCGCCGCCCGCGCCCGCCGTGGTGACGCTCGCCGTAGTGAAACCGCCCCCCGTCGTGAACCCGCCGTCAGTGGTGACGCCCCCCATCGTGAACCCGCCGCCAGTGGTCCCACCAGTCGTAGGCCCCCCCGACACCGTACCGCCCAGAGGGCCGCCACTCGTTGCGCTGGTCATGTTAGCGGAGCCGGTGGTGCTCGCGTTCGAACCGTTCGTCGTCGAACCGACGGTGGGGCCTGCCGCGTTCATCGACGCTAGCCCGCCGGTCGTTGGCCCACCGGTGGTCCCGTCCGCACCGATCCCGTCCGAACCGATTCCATCCGCACCGTTGTCGGAGTCTCGAGTTGGGGGGTTGCTCACCTCACCGGAGCAGCCGACGACGCCGACGCAAGCGAATACTGATAGTAAAACTAGTCGCATCTTCCCTGCTAGGGGTTGTGTCCGATCTCCTCCCTGGGAGGCAACCTTGACCGCTGCTTGACGAGCAGGGGTAAAAAAGTTCCTTCCACGTCAATGCGAGCGGGCTCCGAAAGAGCCAGCCTGTTCGACGTTCGGGCACGAAACGCGCTGCGCAAGCTCTTGGGATCGATACCAATCGGCCGCAGCACCAGCCGCCTTTCATTCTGGAGGGCTTAGCGTGGCTGGCTCGTTGCCAGCTCGCCTCAGTCCCATCCCGATTGCCCAAGCGCTCTGCCCGCCGGCTATGGCGCCGGATAGCTCCAACGTTCGCCGGTCACCGAATTCGTGCACGCGACCGCATCGTAACGTCCACTGTACGGGTCGCCCAGGAAGTACGTCATCAAGACCGTCTGGAACAGGTAACCCATTCGGTACGGATCGATCGGCAACAACGGACTGAACACCGCATCGATCGTCCGCCCTTGCGGCGCGTAGTTCGAGAACTGCCCGATGTCGTACAACTCGGTGCCGCCGCGACTCGGAGTCACCAACGCGATGACTCCGTGATGAATGGCGTCGTCGACCGGGTCTTCTTTGAGCCCGGCTTCGTAGTCCCACTTCGGTGCCACGGACTTGAGCGTGCAGCGGAAAGCCGCGATGGCACATTGGCGGGCCTGAGGTGGGGAACTCTTGGCGGCGGCCGGAACGACCCGCAGAAACCATTCCCGCCAGTACACGTCGGGGTCGTTGCTCAGCTGCGCGATTTCGGTGAACACCTTCTGTAAAATGCTCGCGGCCGGCAGCGGTTGGCTGGGGTCGCTGAGGTGCTTGTCTGCGCTGGTCACGAACCCGAGCAACGCGTCCGTCGCTTTCCTGCCCGCGGCTGCGTGCTCGCGCACCGCGCCTGGCGACCCTACGTCGACTTCCTGCTGCCGTTCCAGGGCGTCCGCAATCGTCTGCCCCTGAGCGCCAGAGACCTGCGGCCAAACGGCGACGTCCGCTAGCGCAAACCAGCCGAGAGTCGCGATCTGCTCGGCAGTCAGCGCGACCAGTAGCTCTTCGAGCGGCTTCAACGCCATCGAGCCGGGTTCGTAGTCCAGGCTGCTTTCATCGGGCACCTGCTGGACGCAGTTCCGAAGCGCCCGCTCCCAGGGTTCGAGCACGGCCTACAACTCCTTGCGGGCCGGCTCGACACCGCGGCGCAGGAAGACATCCAGAAACTTCAAGGCCCGCGTGACGGGCACGGCACGGGAGACACCTTCTAACCTGATCTCGATCGAGTCCGCCCCCGCCTTGCCCACAGCCACGCAGCCGACGCGTTCGTAGTTCTCGAGTTCTACCACGCCCCCCACCTCCACCAGCTTGCGGAAGTCAGCTGCCAGTTCTACCTGCCGGGTCACGGCGAGAAACTTCTGTTTGGATTTCCTTCCGTCGTCGAAGCGGTGCCGTGCGTTGACGGCAGGCTCGATCTTGCGTTGAATGTCGCTGACGCTCACATTGCGCACTCTGGCTCTGAGCTCGACGACGCCCTCATCGCCCATGAACTCACAAGCGTCGATGGCGCCGCAGGTTACGGTGACGCGCGTGAGAAACCTGGCATCCCTGAGCGGTGGCGAGGTCGAGAGCTCTGGGCCCATGGCGATCAAGTGATCGAACCGCGGGAGGTCCGAGTCGAGCCCAGCCAGCTTCGTGGTGGCTCGACCGATGATTCGATCTTGCTGGGCCTGTGCGAAATCCAGAATGCGCAGGGCCGTGGTCCACGCTTGTGAGCTAGCCGCGTTCATCACGGACGTGGTCAACACTACGTCGTCGGCGACGACTCTGAAGAAACCGTGGAAATTCTTGAAGGACTCATCGTGATTCAAGAACGTATCCGGTGCATCCGTAGGCGCAACTTCGTGATGCTTCGCGATTTCTGCGATCAGTTCCTCTTTCGTCATCGACTATTCCTCGTTGAAGTAGTTGCCCTCAGGAGCCTTATCATAGGTTTCCCCCCTTGAACCGAGGGTCGAGTTGTCTGTCCGGCTCATCGGAGTCAGCTTCGGCTCGTCAGACGTTCCGGGGTCGTTGAAATCGTCGTACCGGTCAGCCTTCGACTGTCGATACCCGCTGTCGTTGTAGCGCTTCGCCATCGGCGGATCATGATCGTAGGTGACATTGGTGATCGGCCGCGGCGGATCGCTGTGATCGTGCTTGATGCTGCCGTCTTCGTTGCGCGCATAGTAGTCGATCGGCTTGTTTTCCTTGTCGCGCCAGTCGAGCTTGTCCCGTTCGGTAGACATATCGTAGGGCTCGTCCGTGTGGTTGCCATTCGCATCCTTCTTCAGCACGGGCGGGGGCGCTGGTACGGCGGGGTTCTTCTGATGCGCGGCCATCTGCGCCTGACCTTGTTTCGTATGCCGAGCGGCCATGACCTCGTGGGTGCTCTTGCGGAACCCGCCGGGATAGTGAGTTTCCCGCGCGGACTTGTCCCCGAGCCCGGGCCGGAGCTTGTACTTCCCAGAAGCAGGATCGAAATAGTAGTTTTCTTGCGGCGTGAGGTCTTTGGGCGGATTTTTGCGCTGACTGAGGGCTATTCCTCCTGCGGGAAGCGGCGCGTCCTTCTCGCTCGCGGGCTTCTTGTTGGGGTTCTCGGCGTCGTCCGGGGGGTTCTGCCTCTTCGCCTTGTGCGTCAGGCCTCGCAGATCCACGTCGACCAAGGGGTTTGCGGAATACGCGAACAGGTTGGTGCCGCCCCCGTGGCCGAGCGGATCCGGTTGTAGGTAGCGAGCAAGTTCGGGGTCGTAATCTCTGAACCTATTGTAAAAGAGGCCTAGATCTTCGTCGTAAAAGTGCCCCGCGAAGCGCAGGCGCGTCGGACAAGGGACGTCGTCCTTGCTCCGTAACTCACCGTACGGGTCACTGCTGACGGCACGCCAGACCTCGGTACCGGACGAATCTTCCACGCGCACGGGCATGCCGCTCGGCTCGCTGAACAGATAGTAACTCTTGCCGCTCGCGGGATCGGCTATGTCGCTTTCGTAGTCGAGCCACATGAACGGCACGAGCGCGTCTTCGTTCGCATACACGTACACGCGCAGCTTGCCGTCTCCCGCGCGCTCGGCGGCGAGTCGATCGCCATCCCAGTAGAAGTCGGTGCGCTTTCCGTCGACCTCGCGCCAAAGCCTGCGCCCTAGCCCGTCGTAGGCTGCGCGCCATACCTTGCCAGAGTCGCTGAAACGCGCCTCGATCAGCTGATCGAGGCTGTCGTAAAAGTACTCGACCGCCCGCGTGCCTGGGTGATCCTTCCTCGCTCGCCGGTAGCGCTGATCATGCGTGAAGTGGATGAAATCGGCGCGCTTGACCAGGTTGCCCACCTCGTAGTCGATGAAGCTGTGGCGCGCGCCGCGGATCAGGTTCCCCGCAGGATCGTAGGCGTAGCTGCGCTGCCCCTCACGATCGCGATGCGCGACGAGCCGGTGGTCCTCGTCGTATTCGTACACGTCGCCGCCGGTTTGCGTGTCGGTGCGGGCCAGCATCCGACCAGCGGCGTCGTAGTGATAGGCGGTTACCCAGAATGGCCCTACACGCCCTTGATCTTCGTACCAGCAAGCCCGCGCGGTGAGTCGCTCTTCGTCATCGAAGCTCAGCGCTTCACACGTGCCGTTTCCGTACTCGCGAATGGTGCGAGAGCCCGTGTGCCACACGCAATGAGTCGACCCGTCCGGCGTCGTCACCCGAAGCTGATGCGCTGACGGATAACTGTAGCGCACTGTAAAGCGGTCGAAGTACGTCGTCGTGGTGACACCGAGCGCGGAGTCGTAGCGGTGCTGAACCCCTGCCCCGTCGCGCTGATCGAGCTCGAGGCGCTGGCCGCGTCGACGCTGGGCGATCTCGTGCTGCGACGAGGACGCTTGCGTGAACTGCCCGTGTTCGTCGTACTCGTAGCGGTAGTGTTCGCCGCTGGCCAGCTTGGCCGAGGTGTGCAGACCATTGGGACCCGTTTCGTAGGTCACCAGCGCATTGCCATCGCCGTCCCGTTCTTCGATCACGGCATCGTGAGCATCGTGCAGGTAGCGCCGGTGTACCCCGCCGAAGCGGTGGATCTCCGAGATGCGGTGCCGATGGTCGCGCACGTAGTCCGTGCGGTTTCCGTTCGGATCCACGACTGAGCGCCACTTTGCGCGATGGCTGTACTCGTAGCGGGTCGTGTTCCCCAGCGCGGTGGTTTCGGCGGCGAGTAGGTTCCACGAGGTATACGCCCGCGTGGTCCAGCCGCCGCGCGCTCCCCGCGCCGCACTCTGGCCTGCGAGTGTCAGATGCTCCGCGACGACGTTCCCTTCGGCGTCACGCTGGAAGCGACGAATGCTGCCATCGGGCCCGCTCTCTTCGACGACCCGACGTAGGGCATCGACGGTGGGGACGCTTCCGGTCCTCGCGACTTGCCCCTCCACGAGATTCAACTGGAACGCCACCGCGATGGGCGGGGCCATGACCGCGGGCTCGAGTCGAGCCAGCGGCCGCCCGACGAGGTAAGCTTTGGGGGTGTGCGGACCCGAGTGCGCCAAGGCGGCGGGCCTCGGCTGGTCATCCTGAGGCGGTACGAGGTTTCCGAACGGATCGACGCGCCCGAAGTGTTTGCCCTTGGCGTCGTAGAGCCAGGTGTACTCCTTGCCCCCGGGCTCGATCTGGTTGACGACGCGACCGGAGGCATCCTTCTCGTACTTCGTAATGCCGCCGTCGGGCCCGATGATGTGGGACGGCGTGCCGTCGGGGAAGTACTTGAAGATCCACTCGCCGCCGTCGGCTTCCTTGACGACGGTGTGCCCACCTTCGTAGCGAAGTTCGATGCCCCAGAGCCCATCGTCTCCGTAGCTCTTGACGCAGCGCCCGCTCACTGGGTCGTACTCCCAATGGAAGCTATAGCCGCGGCGATCGGTACCCTGCTGCATGCGCCGCTGTGCGTCGTAGCGGAAGCGCTTGACCGCGCCGAGCGCATCGTACTGCTCGACCATGCAGCCGTCGTGATACACGTAGCGCGCGACGGTGAGCGCCGGCTGATGGCGAATGCCGCGGTGCACCTCGACGATGTGACCCTCACCGTCGTAGCTGAAGTGGGTGTCGATAGCGTCGCTGCCGGAAAACTCCGAGAGCGCCCGCAGGCGACCTTTGCCGTCGTAGTACAGGTAGACGTCGAGCTGCTTGGTCTCGTAGCGCTCGAGGCGAGCGCTCGGGGGCACCGTGGGCTGCCGCTGGAACACCAAGAACTCGTCGCGGTCGGTGCTGAGCTCGTAACGCTGGCCGTCTCTGCTCACGAGGCTCACGCCGCCGGCAGGTAGGTAGCCGCCGGCGTCCAGCTTCTCGAGACTGAAGCGTTCGTCGTCGTGAGTCTCGTAGACAGCGCGCCGTCGCTGCAAGGTCAACGTGCGCTGGAAAAAATGGCGTTGCCCGTAGCCGAGGGGGCCATCCACTTGGTTCCAGCCGCTCCGGTAGTGCCGCTCCCAGCCGAGGCCCGTGTCAGCGGCCACGTAGTCCTCGAAGGTGTTGTAGACCTCGCCGCTGAAGGGGCTCACGGGTTCACCGGGATCGTTGCACAGCCCCACCTTCTTCAAGGCCTTGCCGACCGCCTTGCTCTTGCCCACCATCTTCACGCCCTTGACCATCCCGCCGATGGCTGCGAGCAGGTCGGGCATCGGAAAGCCGCCGATCAGCACCGTGGGGTAGCCCGACACGATGGCACCGATGGTCGGCGGAATTCCGGGGTCCTTGCCCAGCATCGCACCGGCGGCGAGCGCTACGGCGTCCGCTGCGGCCTGCGCGGCAGCAGCTGCTGCTGCGGCAGCTTGACCGGCGGCGGCGGCGGCACCGGCCCCCACCGCGCCCGCGACGAGGCCGATGGCGCCCATGACCTTGCCGATCTTGTTCATGGCGCTGGCGGGGTTGCAGTGCCAGGTGATGTCCCCCATGCGCGCCGCACGCGAGCCGGTGATCCAGGTGTTGCTCGAGCCCGTGAAGACATCGAACAGCGGGAAGAATCCGGCACACGTGGGGGCCAACCCGATGTCGCCCGCGCGCGCCGCCGGCATCCCACCGATGAGGACGTTGACGGCGCCGGGAACGGTGAGCATGCCGATGCTCGGTAGCGGCACCGGCACCGGGTTCGGCGGCGTCAGGCTCAACGGATGCAAGTGCGCGTGAGGTAGTCCGAGGTGTGGCGACAGCAGCGTCGCCGCGGGGAAGCCCGGCAACGCCGACGCGATGAACGAGGTCGCCATGGCGAACCCGGTGTCGAGCAGCTCGAAGGGAGCGCCGACCACGCCCATCACCGCTCCGATGCCGCGTTCGACTTCGCCGAGCGTGCCCTTGGCCGGGTCGGGTGCGTTCTTGAACGGCTCGGCGGCACGGTTGATGACGTCCGCGATCGCGTCTACCTTCGCGTTGCCCGTGTCGCCGATCAGTGGGGGGGCCGGCTTGGCAGGAGGCTTCGGCACCGGTGCCGGGCGCGGACGCAGCGATCGGACGACCTCCAAACTCATCGCAGCGACGCCCCCAGCGCCGGGCTGCCACCCGCCGCGCTACCTGCGCCCTGCCGTAGCTGACCCGGAGCCTGGTCGTGGGGCGCAGCGTGTTCGTGCGGCGCGTCATGATCGTGCGCGCCGCCATGATCGTGCGGCAGCACTCCGAGCGCAGCACGCTCCCGTTCGAACGTGGCAACGCGATGATAGAGGGCCGTGTTCCGCGTCAGCGCGACCAACCAATCCAAGATCGACGCCGCACGCTCCTTGTAGTCGAACTGTTTCGCGAGGTCTTTGCCCTTGATCCAGAGGTCCACCGCTTCGCCGATCTTGCCGAGGCGCCAGGCAGCCAGGCCACGCTTCTCCATCGCGTCGCATTTGGCGTAGGGGTTGGAGAGTTTGCCCGCCGCATCGTCGGCGTGCTTCAGGTAGCCCTCCGCCTCCTGGTTTCGCGAGAGCCCCAAGCACACCACGCCCGCGTTCATCGTGGCCTGCTGGAGCAACGGCAGATTCGCGCTTTCCAGGGCCTTCGCGATCGTCCGTTGGTAGAACTCCAGAGCTTCCTGGGGGCGTTGGGCTTGCCGCAACGTGTCCCCCGCCATGTCGAGGCAGAGCCCCTGCATCAGCAGGTCGCCCTTCTGCTCGAAGTAGTTGAAGCAAACTCCGCATTTCTCCAGCGCTTGCGCGAAGCGCCTGAAGCCGAAGTCCATCACGCCCAACATGAAGAAGGCGTTCATGCGCTCGTCCGCCGTCCGGTTCTTGTCCGACACGGTGTCGAGCAAGTTCTGAACCCAGCGCTCGTTGCTGAAGTCGAGCTCCATGACGAGCACGCGCTCGTTCTTCGACTGGAAGAGCTCGGGCACCAAGAGCGGACGCTCGGCGTGATCGCGGAGTAAAAACCGGTGGCGTTCCATCCACGGTTCGACCTTTTCCAACGCCAGGAGCGGGGCGACCAACGCGCGATAGCCCTGAACATCCTGCAGCTCGGCCGGCAGCAGCCCCCACACGATCGTGGCGTCGCCGGGCAGATGAGCGCCGCAGTGCTCGATTGCGGCCCGCAGCCGCTGTGCGGGCGGAGTGCGCGAGTCGTTGACCTCGAGCGGCAAGCTCGGCAACTGCGCCAGCCGTCGAGCAGCGAGTTCCGTGTTCAGAGCCTCCAGTTGCCCGCTGACCCTGAGCGCGATCGCGTCCATGTACGCGACGGCCGAGTTGCAAGTCTCTGGGTAGAACAAGTAGTAGGTGTCCTCGTCTTGCCGATCCAGATTGGCGAGCACTCGATTCGGGACTATGATCGAGAGATCCGAGGCGCTCAGCACCAGCGTCGGGTAGTCGGGCTGGTCGATGAACTCACGCAGCGAGGCAAACAGTGCTTCTTCCTGACTTTCCACGCTCGCCTCGCACTAGTTCAAGCGGATGGTTCGCGCGCGCATGACGGAGTCGCCCTCTGTCCTGAACTCGATACCGCCGTCTCCCGCGTGGAGCTCGACGGTGTCGGCTCTGAGCCGGAGTGTGCGTGCCACTTTCAGCTCGAGGTTACCCTCCCCGAGTTGGAGCACCGGACCGTCAGGGCCCTGCGACGCCGTCAACAGCGCTTGACCTTCGTGTGAGAGCAAGCGCACGCTTTCCCCGGGACCCAGCCGCAGCTCACGCGTGTTCTGCAGATCTGGCTGCGCTCGCCGTGGCTCGCGACCTAACGCCCCAGTGACGATCCACTGGCTCCATCCGACGGGCAACGTCATCAGCACGCGATCGCCCTCGAGCAGCGACAGATGGCGCTCGCGTTGCACCCACCGCTCCACCTCCTTACCGTCCAACTCCAGCCAGCGCACCAGTACGCGACCCGATAGGTGCGGGTGATGTGTGTCGAGCACTTCCCCCACGGCCACACAGCCGCGCAAGCTGGTGTCATTCCGGGGGGTCGAGTGCGAGTGGGCGGCAGCTGCCGAACTGGGCGCGCCGCGACCGGTTGGCACCTGCGAGAGGCTCTGTTCCAACGCCGATTCGACCATGTCGCGCAACGTTTGCCCGTGGTCCTTCTGATGCTTCATGACCCATGCGTCCCTTCTCGACTGAAAGCGGCCCGTCTATCCGATCTTGCAGACCGGACCGGTCGCGGTGAGCATGCCCTGAGCAGTCACGTTCACTTGCGATCCGTTGAGATCGGCGCTCGTCGACGCCAACGTCAACGTCGCGGTGGCGCCGGTGAGCGTCGTTGTTTTCCCTGCCGTGACGTCGATCGTGCCTCCGCTGGCGATCGAGATGGTGTTCCCGCCCACCTTGAGCTCGATCTGGTCCGGCGCTTCGATCGTCACTTTGCCCCCATCGAGGGTGATGGTGGACTTTCCGTTCGTGAGCTTCGCGACCGAACCCTGCAGGTTCAGGATATTCGCCCCTTGCTTTGCTTCGTACTCCACGCTCGCGATGTGTTCGTACTTGCCCGTGACGGTGTTCTTCTTGCCCACGGACTCCACCGTCACCTCGTCGGGCCCCTTGATGGTGAGCTTGCGCGTAGCCCTGTAGGTACCTTCGTGAGCGTTGGTGATGGTCAGCGCGTCGGGGCCCGTGACGTTGACCGTGCGGGTGTCGTTGTAGCTCTCGGTGTCGGCTTTCTCGACCGTGATCGTGTTCGTCTTCGTCACCGAAAGCGAGCGATCGCCGCCCACCGTCACCGTGTCGGTCTCCGTAATGGTGGCCGAGCGGTTGTGTTTCACGGTCGTCTCCTGGTCGTTCTTGACCAGGGTGGTCATGTTCTTCTCCGCCTGGATGTGAAGCTCTTCCTCGCCCAGCTTGTCTTCGAAACGCAGCTCGTTGTAGTTCTCGATGCCGCCACCCTTGGTGCTGTGACTCCTGATGCCGCTCTGCGTTTGGTTCTGCGGCAGGGTGTAGGGAGGCATGTTGTCGGCGTTGTAGAGACGCCCTGTGATCACGGGACGATCGGGGTTGCCCTCGAGGAAGTCGACGATGACCTCTTGCCCGATGCGCGGAATGTGGATGCCACCCCAACCGCTGCCAGCCCACAGCTGCGAGACCCTCACCCAACACGAGCTGTTCTCGTCGAAGGTACCTTCTCGATCCCAGTAGAACTGCACCTTCACCCGGCCGTACTCGTCGGTCCAAATCTCTTGACCGCTCTGTCCGACGACCACGGCGGACTGGGGACCGTGAACCACGGGCTTCGGCGTGTTGCGCCCCACACGGAAGATCAGCTTCGCGTCGATGGCCCTGAGGCTCACGCGGAAACTCGGCTCTTCAGGCGCAGCGGTGGCGTCGATCAGTGATTCGTACCCCTCGGAGCGAATCGTGATGCTGGCGGCGGTCACCAGATACTCCTTGTTCTGATCCGCTCGAGGAAAGTCAGCCAACGTCATCAAGGCGCCGGCGTGAATCCCGCGCGCGTTGCCCTCTCCGCACACGATGTCGTGCTGCGCGAGCTCAGCCTGCAAGCGCACCTTGACCTGCTCGTCGGCTTGTTGGGTGTCAGCAAATTCTCCGGGATAGTCGAAGATTTCGTAGTCGCCGCCGGTGTACTCGCTGCCTGGTTGCAGCGTGGAGCTCAACTTGGCCTTGGGGGCCTGAAAGTCGTAGTCGGTGGCGGTGAAGGAGCCTGAGGTGATCTCGCGCACCAATCGCCACGAGTCGATGCGATCATCGACGGGGTGATCGTTCTTCTCGGCGAGGTACGGAATGGTCTCGTACCCCGGAAAGGGCTTGTGCGCGCTGTACGAATCCGAAAGCACCAAGGTGTGTTTGCCGTCGGCGTGCGTGAAGTAGTAGTAGATCCCCTCTTGCTCCATGATACGGCTGACGAAGTTGAAGTCAGACTCGCGGTACTGAACCAAGTATTCCCAGGTGCGGTACTCGCTCGTCAGCGAGTCTTCGAAGTCACTGAAGCCGTGCTCGCGGAACAGGGTCTTGATCACGTCCGGAACGGTCTTGTTCTGGAAAATACGACAATTACTGCGCCGACTCATCAGCCACAGCCAAGGCATGAGCGTCGCCCGATAGCAAACGTAGCGCCCGAGCGTACCGACCTGTACGAAGCGCCGGACGATTCCGGTGAACTCTCGAAGCTGCGCGTTCGGAAGCTCCAGCTCGACCACGATCATCTGCCCCAGCAACTGGGTGAGATCGATCTGCTCGTCCGTCGACAGCAAGTCGACTTCGTACTCGAACGGCTGTCCCAGCGACTCGGTGCAGTCCATCGAGAAGAAGAGCAGCACATCGTCGCCCAGGGGCGTCGAGACCCGTGCGGTTCGCAAGAGCGTCATGTCACCTCGTGGCCGCCGAGCGATTGGCACCGGCAACCAATGCGGAGTGTAGACACCTACCCCGACACCGTCTACCAATTACATCACTATCCAATCACAAACTTCGCACCGCCGTGCCAACGTGAACCCGCCCACCGGAACTGACGATCGCATGGGACTTCCTTGCGCTACAACGCACGCCCATGCGTCCCATGACTGCTCGCACGATTAACGCTCGAGCACGAACGTTCCATCCGCCGCCCGCGAACACGCGTGCAAGGCACACCGGGGCCCACCCGTCAAGGCAACCGGGTGCCACTCATGCCTGCCGGTGCCGTCAAGCCACCGGCGTACCAGTCAAGCCAGTGCGGTCACGGGAGCCGCGCGATGAAGGCTTCCGTCACCCCGTCATGAGTCGCGTAACCCACGCAGGTACGACCGTCAGCCGAGATGCCCTCGACGAACTCGTCACTCCAGCCGCTCAGGTCGGCGCCGGCCTCTGCGAGCGCTTCGAAGAGTTCACGCGTGCCGTTCGTGGCGTCCCAGATGAAGGGCCCGGAGTTGAACACGAACAGCCGCCCGGCGATGACCGAGCCGTCGTGGTTGGTCGCGTGGACCCTGGTGCCGAACGACAGGCTCTGAGCCTTGGTCGAGCCCCCCCAACGCACGGCGCATCGGTGCCGCCGCTGTCTTCGCTAGGGCCGTAAATGACCGAGCCATCGCCGCTGATCACGTCGGCCAAGGCAGTCACTTCGCAGTTTGGGCGTGCGGGGGTCTGACAAGCGCTCACCCTCAACCGGGCAGTGGAGATGGAAGGTTGAATTTTGTGATGCGCCTTTAGCCTCGCGGCCGTTGTGCACGGATGGCCGAGATGGTGGCTTCAGGTAACCATAACGAAAGCTTCGCGGCTCGCGCGACTCGGCGCTAGGGTAAGCGGGCTCGGAACACCGTAACTATGACTCATGCCCGCTTGCCCTCCTATATTCTAACGCTGGCCGCAGGAACGTTCGCTGCAGCTGGCTGCGCGTCCAACGAATCTGGCTCTTCTAGCGACGGGACTAGCCCGATGCAGACGGCGACAGGAAACCCCATGACAGCCAGTGGCATTGCCAGCGGCACGCACACGAGCAGCGTGGGCACTACTAGCGGGGCCGCCACCGCCTCTGCTGGCGATACGGGCTCCGTCGTCACAACCGGAGCCGGAACAACACAGGGCATGGCTAGCAGCACATCCGTGGGTGGTGCGACCGCCACCGGCATCGGGGCCACGGACAGCAACGTGGCGTCGAGCAGCACGTCGAGCGGAGACGTCAACGTTACTGGGTCTGGCGGCATCGGCGGCAGCACGACGACGGGTGGCTCGGGCGGGAGCGGCGGCGGAGCAGGCGAGGCCTGTCCCGCTACGGCAACTTTCTGCTCCGGATTCGAGTCCTCGGGACTACCGGACGGGGCGGTGTACAACCGCAACGGTGCGCCGTCAGAATGGACTGTCGACTTCGAGGTCGATTCGACCGTGAAGTACGCAGGTAACTCGTCGCTGCGAGTGCGCTCGGAAAGCGAGAACACTGGCAGCGCCTACAAGATGCTGGCAGTCCCCGCACCCGGCGCCGCATTCTGGGTGCGATTCTACCTTCGAAGCGATGTCGAGATCGGCAGCGACAAGCACAACGTGTTTGCCGAGGCTGCAGACGGCACAGGCACGAATGCCTCAGATTACGTAGAGTTCGCCGAGGACGTGGGGGTAGCGTTCAATTCGAACGACAGCGTGCGTTGGCCCGACGGCTTCGGCCGTCTGATGACCGGAGACACCATGCCCTATACTCTCGCAGCGAACGAGTGGCACTGCATAGAGCTGTCGTTCGACGGGCAAAATCGAGTGCAGGTGCTCCATGTCAATGACACCGAGCTCATCAACGCAAGCGAGTTTCCCGCGGCGACCAAAGCTTTCACCACCTTCAAGTTCGGCTACAACGCCTTGAACGGCGGTGTACGCAACACCTGGTACGACGAAGTCGCCGTGGCACCGGATCGCATCGGGTGCTTGTGATCGGGTCGCCCGTCCTGGCACGAAAGCCTCAGGGGTCGGACTCGTTCAGCCCCTCGATGAGCTTGAGCGCGTAGACCAGCTCGTCGGGGATGCACCCCACAACGAGCATTGGGTATTCGACCTGAGTGACGAACTCATCCAGATGCTCCCTCAGCGCTTCGGTCTTCCGTCTCATGGCCTCGCTCTCAGCTCACCGAACCTCATCGCGTGCGGCCAGGCTCAGTTGAGCTTGATCATGGCGCCCATCACGTCCACTCCGCTTTGCCCAGAGATGCCCACCTTGGGACCGCTCACCGTGGCGCCACTTCCGTCGAGAGCACACGATGCCTTGGCACCCGTCACAGTCGCCGCGCTGATGGCGGTCACGTAATCGTTCCGGCGCTCGCAATCTTGACGGTGTTGCCGCCGACCTTCAGCTCGATTTCCTCCGGTGCCTCGATGGTGATCTTGCCGCCGTTGAGCGTGATCGTCGACTTGCCGTTCGTCACCTTGGCCATCGCACCCTCGAGCGTGATCGCTGAAGAATCTGAGCACGACAAGTCTTGAACATTCGACCGGAATGGGCGACATCGGGGCCATGCTCGCCACGTTCGTCGCCCGGGTTCGATCCGTGGCCCGGCGCGTGGCGACTTCCATTTCGACGACGTCTTGGATTGGCATCCGTGCGGGCCGTCAACTGTTCCTGTGCGACCGAGCCGAGCGTCGATCTGGAAGTCTTCACCGCGCGGCTTGTTAATACCGCTGTGTCAACCTGACGGTAGACACGCGTAAGACAGCACGCTTGCCGCGACTTTCAACGCGTGCGCCGACGCACAGCAAACTTGAAGTCCAGGCCGCATTGCGAGAGACCGACGCTGCGAGTGCGGGCGCTGCGGTTGCCCGATACTCACGGCCGCGGGCGCGCGACCGCTAGGAGCATAGATCGCGCCGCCCAAGCATGCAGCGCTGCCTGGCGCTTCCCAGCGTTTTCGGCTAAGGTCACTGGCGTGCTGAGTCGCTCCGTCATAGCCCATACTCGCTTAGCTTCGCAGTTTTGGCTCGTGGCCTGCGCGAAAACGACGAGGAACACCGTAACTGAGAATAACATTGGTACCGGCGGTGCGGCGGGACAAGGTGCGATGGATGGCGAGGGCGCGGGTGGTTCGAGCTTCGGCGACACGATGACTGTCAACGGTGGCACCTCGACGGGCGGCAACGGCGGCACCTCGACGGGCGGCAACGCCAGCACGAACTCAGGCGGCGTGGCCGGTGCGACCGACGGTGGCTCCGGTGGCCTTGGCACAGGCGGCGGATCGGGTGCCGCAGCGGGCGGTTCGGGAAGTGGCGCGAATGGATCGGTCGCCGGCGGGTTTGGGGGATCCGATGGAGGGACAGAAGCCAGCGCCGGAAGCGGTGGTGGGAATCCAGACTCGTGCGACGTGCCCAATGGTAGTGCTGGCAAATGCACTCCCATTTGTCCCTGCAAAAGCGGGGAAGGGTGTGCATTGAGGACACCGATTGCGACGACACACTCGTGTGTGTCGAAGACGCTGGTAGCAAGTTCGGCTTCACGGGCAATGCCTGTCTACCGAGCCACTGCGATAACGACACGACCGATGGGGACGGTCACCCTCGAGACCGCCACAGGACTCGGACGCGGCGGCGCTGTGATCGTGGGGACGGGGTCCAGTCAGGAATTGAGGTGGGTTGGATGGTGGAGTTGCTCTGAACAGGTCTGGAGCGAATCGTGAACCACTCGGGAATACGGAACGACCGCGCGCGAGTCTTGCCAGGTGTTTGCACATGGGCTGCCCTCCTATTGCTACCGCTGGGCTGTAGCGCCGGTTCCAACGGCTCAACCGATCTGAACACTTCCGGAAGCACTACAGCAGTCGATGGCGCAGACGCGGGCAGCCCGTCGGCCACGGTAAGCAGCGACGCAGGGGCAACGACGGCGGATACCCTTGCAACGTCAACGTCTAGTGGTGGAGCGGCTACGACACAGGGCATAGACGCCGTATCGAATACCACGGGTGGCGTTGCTAGCAGCATCGGAGGCGGTGACAGCGGCAGCACCGGCTCTGCCGGCGTGAGCATGAGCTCCGGCGCCGCAATGACTACCACCACCAACGGCGCGGGGGGTGACACCGCGTCGAGTTCGGGCAGTGCCAACTCGACGACAGGCAGCGGGGGCGACTCCGTCAGCGTGCCATTCATCCTGGGCGCCGACATCTCCTTTGTGCAAGAAGAGGAAGACAAAGGCGCTGTCTTCGTGGATGGTGGCCTTCAGAAGGACTTCCTTCAAGTACTCACCGACCACGGCTTCAATTACGCACGGCTCAGGATCTTCCACACGCCCGGGAATCCGAACGGCTACCAGTACGAGTTCGTGACACGCGCGGAACCTTACTGTGACCTTGCGCATACCATCGAGATGGCTCAACGGATCAAGGCGGCTGGCATGGGTCTGCTGCTCGACCTTCACTACAGCGACACGTGGGCAGATCCGAGCGATCAACACAAGCCAGCCGCTTGGGAAAGCTTGACCTTCGCAGAGCTAGTGACCGCAGTCTATGACTACACGCGCGATACGCTTCTGGCACTCCAGGCGGCGGGTGCTTTGCCTGAGATCGTGCAGGTCGGAAACGAGATCACGCCGGGAATGCTCCATCCCGACGGGCACACGTACGACCCGGACAACTGGGACCAACTGGCCCAACTGCTCAGTGCCGGTTTATCGGCGGTCAAAGAGGTTGATGCTGGGATTCAGACGATGCTGCATCTCGATCGCGGCGGCGACAATGAGACCAGTCGCTGGTGGCTCGGCGAAGCGCTCGATCGCGGCGTTCAATTCGACATCCTGGGACAATCTGCCTATAGTGCCTTTCACGGAAGCCCAGCGGTTTGGGAAGACAACTTCAACGATCTCCTGAGCTACCCCGATCTCAAATTCATCATAGCCGAGTACAACGGCGAAAAGCGTGCTGCCAACGACATCATGTGGAACCTTCCGGATGGCCGCGGGCTCGGGACGTTCTTTTGGGAACCCACCGCCTCGGGCGACTGGGGCAGCGCCATGTTCACATGGATGGGCAGCACCGCCACCGCGAATCCAAGCGACTTCGCTATCTACGACCAGATCGCGGACGACTACGGGCTACGCTAGCGCTCGCTTGCCCGTTTTGCCTTGTGCTACTGCGCCACGCGAAGCGTGTGCTGGCTACTGCGCCCTGTACTGGCTACTTCGCTCGTCCTCCGCAGGATCGCTGAAGAATCTGGTCACGACACGTCTTGAACATTCGCCCGCGATGGGCGACATCGGTGCCCATGTTCGTCACGCTCGTCGCCCGGCTTCGCTCCGCGGTCCGGCGCGTGGCGACTTCCATTTCGACGACGACTCGAAAGGCACTCCGTCCAGCTCCGATTGCCGTCGACGTCGTTCGAGATCTCTTCCGCACACGCGACGAGCTCGTTGTCGAGAACGCTGCCGTCCGCCAGCAGCTCATCGTCGCCTCGCGCAAGGTGAAGCGACCGGTTCTCCGCACACGGGAGC
>JAICQQ010000438.1 GCA_025937785.1 Polyangiaceae bacterium
GGTGTCCCGGTCATCGAGCGCTCGGCGAGCTCGGTCGGTCGTTTGCCGAGCACGAAGGCGCACCCAGCCCGTGGCGCGCCGCGCGCGTGGCCTGGGCCGGCACCCGGGGTTAGGCCGGCGCGCTCTGCCGAGTCCCCAAAGCCGCGCGCGTGCTGCCTGCCCGCTGTTCTGCCGAGAGCGCGGTCAGGTAGTCGTCGAAGTCGACCTGCATCGTGTGCCGCGGCGACGAGCCGTAGCGGTCACGAACGCTCTCTCGCTCGGCGCGAGCCAGACGCCTCATTTCAGCGGGAGAAGGCAGCGCGTAATCTCCGGCCAGGTGGGAAGCCACGAGCTGCGCCTGCGCCTGAGCGATCGGGAAGATCGGGCCCAGCGGCTGGCACAATCCGACGAAGTAAAGCCCCGCGTGGGCCGGAGAGAACACGCGCAAAAACAGCTCGAGCTCGTTGTTCGGAGCGCTCAGGTAGCTGGTTTCGAAGAACGGGAAGTCGAGCTGATAGCCGGTCGCGTAGATCACGGCGTCCGCGCGGACGTCGCTGCCGTCGGCGAACGCCACGCGCTCGCCGTCGAAGCCGGCGATCTCGCGCCGCACTTCGATACGACCTTCTCGAATCAAGGGTAGGAGACTGTCGGAGACTGTCGGATGAGCGTCGCCGATCGCGTGGTCGGGCGTCGGCAACCCGAACTGCTCCGGCTGGCCGACAGCCGCGCGATACCACAGCGCGACGAGCGATTTGCGTAGCGAGCGCGGCAGCCATCTCAGTGCACCCGGTGCCGAGCCGATCTGGTCGAGCGGACGCCCGAGCGCATAGCGCGGCAGCACCCATGCACCCCGTCGAACCGAGAGCAGCACGCGAGTCGACGGCGCGCTCTGCGCCAACTCGCTGGCGATGTCGACCGCGCTGTTTCCAAAACCCACCACGACTACGCATTTTCCGACGAGCGAGAGCGGCTCCGCCGGATCGACGTATTCGCTCGAATGCAGGCGAACGCCCGCAAATTTCCCGGGAACGGCCGGCGGGAAGTTCGGCTTGTGGTGGTGCCCGTTGGCGACCACAACTGCCCCGAATCGCTCGCGAGCCCCGCTGTCGAGTGTGACTTCGAATCCACCACCATCCGGCCGCACGGTAACCACGTGGCTTTGGAATTTGATGTGATCGTGGAGCTCCGAGGCGCTCGCGTAGTCTTCGAGATAGCGCGCAATCAGCTCGTGCCGCGGGTAGTCCGGATAGTCGGCGGGCATCGGAAACCCCGCCAAAGACGAGCGATCGCGCGAGGTGTTGATGCGAAGCGAGCGATAAGCACCGCCCCTTCCGTTGGCGTTCTTAAATAACCAGAGCCCTCCGACGCGCTCGCCGAGCTCGAAGCACGTGAACGGCAACCCGCGTCGTTTGAGCTCTGCACAAGCGATGATTCCGGAAGCTCCGGCACCAATCACACACGTCTGGTTTTGGGGCCGATGTAGGCGCGCGTGAGTCACGACGAAACCATCGTAGTAGCCAATGTAGGCTCGATCCAATCACCAACCGAGTCGGCCACCCGGCCCGAATTCACGGGGAAAAACGCTTAGAAAATGAACGGTAGGACTAATTGACTCTCGGTGCCACGTCGTTTAATCACCGCGGTGCGGTGGAGCCTCCGTTCCACCGCGTGTACTGGACCCGAGGAGGATACGTGATGAGTCTTAAGCCTAAATCGGCAAGCGCCCTGTGGTTTGCCGTCCCGCTTCTGGCGATGAATATGATCGCCTGCGGTGATGATGAGGAAGTGCCGACGCCGCCGCAGCCACCCGGCAGCTTGTGCGGAAACGACGAGCTGGATGACGGCGAAGAATGCGACGACGGTAACAAGAACAACACCGACGCCTGCACCAACGAATGCGTCGACGCGATCTGCGGCGACGGCATCCGTCAGACTGCACCGTCCGGCGAGCGCGAGGATTGCGACGACGGTAACGGGATCGACGGCGACGGCTGCAACAACATGTGCAAAGGCCCGTCCTGCGGCAACGGCGTCAAAGAGATCGGCGAAGCCTGTGACGGCGGCGACGGTTGCACCGACGAGTGCACGCTCGAGAGCTGCGGCGACGGCGTGGTCCAGGAGCCCGAGGAGTGCGACGACGGCAACCAGAGCGACCGCGACGGCTGCACGACGAAGTGTCTGGATCCGGCCTGCGGTGACGGCGTCGTTCAGTCCGGTGAGGACTGCGACGAAGGCTCGCAGAACTCCAATTTCGGCGACTGCCTGAAGACCTGCAAGGAGCCGAGCTGCGGCGACGGCTTCGTCCACGCGGGCGTCGAGCTGTGCGACGACAAGAACACCGACGACGACGACGACTGCACCAACGAGTGCACCCCGAAGAGCTGCGGTGATGGCATCACCCAGGCCCCCGAGGAGTGCGACGATGGGAACCAGGACGACAGCGACGGTTGCACCTCGCGCTGCACCAGCGGTTCCTGCGGTGACGGCATCGTGCAGGGCGCCGAGGAGTGCGACGACGGCAACAAGGACCAGTCGGACGGCTGCCTCAACACCTGCGAAGCCGCGAGCTGCGGTGACGGCGTCATTCAGCGCGGCCTCGAAGCCTGCGACGACGGCGAGGACAACGGCCCCGCGCCCGCGAAGTGCACCGACCAGTGCAACCTCGTGAGCTGCGGCGACGGCAAGCTCGATCCGGGCGAGGAATGCGACCTCGGCACCGCTCCGACCGTCCCCGGCGGCCTGAACGGCGACGACAGCGCCTGCTTGCTCACCTGCCAGCTCAACGTCTGCGGCGACGGCAAAGCGCTGACCGACGAAGACACGCTGGACCTGGTGGACACCGACAGCGAGCTCGAGGAGTGCGACGACGCGAACCCGGACAACAGCGACGCCTGCGTCGACAGCTGCCTGTGGAACACGTGCGGCGACGGCGAAAAGTACACGAAGATGTACAGCCCGACCTACACGTCCGACGACGACGGCAACGAAAACGACGACAACCCCTACGCGGCGATCGGTCCGGAGGCCTGCGACGACGGCAACACCAGCAACGCCGATGGCTGCGTGACCGCCCGTCACGACTTCGGTGGTGGCGTCATCGGTCTTGCGTGCGCGCTCAACGTTTGCGGTGACGGCAACGTCTACTCGAACAAGTCCGCGGACGACGGCAACCCGTACCCCGAGGAGGAGTGCGACGATCAGAACCCGGACAACACCGACAGCTGCCTCGACAGCTGCGTGTGGAATTCGTGCCACGACGGCTTCCTCTACGACGAAGACAACGTCACCGATTCGAACAACCCGAACGAGCCGGAAGAGTGCGACGACGGCAACGAGTCCAACACGGACGCGTGCGTCGGCCAGTGCGCCCTCCCGTCTTGCGGTGACAACTTCGTCTGGCGCGGTCACGAGCAGTGCGACGACGGCAACGCCTCGAACACGCCCTGCAACACGTCCTGCGTCCTCACGAACTCGACCTGCGGCAACGGCACGCGCGAGAACTCGGAAGAGTGCGATGACGGCAACGGCAACGACAAC
>JAICQQ010000487.1 GCA_025937785.1 Polyangiaceae bacterium
ATGGCACTCGCAACGTGCTGACGCGCAGTGGACGCTGGGTGACACCGCAGCTGGTGGCGCTCATCGACGACAGGTCCCGGCGCTGCTGTCACGCGCAGTGGTATCTGGACGAGAGCGCCCAGACGCTCACGCACGGGTCGACCCAGGCATTTCAGAAGTGTGCGCTGCCCCGTCGCCTGATGGGCGACGGCGGCTCGGCGATGAAGGCGGCGGAGTTTCGCGAGGGGCTGAGCGACCTCGGTATCGAATGGTCGCCGACGCTGGCTTACTCGCCCGAGCAGAACGCCAAGTGCGAGGTTCGTCGAGCACGCGGGTGGCAACTACCGCGTCCTCATGAACCTCGGCTCGGATCTGCTCGCCGCTGCTGCTCAGCGTGAGGCCGAATGCCTCGACGAGAAGCTCTTCTTCGAGGTGTTCGCTCCGCCCGCTCCGAATGACGAAGCAGGCAGGCCTACGCAGTCACGCCGCTTGCCCTCGCGCAGTAAGGAGCGTCGGCCGTGAGGCTTCCGGTCCAGCGCGCGCATCGCCTCGAGCCACGCACCGAGGGGCAGCGCTGGCTGATCGAGGGCCTGTGGGCAGAGCAGGCCGTCGGTATCGTCGGCGGTGCCCCGAAGTGCTGCAAGTCCTTCTGTGCGCTCTCGGTCGTTTCCGACCGGCGCAAACCGGCCGCGTCTTGCTCTTTGCCGGCGAGGATCCACTCGAACTCGTGCGCGAGCGCCTCGCCGGCATCACGCGTGCCGCTGGCGGCGAACTCGAGCGGCTCGACGTCTTCGTGATCACCGCCCCCAGAGTCCGTCTCGACGTCGAAGACGATCGGACAAAACTATCGAACACCGTTGAAGCACTGAAGCCGAAGCTACTCGTGCTCGATCCCTTCGTTCGGCTGCATTCGGGTGACGAAAACGTGGTGGCGGAGGTCGCGCCGGTACTGGATTTCCTGCGCAGCCTGCAACGTCGCTTCGGCTGCTCGGTGCTGCTCGTCCATCACGCCCGAAAGAACGCCGGTGGGCTGCGCGGCGGACAGGCGCTGCGCGGCTCCTCCGAGCTCTTCGCCTGGACCGACTCGAACCTATCGCTTCGTAGGAAAGGTGAGCAGCTCTTGCTCGCGGCCGAACACCGCTCGGCTCCCGCGCTGGACGAGCTGCCCGTCGCGCTGTGCTCGGACGGCGAGTCCCTGGCGCTGCGCGTGGTCGAGCCGCGTATGACGACACCCGAACCGACGCCCAGCTCGGAGCCATCGCTCGGCGACCGCATCCTCGATGCTCTACGTTGCTCGGCCGAGCCCATGACGCCGCGCGAGCTGCGCGACGCCTGCCGTGTCCGCATGGCCCGCGTCTACCAAGCCCTTGCCGAGCTTGTCGAACGCCGCGCTGTCACCCGCGAGGGCTCGACCTACCGCCCAACCCACGCCGACTCCCAGCTACCGCTACCCCTACGTGCACAAGCACCGGAAGCGGTAGCGGGAAGCGCCCTGCCACCCGAGCAAGCCCCGTGAACTCGAAACCTCCTGCCGATTCCGCAGCCGTCATCGCAGCACTATCCATCCGCGGATTACTCGACCTCGTTGTCGCAGTCTGCGTGTCCCGCGGCGTCACCCGCTCAGAGCTCTGCGGCCGCACCCGCTCCCATGCCGTCTCCGCCGCCCGCCAGGAGCTCTGGTGGCTCATCCGAAACCACCCCGAGCGCTACTACAGCTCCCAGGAGATCGCCCGCATCGTCCGCCGCGACCGCAACACTGTGCTCCACGGCCTCGCTGCGCACCAGCGCCGTTTAGACCTGATTCGCGCCATCTGTTATCGTGACCAGAACGCCATCAGATAGAGTGCGCGCTCTCAATATGCGCCAGGATCAATCTTCGCGGCGAACGCCACTTCCTCTCAGAGGCTCTCGCGGGCCACGAGGTGGCGCTCGAACCTGTAAACCCCTGCCAGATGAGAGCATGGTTCTACGGCATTGATTGGGGCTTGATCGAAGTCGAGCCCGTGGTGGACGATGCCGTCTACCTGTCAACCAAACTGCAAACGGAGGCCGCCTAGCGACCACAAAACCAGGACCGCGAG
>JAICQQ010000256.1 GCA_025937785.1 Polyangiaceae bacterium
AGAGCCTGACGCGGGGCGCTCCCGCCGAACAGGTGCACGACGCCTACGGTGCGGCGCGCGCCTCGCTGCGCCTGCTCGAAGCCGCTGGCCGCCCGCTGTGGCTCGGCGCCCAGGTCGATCTCGGGCCCAGCGTGGAGCGCACCTTGCCGAAGGAGCTGCCGCCGATCTCTGCCGACGAGACCGTGCTGGTGGTCGGCCGTATCACGGGTGTACAACCGACCCAGGTGAAGCTCACGGGCAGCGAGGGCGTCAGCGAACGCCGCCTGGCGATCCGGCCCTTGGCCGATGCCGGCGATCTGCGCCGCCGCTGGGGCGAGCAGCGCCTGAACGAGCTGATGGAGACGGGCGCCGGACGCGCGTCGCTCGTCGATCTCGGCTTGCGCTTCGGCCTGGTGTCGCCGCTGACGTCCCTGTACGTGCCAACCAAGCGCGAAACCGCGGCAGAAGTCGGCCCGGAGCTCGCGTACGAACAACGGAGGCGGCGCGAGGGACGCTGGCGACCCTGGGCATCCGCGGGAGTCTTTGGGACGGTCCGCGAGGCAGCGGCCCCCCTGGCCTCGGCGGTGAGCGCAGCACCCACGGAGCTCGCCGAAGAGCAAGCCGACAACAAGGAGGGTGGCACGGGCACGCGCGCCAAAGGTGAAGAAGGTTCGATGGGTCGGGCGGAGGCTTCTGCCGACAAGCGCTACGCCGTGGCGGGCCCCAAGGACAACGATCCACACATCGCACGCCAGCAAGCGCTGCGCGACGCGAGCGAATTCGGCATGATCGGCCTGCTCCCCGACTCGGGCGCCGCCGGTGATCCTTCAGCAGCGCCGGTGCCCGCGAAACCGGCACCGCAGGACGAGCCCGCCGAACGCCTCGAAGAGAAGAAAGCCGCAGCCAACATGTGGGGCGACGACATCGGCGACGCGGCGGGCGGCGGAGGCTTGGGCCTCAGCGGCGTCGGGAGGGGTGGCGGCGGCGCGCCGCAACCCGCTACGGCCGCACCGCTCGGCACCATCGGCGGCACCGGCACCGGCGCGGGCTTCGGGGCGGGCTCCGGGCGACTCGGTGGCGCGCAAAAAGTCAGCGCGCCGCGCCTGCGCGCGGGGACCGCGACCGTGTCCGGGCGGCTGCCGCCGGAGACGGTGCAGCGCATCGTGCGCCAGAACTTCGGACGCTTCCGGCTGTGCTACGAGCAGGGGCTCGCGCAGAATCCCAGCCTGGCTGGCCGCGTGAGCGTGCGTTTCGTGATCAGCGGCGACGGCAACGTCTCGAACGTCGGCAACGGGGGGTCGAGCCTACCCGACGCAGGAGTACAGGCTTGCGTGCAGCAGGCGCTTTATGGGCTCACCTTCCCGCAGCCCGAAGGCGGCATCGTCACGGTCGTCTACAGCATCGACTTCGAACCGGGCGAGGGCGGCGCCCCCGCCACGCCCGGCGTGCCCACACGACCACCGGCCACGGGAGCGATCGCCGGCATCGGGCACGAGTCGCAGCCCTGCGGTGCCGGAGCAAACCTGCCCCTCGAAGAGCGCAAGCTCTTGTGGCAGGAGCGCTGGGGCACGAGCGGCGCGGGTCCACGGGGGCTCTCGGTCTACACCTACGCGGTCGCGCACTGCGAAGCCTCCACCTGGCGTGAACGAGCCGCGCTGCTGACCCTGATCGTGAGCCGCCTCGATCAGATCCCTGATCAGGTGGCCCTCTGGCGCAGCCTGCTCGCCATCAGTCCCACGGCGGCGGACACCGTGTTTCGACTGATGCTCCTGCGCGTCCGGACCTCTGCCGATTTGCGTGCGCTCCACGACGCGCTCGGCTTCGAGCGCATCGAGCCCGAGCTGCTCGCGACGCTGTTGAAGAAGGGCGAAACCCCCACCGATAGGTTACGCCTCTTGCGCGGTGCGGCCGAGAAGTTTCCCGAAGACACCGAGCTCGCGTTGACGGTGCTCGACGCCTACGAAGACGTCGGCGACGACGCGGGCGGGCGCGCCTGGGCCCGTAAGCTGCGCCGGCGTCCGGATGCCACCACGCACCTGCGCACGAGTGTCGCCGAGTACTACTTTCGTCTCGCCGCCAAGCAAGCAGCGGGAGATGCGGAGATGCGTGACTGGCAGGAAGCGCGCCGCACCTTCGGCGAGATCGTCGAGCTTGCGCCCGAAGATCCGCTGGCGCGGCGCCGCTTGGGCGACCTGCTGCGCGCGCACGACATGCACTCCGAAGCCATGCGCCAATACGAGACGCTGGCGGAGCTGACCCCAGATGACCCAGCCGTACCGCTGTTGTTGGCGGCAGCGGCGCAGGGCACCGGCAAGACCGAGGAAGCGGTCCGCTGGCTCGAGAAAGCTGCCGGCACCGCCTCACCGGAGGGCGGCAGCAGCGTCGGGGTCGCGGCTCGCGCACTCGCCAGTGCGTTCCTCGCGTGGGCGCGCATGCACTCGGCACCGCAGGCCGAGCAGCTGCGGACCCGCGCCGCGCGGCTGGCCTCGACGACACCCGGCGAAGGAGTGCGCGTGATCGTCACCTGGTCGCACCCCGAGATGCGCCCCACACTCTGGACGAACTCGCTCGGCTCGCTCATGCCCGCGCCTGACAACCTGCCGCTGCTCGGCGTGGCGCAAGCCTTCGTGCCTCCCTCGCCCAGCCCCGTGATCGAGCTCCGCGCCGATCCCGAAGACGCCGCGCGCGCAGCGCGGCTCGGCGTGAAAGCCGTTCTCACTGTGATCGTGGCAGAAGGCACCGACGGCGAGCACTTGCACCGCGAGGAGGTGAGCTTCCGCGGCGCCGACGGGAAGGCAATCGAGCGCGTCCGACTCCGCCTCGAAAACAGCCAGCTCAGCCGCGTGGAGGTGCTTTGATGACGCTGAAACCCTGGCACGCGCTGCTCATCGTGGGGCTCGTCAGCGCCTTCGTCGGCGCGATCGCCTGCAACCGGAAGGAAGCACCTGCGAAGCACCTCTCCACCATCGGTGACGTGCAGGCGGTCCACGCCGAAGTCCGCGTCGGCGACCAGCCGATCCAGGGTGCGCGGCGCGTCTCCGAAGGCGACACCGTGACCACCGGCAGCGAGGGACGGGCGCGCCTGCGCCTCGACGACGGCACCCTAGTCGCGATCGATCGCTCCACGCGCTTCCAGCTGCAAAAAAACCGCTTGCAGCTGGAAGCGGGGCGCCTCTTCGTGCAGGGAGGCACGACTGCGGTGACCCAGGTCAGCGTCGCTGGAGTGAGCACGAGCGTGGCGGCGAGCGCCGTTGCCTTCGAGACGCCGGCCCACGCGGGCGCCAAGATCATCTACTGCGCCAGCGGTGAGCTCGTCGTCACGGCCGCCGGCTACCAGAGGCGCGTCCAGAGCGGCGAGTCCGCGTGGTTCAAGGGCGGTGTGCTCAACGTGAACCCCGAAAAGGTCTTCGACGACTGGACCGGAGGACTCGCCGTACCCTGGAGCAGCGCCGTCGGGGGCCGCAGCGCGATCCCGATGGTCGACGGTACTGGCGGCCCACAAGACCCCGGCGTGCCCCTGGTGATCCGCTCACACCGCGTAAACGTCGCGATCGACGGTGAACTGGCGGTGACCAAGAGCAAGACCGTCTACTTCAACGGCTCGAGCTTCGCCGCTCAGGCGAACGTGCGGCTGGCGCTGCCCGAGGACGCCATCGTCCGCGCGGTCCGCTACAAGCACACCGGCGCGGAGGACTTCGTCGACGGCGAGCTCCGCATCGCCGGTACGCCCGATCCCAACGGCCGTATCGCGCAGGGCCTCGAATGGGCCGGTGCGGGGTGGCTGCGCGGAGAACTCGACCGGGTGGAGGCGGGCAAAACCTTGGAGCTCGAGCTCGAGTACGTGCAGTGGCTCCAGACGCGCGGCGGGCGCGCGACTTACCGCTACCCGATGGACGGCGGCCGCGAACCGCCGCTGGTCGGCGAGGTGTCCATCGACGTCGAAGCGACGCGTGCCGAGTCCGCGTTCCTAACGGTGAGCGCGGGGGCGAGCATCGACGACCAGCAAGTGGTGCGCTTTCGCCAGGCGGACGCGCGCCCCACCGGCGATCTCGTGGTCGAGCTCGCGCCGCGGGTCGTACGACCCGGCGTCGCGCGCGCCTACGTGCAAAGCGCTTCGAAGGGTGAAGACCCCTATGTGATGGTGCGCACCGAAGTCCCCGAAGCCGCCGCGAGCGGCCTCACGCTGGCGATCGTGGTGGACGCATCGACCAGCATCGGCGCGGCCGCGCTCGAGACGGAGCGCGCCGTGGTGGACGCGATCCTCGAAGGCCTGGGCGCGAAGGACCGGGTGGTCGTGTTGGCCGCCGACCAGACCACACGCCCCATCGGTCCCGAGGGGCCCACGCCGGTCAACCCGACCCTGATCGCGAAGCTGCGCAAAGGGCTCGCCGAGCTGCGTCCTGGCGGCGCGTCGAACCTGGGCGACGCCCTCGAGCGGGCCGCGGACATCCTGGATGCACGCAAGGCCGGCGCCGACGCGGCACCGGGCATGCTGGTCTACGTGGGCGACGGACGCCCGACGGTGGGTGCCTCGGACGCACGCTCGATCCGGCGCTTGCTGCAGAAGCGCGCGGGTGGCATGCCGCGCATCGGAGCCATCGCTGTCGGTCCCGGCGCGAACCGCTGGCTGCTCGCCAAGCTGGTGCAGGGGGCAGGCCCGGTGCACGAAGTGCTCGATCGCTCGGATGCGGCCAGCGCCGGCGCGCTCCTGCTCACCGCGGCGCTCGAGCCCACGGTGCGCGACGTCAGCCTCGATCTGGGGCCGCACATCGATCGCCTCTACCCGCGCGAAGGCCAAGCCGTGGTCGCCGGTTCGACCGTCACCGTCGTCGGCCGGCTGCGCGGGGCGCTGCCGAAGAGCGTCGAGTTCGCGCTGCACGACGGCCCCGAGCGGTCGCGCGAAACGCGCACGTTGCAACGCTTGATGCCCACGGCCAGCGCGGATCTCCCGCAGCGTTGGGCGCTCGCGCGCATCCAGGAGCTCGCGCAGAGCGACGAGCCGCTCGAGCCCGCGATCGCCGTGGCGCGCGATGCCCGCGTGCTCACCCCCTGGACCAGCTGGTTCTTCGGCGGCGGTTCGGGCGCCCGCCCGCTGCCCTACAGCGCCCGGGTGCTCGAACTTTCGGCCGACTTCGACACCGCGTTCGCCGAACGCGTCGAACCGCTGGTGCTCACCGGCTCGACGCTGCTCGAGCCGCCCAAAACCTTCGGCGGCGGGGTCTCGCTCGATGAAGCGATCGCCGCAGCGGTGCGACGCATCTTGGGGCGCGCCCGAAAGAGTGTGCAGGCCTGCCGTGATGCCCGCCTGTCGATCCGCCCCGACACCGGCCGTTCCTTCAGCATCGATCTGGCCATCAACGGCCAAGGCCAGGCGACTCGTGTGCGCGTGGTGCTGACCGAGGGCGGACGCGACGCCGTGCTCGAGCGCTGCATCGAAGGAGTCGTGAAGAGCTTGCCGTACATCGCCGCCGGGGTTGGCGTGAACATCACGCACACGCTGAACGTGCCCGAGGGCCGTGCGGTCCACCGCACGCGCTGCTCGGGGGCGTCGAAAGTCTCACTGCCGCTGCGCAAGAGCCTCTGGCGCGCGCGGGCGCCGCTGAGCACGCGGGCGTATCTCGAGGCGGCGCAAGGCTGCGAGTTCAAGCAGTGGGGCGACCGCCGCGCGTTCTTGCTGCTGCTCATCGACGGCATCCCTTCGGGGGAGCAGCGGCTCGCGGTAGCCCGAGAGCTCGAAGAAGCGGGCGAGGACGACGCGGCCGCCTTCGTGCGCCAAGAAACCTTACGGCGCGTGAGCAACTTCAGCGAGCTCGAACGGCTCAGCCAACTGCTGACGCGCGACGAGCCGAACGTCGACGCCGAGTTCGACAAGGCTTTCCGCCGCGCGACGGGCGACCGCGCGCGGCTCGCCGTGGTGCACGATTTCCTCCGGCTCGCGCCGCACAACGGGCTCGCGCGCCGGCGTCAGCTGTCGCTGCTCGAAGCTTTGGGCGACCACGACGCGCTGGTCCAAGCGGTGCGCGCGCAGAGCGCCGAACCCATCATCGACGCGGGCCTGCTGGCGCGCGGCGCGTCGGCGCTCGCTCGGATCGGGCGCTCCGCAGAAGGCCTGCGAAGCTTCGGGGATCTGATCGAGCGCGCCCCGCGCGATCCCTGGACCCTGGCCTTCGTCGGTGACCGCTTGCGAGCCGAACAGCGCTTCGACGAGGCCGGCGCGGCGTACGCGCGCTTGGCAGACGCGGTGCCGGATGACGCTGGCGTCGCGCTGCGCATGGCGCTCGCCCACGCAGGGGCCGGTCGCCTGGACGTGGCTACCCGCCTGCTCGAGCGCGTCACGCAAACCGGCGGCCGCGGAGACGACGGGCGCGTGAGTGAGCTGGCGTCGATCACGTCGGCCGTGCTCTTGGCTCGAGCGCGCGTCGAGGCAACCGCCCAGGAGCGGGAGAGCCTAACCCGGCGACTGCTGCGAACACCGCTGCCGGACGTCGCGGGTGTCGTGCTGGTTCACTGGCCCCCCTCGGACGACGCCCTCAGCGTGCGCATCAAGCGCGGCCGCGGCGAGGGCGAAGAACAGAGCCCGGACTTCGATGCTTCGAGCCTGGGGATCGCAGCGTTTCGCATCGAGCGCGGCGATGGCGCCTCGCGCATCCTGCTCAAGCGACCCGAAGAGCCCGGACCGAGCCGGCCAGCTCGAGCGACGATCTCGGCGCTGGTGCTGGGCGAAGGCGGCACCGAACCCCGGCTCGTGCCGCGCGACGTGTCCATCGCCGCCGACGGCAAAGACGTGGAACTCACCTTCGACCAGGGGACGCTGCTATGAGTGACGAGCTTGCACCGCCCCCGCCCAGCGCACCGCCCCCGCCCAGCGCACCGCCCCCGCCCAGCGCACCACCCCCGCCGTTCGACCCGCCGCCATTCGCTCCCCCGCCTCATCCTCCTCCGGGCATGGCACCGCCGGCACCGCAAGTACTCGCGCTCGAAGCGCCCCCGCGGCGCCGTCACCCCGTGCTCGGCGCGTCCCTGTGGATCTTCGGGGCGCTCTTGTGGGCTTACCTCGTAGTGGGTGAATGGGTGCTCCGCTTCGAGCTCCCGGAGGGCGTGGGGGCGCTCGTGGTGATCGCGGCCTACGGAGTCGCGTGGCTCTCTGCCGTGCGCGACTTGAAAGCTCCGGCCGATCGCTGGCGCAGGCTGGTCCCCGGGGGCGCAGGCTTCGCCCTCTTCGTGCTGACAGTGCTGTTCGTGGCGCTGCTGTTCGGCACCAGTCGCCAGAGCGTCGTCGGCGCCATCACGGTCCTGCTCTGGTTCTTCAGCGCCGCGGTCTACGTCGCGGGGCGATACGTCACGGCGCGCCCTCGCGTGGCGCGGACCCGCCGCCGTATCGCGGTCACGGTCGTGCTCTGGGTGCTTTCGGGGCTGGGCACGCTGGTGTCCGTGGCCTCGACGTTGAGTCATGCCTGACTTCCGTCCGCAGGAGTGATCGCTTTTCCACCGCGCGGGTCACAAAGCTAATGCCCGGTTCCCCAGGGACCGTGGCATGCTGCGGCGCGCGACCCGGACCCGGGTCCGGCGTCGACCTCGCTTGAAACTGGCTATGAGGAGGACCGGATGAGGCAACCAACGTACGCAGCACTGCTGTTTCTCTGCACATTGTGTTCGACCGTTCACTGCAGCAGCGACGACAGCTCGGACACGGCCAGCACCAGCGCCGCAGGTTCGGGCGGTTCGGGCGGTTCGGGCGGTTCGGGCGGCGCGGGCGGTTCCGGAGGATCGAGCAGCGGCGGCACCGATGGCGGCGGCACCGCAGGCGACGGCGCGGGCGGCGCACCGGTCACATGTCCCGACGACATCGAAGACCTGCCGCTGCAGCTGGCGGCGGTCATTTGCGCCAAGCGCAGCGACTGCTGCAGGGACGATACGGAAGCCTGCACGACCGAAGTGTCCGCAGCGCTCGATGACATCTATCCGGAATTATCCGATGCGGAGGAGTCCGGGACCGCGTCGCTCGACTGCAGCGCTTTCGACGCCTGCGCGGTCGCGATCACCGCGGCGAGTTGCGACGAGTGGCCGTTGCAGTCGGGCTCGCTCGGCGGATTGCCCGTGGACGAGCCTGCTTGTCTAAGACTCGTGACCCCCACGGCCGGCGATGGCGACGATTGCAGCTACAACTACGAATGCATCGACGGCATTTGCCGCGTGCCCGACGGCGAGACGATCGGCACGTGCGACGAGTTCGCCGACCTCGACGATTCTTGCAACAACACCTGTAACCCCGCCACCATGTTCTGCAACGAGGCAGAAGTTTGCCAGGCGCGCCTGCGCAACGGGGCGGCATGTACCGAGAATGATCAGTGCGAAAGTCGCCTCTGTGATGCCGGTGGCAGCGGCGAGTGCGTCGCGCCAGGGCCCGATGAGTGCGAGTACGTGCCCAACGGCGCTCCCCACTGCAGCCTCGCCGGCGCGCCCGGGAGCCGGCACGCGCCGTATGGATCCGTGGTGCTCATGCTGGCGGCTGGGGTGGTGATGAGCGTCGCGCGGCGTCGCGATCTGCGCTAACACGCGGGTGCCGTGCCTCGCCCCACTAGCCAAACACTGGCGTTCTTAGCCTGCGCCGTCGCCTGTCACTCGCCGCCCACGCCTCGAGCCCCCGGAGCCATGCAACGACAACCGCCCGAGCCTGCGTCCGCTCCGGGGCCTGGGTCCGCTCCAGAGCCTGTTTCCCCTGCAAAGCTCACTCGCGAATCGTATCACAGCAGTGATACAGGCTCGGAGCGCGACTACTTCGTCTACTTGCCGGTGGGCTACGAGACCGAGCGCGCTCGGAGCTGGCCGCTGCTCGTGGTACTGCATGGAGACGGCGAGCGCGGCGATGCCAAGTCGGACCTCGACTATCTGCTGAAGAACGGCCCGCTCTACGAGGCATGGATCCAAAAGCGCGATCTTCCCTTCGTGATCGTCGCCCCCCAGTTGCCGCTATACGGCCGCGACCAGAGCGTGAGCTATCTGCAAGCGCGCACACGTGCTGAAATCCCCGAACGACTCGCCGACGGCGTACCGCCGCGCCCTCCCGAGTTTCCCACGCCCTCGCCCTTCTCCGGCGCGGTCGCGAACGCCGACTTGCCGTACGGTCCCGAGGGGCCGCCGGACGGTTGGTCGAAGCTCGAGGCGGACGTCGTTCAGATCGTCGACGCCGTGACCCGCAGCCATCGCGTCGACCCCCAGCGTCGCTATTTGACCGGGATCAGCTACGGTGCCTTCGGCGCTTGGTACCTCGCGAGCCGGCACCCCGACCTATTCGCGGCTCTAGCCCCGGTGGTGGGCTGGGGCCATCCGGATCTGATGCCGCCGCTCGCAAGAACGGATCTACCGATCTGGGTGTTCGCCGGCGGTCGCGACACCACCATCGAGGCCCAGTACTTCTACCCGGGCCTCGCGACGCTCGAGAGCCTCGGTCACTCGAGGCTCCGGTTCACGGTAGAAGCTGACATGGGCCACGACGTGTGGGCGCGCGTCTACGCCGGGCGCGATCTCTACGACTGGCTGCTCGGCTTTTCGCAGGGCGCGGGCCGGGCGCCGTGACGACCCCGGCTATTCGACGGTGGTGACTCCCCGAACCGCGGTCGCGGTGTAGTGGCCGCTCCCAGCTCCCGGCCCGTCGGGTTCGTCGTAGGCGATGTCGTTGAAGTCACCCATGAAGCCGTCGGCACCCAGCATGGCGTCGACGCTCTCTGCGTCGCCGTGCGTTTCCACACGCCAGCTGTAGGTCTCGCCGGGCCGCACCAGGTCGAGCCCGTTCGGGAACGTCGGCAAGGTCAGCTGCTTCTGCGACGTCACCACATGGATCCCTTCGTTCACCGAATCCGACCACAACAGCCACACGAACGTCTGCGCATCACCGTCCCAGCTGAACACCGTAGTGTCCACCAGCGCCGCGGCGTTCGCGGGCGCGGTCAACACCGCGGGCGAAGGAACCGTGAGCGCCACGTTGGTGGCGCCAGGGCTCAGGCCATTCTGGTAAGCGACGGCCCGTGGGCCCTCGTAGAGATCGCCCTCGTGGGCGGCTACCAAGATCGAGGCATCCGGCAGGCTCGGGACGGTGTAGGCAAAGTTCTCTTCGATGCCTGAAGCGTCTTCCACCACCTGGATCAAGGCATTGCTCGCGAAGCGGACGTACACGGCGTTCCTGCGCGCGTCACTGCTGCTGCTCGTGACACTGCCCGAGATGGTACCGCTCGGCACCGCGTCCGAGCTCGGATCGACCACGAAGTCGACGGGGTCGGCCAGCTCGGAGTCGAAAGCCAAGAGGCTGGTGGTGCCGTAAGCGACGTACGACGTAGGCAGCCCGTCGCTTTCGATCCACTGCAAGCCGTGCCCGTACATGGTGACCGAAGGCGGCCCGAAATAGGACAACATGCTTTGGGCTGCCGAGGTGCCTTCGCGATCGTAGCGACCGTAATCGCCGCCGAGCGCCATCGCGACCACGCCACCCTCGACCGCCGTGAAGTTGGTCGGGCTGACCCGCACGTTGGCGGTGCGCAGCGACAAGCCACCATACACCTGCAAGGTCGGGTCGCGCCGCGTGACCCCCTGGTAGACCCATCCGTAGCGCCCCGTCGCCCCGTAGCGGAGGTACGTGAGGTCGAGCATCACGTCGTAGGTGCCCGGCACGTCTTCGAACTCGAACGCGCCATCACCATCGGTGGTCGTCACCTGATCCCCAATCATGACAGTGACCTCGGGCACGGGATGCAACCAGTGATTGACCACCGTCCCGCGCACCGGCGAGTTGACACCGCCACCCGACCCCGCCGTGGACGTGGCTCCGCCCGAGCCACCGCTGCTGCCACCGGCGCCTCCGCTCTGCGTGCTCGTGCTGCTCGTGCTGCTCGTGGTGCTGTTAGCGCCGTCACCCGACGAACCACCCGACGACGAATTCCCCATCGTGTTCGCGCCGCCCGTGGTCGACGGACCGTTGCTGGTGTTCGCCGTCGTGGCGCTGCCACCGGCTCCATCCAGCGTGCCGCCGCACACGCACTCGGTCCACTCGCCCTCCAGGCAAATGCGGGTGCCCTCGCAACCGGTAGCCGCTGTACAGTTCGAACTGTCCGAGTCTTGGCAAACCAGGGGCTTGTTGGTGGAGTGGGACGAACAGGCGCCGATCACGCACAACAGCGAGAAGGC
>JAICQQ010000134.1 GCA_025937785.1 Polyangiaceae bacterium
AGGACGGAGTGCGTGTAGATGCTCGACGGCCGATACTCGAGCCGGCGCTGGCCACGGTCGTCGATCGCTTGGGTGACGCGGATCGATCCGTAGTGCGATTCAGTAGCGTAGACGGCACCCGCCGCTCGATCGGTGCCCAGCACCGATACCGCGGTGGCTACGGCAGTCGTCAACACTACTGCCGCCCCTACCGCCACTTGAAGTCGGCGACGGCCGAACCTCGGCGCTACCACCCGCATGACCCCTATCAGTACCAGTAGACCAAAGCAGGCATTGGACGACAGGGCCGTCACCGCGACGCCCCAAAACGGGATCAGCAGGTACGAGCTGAGCAGCGTCCCCACGATGCTGCCGGCTGTCGACAAAGCCATGAAGAACCCCGCCTGGAAGCCAGCGCCGCCATCGGCCGCGCCCCGATCGCGCGTGTAGATCCCCACCCAGAACGGTGAAATCATACTCATCGCGAAAACCGGCAGACCGTACAGGCCCAAGGTGATGGCGCTCGCCGGAAGACTCGTCCTCAGAAACGCGTACCCTCTCAACAACCGTCTCAGTTCCGTAGCCCATTCGAGCATCGGATCGAGGAACCAAGCGGTCACGAAGTGCGTGTACAGCGTCGAGATCGCTAGCACGACGAACAACGTGCGGACGCTGGTGCGCGCACTGAGACGGCCACCAACGTAGTACCCGCCCGCAAGCAGGATCATGACCAGCGTAAGCAGAGTGCCCGTCGCCA
Source organism: Polyangiaceae bacterium (assembly GCA_025937785.1). GTDB lineage: Bacteria > Myxococcota_A > Polyangia > Polyangiales > Polyangiaceae > JAICQQ01. Next base: position 737 of record JAICQQ010000134.1, read on the forward strand.
CGACGGAAGATCCCAGGTGGGTCTGCAACACGCGGAAACCACACATTTCGAGCAGCATGATCTGCAAACCGCCACCGAACGACAGCGCCAAGGCGAGCATCCACGGAACCTCGCTGTTCTTGCGAGATCTCGCCGCACCCAGGATGCGCTCCGTCGGCACCACGGCCGCTTCATGCTCGCTCATGGGCGGCACCACATCTCGGTCGAGGCGCTGAAGTTCGTCACGATTGCTCGTTCTCGTTCGTGTCGACGACCACCGGCGAGATGGTCACCAACGAACTCACAGCTACCACTCTGGAACGCTACTGAGAACGTCGACGAGTTTCACGACAGCGACATCGGTTCCCCGAGAGCGACACGGCAACGTGTCTCTCAATCACCTCTCAGGTACCTACGCAATTCTCGAGCACCGTTGTCGACAATACTGGACGGCGTGCAACCGAACTGCTGTTTGAACTTTCGGCAGAAGTGCGACTGGCGAGAAAACCCCAACTCGTAAGCCACTTCCTTGACAGTTTTCGACGCGTGCAGCAAACGCCAAGCCTCTTGCAAGCGGCAGCGATCGAGCCATTTTTGCGGCGTTTCGTGGAACTTACTCTTAAACAGCCGCTGCAAACTCCGAGGCGACATCTCGAGCCGAACCGCCAGCCGCTGCGCGCTGTAGGCCACCTCGCGAGCGAGAGCGGCCCACTGCTCCGGCGCGAATCGTTCCACCTCGGGCAGCGGATGCGACGTGACGAGTACTTCTCCGTCTGCTCTCGCAACGGAATCATGAACGCTCGGTGACCGTGTATGCTTGTCACGTTTCGATGCCGTCGAGTCCACCGCATCTCCCGTTCTCGAACTTTTCAATCCGGAAGGCCAAGCTAGGTCACGAACCGCTCAGCGCAAGACGCGGAAAGAAGATTGTTCCTCGCGGCGCCGTACCGCGCAGCGTAGTCGCGAGCTGCTTGGCGAATTACGCCACGGCCAGCCGACTATGGTAGCTAGGCATCTTCGCCGCGACGACGCGCACTGCTCTTGTTCGCAATGATGCTGGACGGAGAGCAGCCGAATTGAGCCTTGAACTTCCTAGAAAAGTGCGACAGTCGTAAGAACCCCAGTTCGTAGGCGACCTCTTTGACACTCGATGAGACATGCAGCATTCGCCAGGCTCGGAATAGGCGGCATTGCTCGAGCCACACCTGCGGCGTCGTGTGGAACTCGCTCTGGAACACGCGCTGCAGTTGGCGAGGCGAGATCCCAAACCGATCGGCGAGCCGCTTGGCATTGTACCCGGTGGCAAGCGCCAAGGCCTCCCACTCGACAGTGGGCACACCGGCTGCCGAGCTAACCTTGCTCGTGAGCACATCCATCGCAGGCACGTTGCCGCTCAACCGCTTGGAACCGCGCGCAGTCTGGTGGCCCCCGTCCCATCCGTTTCGACAAGCAGGCGTCGGCGGACGCATCAGGGTCGCCTCCGAGCTCTGAACGGAAACGCTGTTTGGCTTGTCCATGAAACTTGCTTCCTCCCCTCACGCTCACGTTCCTCGGACCATAGACGATAATATGAAAATGAAAATCACTTTCGTTTATTTAGTTGGTACGAAATGCTCCTGGCAGGACGGCGGACCGGTCTCGTCAGGGGGTCAATGTGCCGCCGAAAACCGCCATATTGTGACTTACGGCTCTCCCACGACACGCCAGGATCGCGGGCCCAGTTGGCAGCCATGTCGTGATCTTATTGATACTTCATTTCAGTAACTGGTCTGGGGCGCCGCGCACAGCACGAAGGCATGGGAACCCGAGAAGCTTCAGTGCGAAGTGGCCGGCGAGGGCCGGGTAAACGTCGGGCGACCACCACCAGATCCGTGCCGCGACGATCGCGCAGTCCGCGTTTGGCCCGAACGTCCATGACCACAGGAACGTACTGCAATGATCCACTTCTGTGACGCGCTCTTGACGGGCAGCCAGTCCCGCTGAGCTCGTTAGCAAGCTCCTGCAGTCCGTGTAAGTCACGACGCGCTCAAACCGGTTCGCGCTAGTCGAACGCGCGCCGGAGATCAAAGCGTCGAGGAAAGCCACGCTCATTGTCACTCCATGCGTGATGGTACTTCACTAGCTGGTCGGCTACCCCGCGCCTGTGGGAAGACGCATCGTCTGGGGCAACGCGCATCCTGCGCTGGACGAAGGAGGCTACGCATGGATTCGAAGAAGCTCGTGACGCTGACGTTCGCCAAGAACGTCGGCACGCCGGATCGGATCTTCCGGCTGGTCAGCGGCGCTGCGCTCGCTGGCAGCGGTTGGTACTTCAGGCTGCCGCCCGCGGCCGTGATCCCGATGTCAGTACTCGGGGGGATGTGGTTTCTGACCGGCATCCTCTCGAAGTGCAGCGTTCACTACGCCCTCGGCTACTCGACCTGCCCGGTGAGCGGTGAGCCCTTCTCGAGTAATCCGCTACGAAGACAGTGAGCGTCATTTCAGGACCGCCGACTACAGGCTTCACGAAGCGATCGGGACCCGGTTCAGTTACGCGCCTTACCTCGGAGGTAGTGGATTCGATGAGGTGGGGCAGGTAGCCTCGAGAGGCATGGCGTCTCAGTTCGATCACCAGACGTTCGGGTCAAGGCTGCGGCACTGGCGACAAGCCCGAAACCTGAGCCAGCTCGAACTTGCGGTGAGCGCAGGGGTGTCGCCGCGACACCTCAGCTTCATCGAGACCGGGCGGTCAGCGCCGAGCCGTCAGATGGTCCTCTTGCTCGCAGGTGAGCTCCGGCTGGCCCTGCGTGAGCAGAACGCACTCTTGCTCTCGGCAGGCTTCGCACCAGCCTACGAGGAGCGCTCGCTCGACACTGCTGACATGGCGGTCGTCAGGGACGCGGTGGCGATGGTCCTCGGGGCGCACGCGCCATTCCCTGCAATCGCGGTCGACCGTAACTGGAACGTGGTCCAGAGCAACTGCGGGGCGCCACTCCTCGCTGCGGGCGCGGCACCCGAGCTTCTCGAGCCGCCAGTCAACGTCTACCGCTTGAGTCTACACCCGGACGGCATGCGCCCGCGCGTTCGCAACTTCGAGGCGTACGCGCTCCACCTCGTCGCCCGATTGCGCCACGACGTCGTGACGAGCGGCGACTCCCAGCTTCGGAAGTTGCTTGAGGAGGTCGAGACCTACCCCGGGATCCGCGCGCTCACCGGCGCACGTATCGAACGTGGTGGCGTGGCCTTGCCTTTGCGCCTCGCAACGGAGCTTGGCGAGTTGAGCTTCATCACCACGATCGCGACGTTCGGGACCCCGTTCGACATCACGGTCGCAGAGCTCGCCATCGAGTCGTTCTTTCCGGCAGATGAGGCGACAGCTCGCGCGGTTCGAGCCGCGAACCGCCCCTGATTCTCACCGATTTTACCTGAAGGGCGAGACCCAGGAGCGCTGGTTCCTCGAGAAGAACCCGGCTGGCCAAATTCCAGTGCTCGAGCTCTCGGACGGTACGTGCATTCCCGAAAGCACCGCCATCTTGTTCTTTTTGGCCGAGGGGACGCATCTCTTGCCGGCCGATAAGGTCGAACGCACTCGCGTCCTCCAGTGGCTGTGCTTCGAGCAAACGAACGTCGACGGGGTGATCTCCCGCGCCAGGTTTCGCCGCAAGTTTCCGGGCGTGGTTCCTACACGGCCCGAGGAGTTCGACGCTTGGTTGCGAGATGGCAATCGCACGCTGCGCATGCTGGACGACCACCTTCGAGCGCAGCGGTTCATGGTGGGCAGCTCCCTTTCGATCGCGGACCTTGCGCTCTACTCCTATGTGCACCGGGCCGACGAAGGCGGGTTCGACCTGTCGCCGTTCGGCGGGATCCGCCGTTGGTGTGATCGAATCGAGGGACGGCCGCGGCACATCGCGATCGAGGCTGTCCCGCCCGATCCGTGAGCCCATCGAGGAGTAACAGCCTATCGGCCGGCGAAGGCGACCCCTTCACGGAGCAGCGCTCGCCAGCGGCGCCGGTCGGGTTTGGGAACCGCAAGCCACTCCTTGAAGACCTTGCCGGCCGGAGCGAAGGGCTTACCCACTCCAGCTTCAATCAGCTCTGTGACGCGCCCTCGCGGCAGCTTCACGACCAGCCCTGAACCTTTGTAGTCCACGAGCGCCAGGAACCCCTTGCCGACCCGGAGGCAGCGTCCGCTCATGATGGTGCCTTCCTGGATACGAGGGTCTTCGCTCTGAAGTTCGGCGGCAAGCTGCCAAAACAGTTCCTCGGGGGCGGTGGTCATCCGGCGGTGTCCTTCACGTAGACATGCTTCACGAGCCACCGGTGCGTCGGGAGCAGCTCGCTCAAGCGCTCGGTGCACCAGCGCCCGAACCCGGGCCGCACCGCATCACGGGGCAATGGGACGCGGAACCGCACCTGAAAACCGGTCTTGCGCAGCAGGTCCGCCCGAGGGTGCGCTTCGGTCCAGGGCGGTGGCACGCGGCGCACCGAGTCGCCCGCCACCTCGAATTCGTGGCGACCGTGTCGGACTCGCAGCTCGTCGAGCAGCGACGCGATTCGGGTGCCGCCGGAGCCACCCACCGCCGCACGCCATCGCTCGCGCATGGCCGGCGTGAACGCCATGCCACTCGCGAAGCCCACCGAGGAAGAGTCTACGCGGATCCAGAGTGTCGGGCCGGTCTTCTTGTCGGGACCGTGCCAGGCAGTGAGCAATAGGTGGTCCTTGTAGCGAGGGGCGCCGGCTTGGGCGAAACGCAGGTCCGCATGAAGCGGTGATACCGAGCCACGCGAGGTGGTGAGCGGCACGTCGAGTGCTGCAGCCACGTCCTCGATGAGCGGCGCGCGCGGGGACGACGAGACCGCGGTGCAGCGCCTCGCGATGGCGGCCGTAGCCCGCCGCATCGAGGCTCGGAAGGCGCTCGAGCTCGTCGAGCGCCGCGCGATCGAAACCGGCGAACTTCACGCTGCCCCCCAGGGCGCGGGGAGGCGGGAAATCCGCTCTTCGATCTGTCGTCGCTCGTGGTCGTTGCGAGCAGCGCGCGCCGCTTCTCGCAGCGAGTGGGCGGCCGCCTCTGCGTCGCCCTTCTCCGCTAGCAGCGCGCCTCGCACGAGATGCACGTAGGGATAGCCCTTCGCGTCGATGTCGGCGCGTGCAAGCAGCTCGAGCCCTTCGGCAGGACCCTTGGCCTTGCCCAGCGCGAAGGCTCGGTTGACGCGGACTCCGGGTGTCGGACGGAAGGTCTCGAGGAGCGCATAGAGCGACGCGATCTCATGCCACTCGGTGGCGTCGGCGTCGCACGCCCTGCAGTGAACCGCCGCGATCGCAGCTTCCGTTTGAAACGGCCCGGGTGTCCCCACGGCGAGCGCCCGATCGAGCAGCGCCGTTGCACGCGCGATTGCGCCGTGATCCCATCGCGTCCGGTCCTGGTCTGGGAGGGCGACAGGGCTGCCGCGTTCGTCGAGTCTGGCGTCTCGTCGAGCATCGTGGAGCTCGAGAAGTGAGAGCAGACCGACCGCCTCGGGCTCCCGAGGGTATGTCTCGACCACGGAGCGGGCGAGCCCGATCGCGAGACGGCACAGGTCCGCGCGGATCGGGCTGTCGCCCTCGCCCGACCAGTAGCCTTCGTTGAAGAGCAGATGAACGGTGCGGAGCACGGCGGGCAGGCGCGCGAGCCCGCGTTCGGGCGTGGTCCCGAGGACATCGCCCTTTTCGCGGAGTCGCTTCCGAGCGCGCGTGAGGCGCTGCTCCATGCTGCGCGGCGCGACGACGAAAGCGCGAGCGATCTCGTCGCTCGAGAGCCCGACGACCGTCGCGAGAGCGAGCGCCGCACTCTCGCCATCTTCCAGGGCCGGGTGACAGCACGCAAATAGCAGCTGCAAGAGCTCGTCTTTGAAGCCGCGAAGCACTTCTGGCTCCGAGACGGCGATGCGCGCCCACGGGCTCAGCTGCGCGAGCACATCGACAGCGTCGCCGTGGCTCTCGGTGCGCCGCGCGCGCCGTCGACGATCACGGTGGGCGTTCTGAGCGACCGTCACCAGCCACGCCTCGGGCGAGTCGGGCAGCCCCGAGGCGGTCCACGCCGAGAGGGCGCGCTCGAGCGCGTCGTGGACCGCGTCCTCCGCATCGACGAGTGACCCCGTGAACCTGAGCAGCTTGCCGACCACGCTCGGATACACGCGCCGAATCACCTCCGCCCCCGCGGCGCGAGTCACGGTCGCCACCGCCAGTTCACTGGCCGCACCTCGATCACGTGGTGCGGGTCGGCGCAGATCAGCTTGGCTCGCGCGATCGCGTGCGCTTCATCGGTGCAGTCAACCAGGTAAAAGCCAACGAGCCATTCCTTCGACTCGATGAAGGGGCCATCGGTGATCTCGTGTCCGGTCGCGCGGGCTCGGACCGTACGAGCGGTCGCGGGCGCATCGAGCCGTGCCACGGCGTGGAGCTCAGTTCGCGCCGTAGCTTCGGCCTGAAGCAGACGATGTCCCGCAAGCGCCTGGCGCTCCTCGAGCTCCGGAATCGGCTCAGCGGGCGGCGCAGTTCGGTAGATGAGCAGGGCGTACGTCGTCATCGTGGACTCCAGGCCAAAGTTGGCAGCCTCATTCTAGTCGTTGCGGCGAACGTTCGGCAGCACGGTCAGGATCACGCTTTTTTCCAAAGCGCCAGCGCGGCGCCACCCGGATCGCGAACGACCGCAAACTCGCCCGCGGGGCCGCGACTCTTCTCGCGCACGAGCGTCGCTCCCAGACCGACTGCTCGTTTGGTTGCAGCGTCCAAGTCCTCCACCCCGACGAAGGGGATCCACTCGTCTCGATCTCCGTAGCGGTCTGCCTTGCTGCCCAGAGCCGCGAAAGGGCCGGCGCTCGTCGCCAGCATCGTCAACCCGCCTGGCCCTTCGGACGACTGAACACCCAGCATCGATTCGAGAAAACTCTTGGTTTCATTGGGCTTCTTGCCGTTGTTGTGAAACCAGACGAAGGGGGATGTCATGTTCGCGTTCTCCTCAGTTCAGGCCGCGAAAGTGCGGCCTCTGCAACCAGACGCCCGAGCGGTTCCGGCCACGACAGGTGCTTGAAAGAAAAAGTTCAGGTCTTTCGCTGAACGTCCTTGGGGTGACGCGCGGCCTTATTCGCTGTCTTCTTAGGTTGCGGCGCATGGCTACGAGCGAAGGCGATCCACGCCTTGAAACCTGCCGCCGTTCTTGTGGCTTCGGGTCCGACCAAGAGCCAGCCCTTCATCGGCCTTCCGCCCGAGAGGTTGAACTCGCGAACGCCCTTCTTGGTGAGCAACGCATCCGTCTCCTCCTTGGCGCAGCGGACGATGAGGTCGTCCTTGTTGACGCCGACGCACATCGCGCCGTCCACGAGGAACGCAACACCCCCGAACATCTTCTTCTCGGTGAGCCCCTTGGTTCCCGAGAGAGCGCGGCGGACGCGGTCGGCGAGCGCTTCGTTGTACGCCACGGGTTCAACCCTTCCCCGGAGGTGTAGCGTCCTCGGCGGTGCGCTCAGCGTCACGGGCGAGCGATGCGAAGACCGCATCCAATGTCACGGTCATCTTCCGCTTCATCACCACCCGGTCGAGAAGCACCCGACGGGCCCGAACTTGACTTGGTACTCGAGGGATTGAGTGATTCGCGTGCCTCCCCCTAGGGGCTCGATGCGCGTCACCCAACGCATGAAGTCGACCGGCCAATCGTGCTCATCGAGCTCCAGCCCCACGGCGCGGCCGTCCTCCCAGTGGGTGACGCGCTCGACCACACGGCCCTTGGGGAGCAGATCGCAGGACCTCCGAGCCCCAACGCCCGAGCGTTTTGCGCCTTCGATGGCCGCGACGCGCACCCCGGGGTTGTAGAACTGCACCGCCTCGAGGTCGGCGAGGAGCGCCTAAACGTGCTCGGGCGGGCACGCCGCCAGGATTTCGTGATGGATGGTTGTCATTTCTTTCCACAAGTGAATGCTTGTGGTGTAGCAGCGGCCGCTATGTTACACAAGTCAATACTTGTGAAGCGTTCGGAGCAGCAAGCCGCCCTCGCATTCAAAGCGCTTGGAGAGCCAAGGCGCGTCGAAATCATGCGCCTCCTGCGCGAAGGCCCGCGCGCTGTTGGTGAGATCGCCGCCGAGATCGCCGTGACGCAGCAGGCAGCGTCCCAGCACCTCGCGGTGCTCAGCAAAGCAGGCCTCGTCGAGGCGCGACGCGAGGGCACGAGGGCCCTGTACTCGATCAAACCGGATGGATTTGCACCCGTCGCGGCGTTCGTCGAGTCGTTCTGGGGCGGCAAGCTCGCGGCGCTCAAGAGGGAAGTCGAGGGCAAACCATGAGCGAGACGTTTCGAACGAGCATCGACATCGAGGCTACGCCTGAGCGCGTCTTCGATCACTTCGTTCAGCCGGCCCTGCTCGTGCGTTGGATGGGTGATGTGGCCCGCTTGGAGGCGAGGGATGGCGGTTTGTTCTCGGTCGACATCAACGGCGTTCTGATCCGCCGGCACTTCGTCCGGGTCGAGCTCACCCACAGCGGCCTCGTCCCCTCCGAGGCGGCGAAGCACGCCATCGGTTGGCCCCACTTCACCGAGAGGCTGGGCCTCGCCGCTTCGGGCCGCGATCCAGGCCCCGACCCCTGGAGAACGGCGCCCCCGGGCTAGACGCGCCCCAAGTGTCCAAAAGCCACCGGCTCAAGCGACATAGGGTGTCGGTCGCTTGGACAGGTCACGTCACTAGGAGAGAAAACATGCCTAAATACCTATGTTTACAGCGAAGCTTCCCCGGTGGAGGCCCAGCCGAGAAACCCTCGCCCGCCCAGATGCAGGCGATGTACGCCAAGTTCAACGAGTGGCGCGAGAAATTCCAGGACAACCTCGTCGATCTCGGCGGCAAGCTTGGTGCTGGGCGGCTCGCGACCGCTGAGCCCGTGCCGGACGGGCCGCTGGTAGAGGTCAAAGAGCTCGTGGGCGGGTACATGATCGTGTCGGCAGCGAGCCTGGAGGAGGCCCTCCAGGTCGCACGCGAGTGCCCTGGGCTCGTCCGCGCGGGATCCGGCGTCGAAGTGATCGAGATTCATTCCCCCGGCTGATGGAGCCGCTCGAGGGCCATTTCTTTCGGCACGAGTACGGTCGACTGGTAGCGCTGCTCGTCCGACGAGTGGGCTCCCGGCATCTCGAGGCGATCGAGGACGCGGTGCAATCGTCGCTGCTCGCGGCGGTAGAATCGTGGCCTCGAAGTGCCGTGCCCGACAATCCCTCGGCGTGGCTGTACCGCGTGGCTCACAACCAGCTCGCCGGGACGCTACGCCAAAAGACCCGTCGGGGCGAGCTCGCGGTGGAACACGCTCGCGCCGCGTTCGATCCAAGCGGCGACGCCTCGCTCGTGCCGCTCTCGGGGGATATCCGGGACGATATCCTCCGAATGCTCTTCGTCTGCTGCGACGACGCCCTCCCATTGGCGTCTCAGCTAGTCCTTGCTCTGAAGACGCTGTGCGGTTTCGACGTCGGCGAAATCGCAGAGCGGCTCTTCATGACCGAAGCCAACGTGTACAGCGCCTGCAGCGCGCCCGAACTCGGCTCCGAGAGGTGTCGCTGCAGGCCGATCTCACGCACGCACAGCTCGCGGCTCGCCTCCCAGCCGTGCAAGCCATCCTCTATACGCTCTTCACCGAAGGTTATTTGTCGGCCCATGCTGACGGGGTGATTCGCCGGGAGCTCTGCGCTGAGGCGGAGAGGCTCACGTCTATCCTGGCCGACCACGCGATCGGGGCGACACCCGGAACCTACGCGCTCCTCTCTCTCATGCACCTGCACAGCGCGAGGATGCCAGCGCGACAGGATGGGAGTGGCCGTCTTCTGTTGCTCGACGAGCAAGACCGGTCGCTCTGGGACCAGGCGGAAGTTCAGATCGGATTATCGTGGCTCGCCCGCGCCGCGGAGGGCGACGTGTTCACCAGGTACCACGCGGAGGCCGGCATCGCCGCCGAACACTGCCTTGCACCCTCCCTCTCTGAGACTCGTTGGGATCGCATCATCGAGTGCTACGAGCTTCTCGAGCGGGTCGCGCCGTCCCCGCTCCACAGGCTGAGCCGTGCTCTTGCGGCCGCCGAGTCACGAGGACCGGCGTACGGCCTCGCCGTGCTCGAGGGCCTCGAGGCTCCTTCCTGGTTGCTTGGATCGTATGAGTGGGCGGCCGTCCTCTCTGATCTGCATCGCCGCGCAGGTCACGATGACTTGGCGAGTCGGTACCGCGAGAGCGCTCTCGAGTCAGCTCCCTCTGACGCGATTCGGACGGCGCTCGCACGGCGACTTCGCTGAATGGTCCCCGCCCTGCCGGCGGAAATGACGACGGCGCGTTCAGCTGCTCCGAAGCGTTACCGACCCCTCCCAAGTCGCGCAGCTCGCGACATCTGGTGACAGATTCTGTCACTGATGCGCGCTACTTCAACCCCGCTCCGCACGACGGAGCAAAAACACCATCAACCGAGGACACCGCCCGATGAAGAACTCAATGTACATCCAGCTCGCGCCAATCCAGCTCCGAGAGGGCATCGACGAAGCCAAGCTCTTGGAGACGTCCGAGGCATTCCAGACAACTTCGTGAGCAAGCAGAACGGGATCCTGCGGCGCATCTTGGTGAAGGCCAAGCACGGCGGCTACGCCGACCTCGTCTTCTTCGAGAGCAAGGAGGCCGCGGACCGTGTCGCGGGGGCCGAGGCGACCTCCGAGCACTGCCTGGCACTCTTCGAGATCCTGCAGCCGCCGGACCCGAGCCTTCCCGACATGGGCGTGCTTAGCTTCGAGCAAGTCAAGACGTACGAGTAGCCAGCGCGCGGAGCCCGCCGTCCATGGTAGAGGAAGGTCCATGCCAGTCGACGTATCGAGTCAAATCGAGGTAGAGCGCCCGTGCGCGGACGTGGCCGCGTACGCTGGCGACCCCTGACATGCACCCGCGTGGTATGTCAACATCGAACAGTCGAGTGGGAGACATCGCCGCCCCTCCGCGTTGGATCCCGCCTCGCGTTCGTCGCGCACTTCCTCGGCCGCAGGCTCGCCTACACCTACGAGTTCGTCGAGATCATGCCTGGCCAGCGCGTAGTCATGCGCACGTCCGAGGGGGCCCTTCCCAATGGAAACCACCTACATCTGGGAGACGCTCGGCGAGAATCGGACGCTGATGACCCTGCGCAATCGCGGCGAGCCGTCGGGCTTCGGAAGGCTCGCGGCGCCCTTCATGGCCGCTGCCATGCGGCGTGCCAACCAGAAGGACCTGCCCGGCTGAAGGCGATCCTGGAAGGGCACGCTTAAGGTGACTGAACCCCTCAAGGCGTTCTTCTCGCCCGAGCTCGTCCGCACGCTCGCCGAGAATCTCTCGCGCGTTGACTCGTCGTTTCCCACGCGCGCATTCGTCGAGGACGCGAGCGCGGGTCTGTCGAAGCTCGAGCTGCTCGACCGCGGCAAGCACATCGCGGCGGCGCTCGCGAAGCACCTACCGCCCGCCTACCCGGACGCCATCGAGCTGCTGCTCCGATCACTGGGCCCCGAACACGCGAGCGACGAGCTCATCGGCGTTGGTATGGCCCCGTTCTTCTATCTGCCGCACACGCTCTTTGTCGCAGAGCGCGGGATCGACAGCTTCGAACTGTCGATGCGGGCGCAGTACGAGCTCACCAAGCGCTTCAGCGCCGAGGGGAGTATACGTCCATTCATTGCCAAGGACCCGGAGCGCACGCTGGCCGTGCTCCAGGAGTGGGCGCGCGACGAGAATCCCCACGTGCGCCGCCTGGTGTCCGAGGGCACGCGGCTCCGGCTCCCCTGGGCCATGCGGGTCGCGTGGTTGGACCGGAACCCCGACCGCGTGCTCCAGCTCCTGGACCTCCTGAAGGATGATCCCAAAAGCGTGGTGCGCCGAAGCGTGGCGAACAACTTGAACGACCTCGGGAAGCTCCATCCGAAGCTTCTGGTCGAGACTTGCGCCGACTGGCTCGAGCACCCAACTGCAGAGCGTCGCGCTCTCGTCGAGCATGCTCTCCGCAGCGCGATCAAGCGCGGTGAGGTCGGCGCGCTTCGCCTCCTCGGTTTCGGCAAGAAGCCATCGATCGCGGTCGAGGACGTCCGATTTCGACCGAAGCGCGTCGCGATTGGCGGGCAAGTCGCCGTCAGCTTCGCGCTGCGCAGCACTGCCCGGGCGTCACAGAGCTTGCTCGTCGATTTGCGCGTTCACTTCGTGAAGGCGAACGGAGCCGGTTCACCCAAGGTCTTCAAGTTGAAGCGCATCCACCTGCCCGCCCGCAGTCGCGTCGAACTCGCAAAGAAGGTGTCCGTCGCCGTCCACACGACACGCAAACCCCAGCCGGGCCGCCATGTGACGGAGGTGTTGGTCAATGGCCACCCGTTTCTGCTCGGCGAGTTCGATGTGCATGCATGAATCGCGCGCGCGATGTCTCCGCGGAGGAGTTCCTGAGCGGATGGCCTCCTCGGGTGCGTCGCCTCGCTGAGGCCGCCCGCCGGTGCATCCGGACGGCGGTGCCGTACGCGACCGAGCGAGTGCGCCCCGGCTGGAGGCTCATTGGTTATAACGCGCCCGCGTACTTCGCCTTCGTCGCGCCAGAACGTGACCACGTCCGCATCGGCTTCGAGTGGGGGGTCATGCTCTCGGACCCAAGCAGGCTGCTCGAAGGGAGCGCCAGCCAAGTTCGGTACGTGTCGATCCGCACCCTCAAGGATCTCCGAGGGCGCGCCCCGCGATGACTTTGCCGCTGTCCGGCCTTCCACGCTTCGGGGCGATTCCCCCGGCGGGAATCGCGAGCGCGCCCGTTGCTGCGTAGGTTCGACGGATGGAAATTCGAAGCCAAGTAACCATCAAAGCTCCCGCCGAACGGGTCTGGGACGCGATTGGCGAGCGCTTCATGGACGTCAGCGAGTGGGCGGCGCCCATCACCTCGTCGTGTCCCGTCGGCGTGGACGAACCGGGCGTGGGTGCCATCCGGGCCTGCTCCATCGCACCCGTTGGACCAATCAAGGCGGGCGTGGTGAAGGAGCGACTCACCGTCTTCGACCCAACGAGCATGGTGTTCGAATACGAGGCGGTAGAGGGAATGCCGGAATTCGTGGTCCGAGCAGTCAACCGATTGCGCATCGAGCGCGTCAACGATCGCCTCGCCGTCGTCCACATCCATGCGATTACGGGTGGCAAGCCATGAACCCAGTCATTACAACAAGTTACACAGCTGTCGCGGCGGCCAGTTGGCAGGCGCCCCGGGGTGACATTACATTGAAGTGCAGGCTTGCCCGTCCAGGGGCGAGCGACAAACAAAGCGGAGGATTTGATGCCCAACGAGAACAGCCGAGCGACGAATGGCAGTTATTGGGCTCATTTCGAGCCTCCAGCGCTTCCGGAGGAACAGCAACTCAGGGAGGCCGTGGAGCGTGCCGCAAAGATGACGCCGCATCAAGTGTTCGAGAGTTCAGTGAAGGCCGGGATTCACAACGCCGATGGCACGCTGACCGAGCACTACCAAAGCAAGCCGCCGAAGCCCTAGCCGCTGGGCCGAAACGTTCCGATGATGCACGCCGGGTCGCGCACTGCGATCTGGATGTGCGACTCATGCAGGATGGCCGTCTCGCAACCGGCACCATCCGAGTAGACCGGGCCGCCTTCGCAGAAACCGCATCGAACGGACTGATACGCGAGCGGCGCGAGCGCCCCGTCGAGCGACCAATTGATCAGCGCGCAATCGAGGTAGCGAGCCTTCATGCTTACCCCTCGGTTTTTCGGAATCGGTTTGCCCGCCTGCGTGAGGCTGTTGAGGTAGATGGGCGCGAGCGTCGCGAGGTAACTGGTGAATCGGGTGTCCATCAGGTCGAAACAGTTCCCTAGCTGGATCACGCACCCGACCACTGCGGGATTCTCGCAATGCTCCTTGGCCCAGCGCCACGCTCGATCGAGACCGAACTCCCAAAAGTAGATTCCTCGTCCAAGCCAGTCGAAGTTGTTCTCACTGGGTTTGAACGGATCGCCTCTCAACACCTGCTCGGCTGTTGTCGCCGAGCAGCCGTGATATCCAAGAACTGTTCGATCGTAGCGCACGGTCCCGAGCACCAGGCAGTACCACAGTTCTGCAAGTGCGCCTGCGGAAGTGGGGGAGCATCATGAGCCGCCGCTTCGACCCCGCCGCGTTCCTGGCGCGCTACGACGCCCTGGACGCCGCCCTCGTGGCCCGCGGCTTTCCACCGACTTCACCCTGGTGGCGTGCCCAGATCGAGCGGTTCGCCCACTCTGACTGTCGACGCTGGGTCATCCGAGCCGGCCGCCGCGCTGGCAAGTCCTCCACGCTCTGCCGTCTCGCAGTGGCCTGGGCGCTCTGGGGCTCGTGGCACGTCCCGCCGGGCGACACGGCCGTCATTGCATTCGTCTCCGTCGACCGCTCCGAGACGGCCGCGCGCCTCAAGACCATCGCCGAGATCCTCCGAGCGCTTGGCATCCACGTTGAGCCTCGCGGCGACGAACTCGAGCTACCCGACCGGCGCCTGGTGTTCCGAGTCGTGACCTGCAGCATCAAGGGAACGGTCGGCTTTACCGCAGTCGCGGTCCCGCCGACGAAATGGCACGCTGGGAGTCCAGAGACACAGCGGCCAACCCGGCGCAGGAAGTGATGGGCTCACTGCGACCGACGATGGCGACGCAGCCCGACGCTTTCGAGGTCTGCTCGAGCTCGCCGTGGGGGACCGACGACTATCACGCCCAACTGTTCGATGCAGGTGACTCCAACCACCAGCTTACGAGCTTCGCCGAGACCTGGGTCGCGAACCCCACGATCACCGAAGAGCAGACCCGCGAACTCGAGCCCGACGAGCGGATTTGGTCACGTGAATACGCGGCCGTGCCAGGCGCCACGTTGTCGGCCGCTGTCGACCCCGCCGACGTCGAGCGTGCATACTCAGCCCAGCGCCACGGCGACCAGCGCCACGGCATCGTGGCCATCGACGCGAGCAGCCTTCGTGGCGACACGTTCGCGTACGCGTGCGGCACGATCATGACCGCCGGTGAGGTCGTGATCGTCGAGGTCGGCGGGTTCGGTGGTGCCGAACTTCAGAGCGTCACAATGGAGCAGGTCGTGGATCGCATCGCCGGCCGCGCCCGAGGCTGGCACACAGACACGGTTTTTGGCGATCAGCGCGAGGAGGCAGGACTACGTTCGCTCTTCAGGCAGCGCGAAATTGCCCTGTGCACGTTCACCTGGAGCGAGCCAAGCAAGGACGCGGCCATGCAATGGCTTCGTCGTTCGATGCGAGAAGGTCGGCTCATCATCGAGAGTTCACATGCCGAACTTCGGCGGCAACTTCTCGGGATGAAGGCTCGCTTGCTCCCGTCGGGCAGGATACGATACGAGACAGGCGGACTCGACTACGCATCGTGCCTCATCACGATCGCACACGCCGCAACCGCTGGCCAGTTGGGGAGTAGCGTGCTCAGCGACTACGACGACTGGGCTAGGGCGCAGAACCGGCAGCTCCCGCGCGATGCCTCGCCATACGACTTCCTCGGCGCTTACGATCGGGGAGGAGACGGCTGGGGATGACCGACGACATCCTTGTTCCCATGGGCCACGGCGGCCTCGCGCTGCAGCTGGAGCCGTTTCACTTCGAGCTCGCACACGACTTTCCCGGCGAGTACGTAACGATGATCTCGCAGCGCCACTTCGCCTGTCTGTTTACCGGCCCCCAATGGGGCTTCCTCGAAGGAGATTCACAATGCACCACCAACACCTATCAACTGAGATGAAAGGACGGTCGTAGTGTCTTCAGTCCAAATTCTCGCCAGTGGCCCGCAGGGACGATCTGGCACCTCCGACGCATTCAATGCGGGCGCATTCAGCACTTGCGCCTGGACCTCACCTCCGAGGCAAACCTCGGCGTTTCACCGTACCTGCGGTTGTACTTCGAGACGGCTGCGGTCGCGACCGGGCCGTGGACTACGCTCCAGGAGCTCTACTATCACCCCGACAACTGGCAGCACCGCACGCGCGTAGTTGTAGCCGGCTTCGACACCTTCGTTCGGTTGCGATGGAGCGGCGGTCGCCAGTACGAGACGACTGGCACGACGTCCAACCCGAGCGAGGCAAAAACTCTCATCAACCCCGGCTTCGTCATCGGTCTATCCGGCGACGGAAAACCGGACTCGAATAACCAGGAGAAGCACAATGACAACTCACGACACACTCACGCCTGGGTGAAGAGCATCTCGGGCCACAAGACCGACCGCATGGTGGAGCACTACAGCACCATCAGCGGCGCCGAACAGCGCGCCAGCATGAGCAAGGTGGTCAGCCTCTTCGACAGGAAGGTAGCCTGAACATGCGACCGAATCCGGAGCACCACCGTACCCCGATTCGGGACCCACTGTGGGTCGCGCTTTCCAACCCAAGTGGTGCTCCAACTGGTGCTCCACGTATGGCAAGTGGTGCTCGGACCCAAGGCCAACACCCGACACACCACACCATCGCGCGCCAGCAATCAGTCGCCGGCGCACACGTGGTCAACCCCTCGAAAAACTTAACTTATCCGACCGCACATTTTTCGGGGTTGGGGCTTCCCAATCCACTCGGGGCCGCAGGCGCGCTCCGCGCGCCGAGGACCGTTTTTGGGGTTGGGGCCCCAAAAACAAATGAATAGAGAGCGGGAGAAGGGATTCGAACCCTCGACGTCAACCTTGGCAAGGTATTTCGAGCCCGTGTCCACCCGTGACTAGCCGTGACAAATTGTTGAAACCACTAACATGAGGCGTAGCTTGACCGTTCCAGGGGGGGCCACGCCGTGACGGCTGGGTGGGACAAGAAGTGGGACGGCTCAGCCTGCCAGTGGGACACCAAAGCTCGGTTGTCCGTCGTTCGGACCTCGGCGATTCGAGCTGGCGACGAGATCGTACGGGAACGGATCGTGCCAAAGACGAAGGCAAACAGAGAGCCGCGCCAATGCGGAACTTGCCCGGGGTCTTGGCACCGCCTCGCCATGGCGAACGCGACCCCGATGAGCAGTACAACCACACAGCTGACGCTCAAAAAGAGCAGTAATGCAGAGGCAGCGCGCTCCCGCCAGCGTGACGCGCGCTGGCGAGAGCCCTGGGTCTGTGCAGTCGGCTGGGTAGCAAGGGTTCAATCTTCATCGCAAGTCAGCGGAGAACAAGTGCCCAAGTGTGTGCCGCTGGGTACGTCCCGACGTCGGAACACGTGCCCACCCGGGTCGAGCGGGTTTCCCGCTGGCGACAATCCGCCACGCACGACCCCGCCGAAAGTGTCTAATCAGGCGCAACGTGGCTTTTCCTGAGGCATGAGCTGCTGCGTCAGCTCTTGCGCTCTCGTGAGTTCGGCCTGTACCTCTTTCAGATTGGCGAGCGTCCACTGGTCCAGCAGCTCTCTCTCTGCGATCACCTCGAGCGAATGGGTCAGTGAGTGCAACGCACGCCGCAGAGCCCCCACTTCCGCCGCCGGAGCTCGCTGGCGCACTTTGCTCGCCGATTCACGTAGCTCTCGCACGGACCACCCCTGGCGTTCAGCTTCGATCAAGAGGCGGCACTGTACCGGCCGCGCCAGTTGTCCGACCTCGTTGAGATGACTGACACTCAGCCGCCGACACTCCAAGAGCGCGGGACAACTCTTAGCGATGTGGTGCGCCGTCACGCAGCGCTGCAGGTAGGTTCGCTTGAGCTGCCCCCCTGACAGGCGCTCCAGATGGCGCAGACTGAAGCATGACGCGTCTTCCACGATGAGTCTTCCGGTCTCGACAGAGTGCACGAGTGCGAGGGAAGCTTCGCGAAGTTGCAAAGCACGCGCGATCAGCACGCGGACGATTTCAGGGAGCTCGGTCACGCTTCGCCTCCGCCCAACGCCGCTGCCGCGTAGGCAGTCGCGTAGCTGGTGGCCAAGAGCCCATACAAGCCCAGCAATCCGAAGTAGATCGTGTGCTCGGCGCGACTCTTGGGCCACAGGTGATAGAGCCAGACTTGTGCCGCTGCTCTCGCGACCCAGAACAGAGCGAGCACCAAGCACAGGTCGCGGCCGAGCGCGGTCGAGAGCAGTGCGCGGCCGTGCATCAGGACAACGCCAGCTAGCCCCACGAGCAAGAAGGTGACGGCGCCCATGAAGATGAGCACGACGGCGACATTGAGCCGCGACAAGCGCTTGATCTCGAAGTGCAGTTTGAGCGTGCGCTTGGCGAGCCAAGAAGTGGTCGGGAGTTGGACCAGGTGCAGGCAAGCCGCTAGGGTCAGAAGCTTTTCTGCCTCGTGGAGCCAGTTCACTGCTCGTCTCCCTCTTGCTTCATCGACTTGCTGAGTTGCTCGATGCGACCGACCACGGGCGGCGGAGCCGTGGGGTCCACGCGCACGTCGAGGAGCCACGGGCGCTCGGCGCGCAGCGCCTTCGACAGCAGTTCAGGCAGCTCCTTGGGGTCCTCCACGACTGCGGCTTCGGCACCCACCGCCCGCGCGATACCGGCGGCGTCGATCAGGGTCTTGAAGTCTCCGTCCTCGACCCCATGGTCGGGGCCCAAGAGCAGCTCTGTCCCCATTCTGACTAGTCCGTGGCCACGATTGTTCAACACGACCCAAACCAGCTGCGACACGCCGTTCTCAACCGCGGCATGCAGCTCTAGCCCCTTCGAGAGCAGCGCCGCATCCCCGGTGACGCAGAGCGTGGGCTGTTTCGATCCGAGGCGTATCCCGATCGAGGCCGCCACTGGGTGGGCCATCGCCGACCACCCCATCGGAATGTAGCAGCACTGAGGGGGCTTCACCTTCAGGTACTGGGCCACGAACGCGCAACTCGTACCGATGTCCGCCACCACGAAGGCATTGGGCGGCAGCGCGCGACCGATCTCGGTCATCACGCGCTCCGGGCGCATCGGAATCTGGTCGCTCGTGGGAGCAGGCAGGTTGTCGAGCAGGGGGTACAGATTGCGAAACTCCTCGAACCATTCGGGATCCCCCGCTTCGTAGGGCCCGAGCTCGCGAATCAGTTCCTGGAGCACGGTGCGGGAGTCTCCGCACACCGAAAGGGCCGGGTAGTTGCGCCCGAAAACTGCCGGGTTCTTGTCCACGTGGATCAGGCGGCGCGAGGGCTTGAGGTCGGGCGAATAGTTGAAACTCGCAAACTCGCCCAAGCCAGTGCCGACGGCAATCAGCACGTCGAGCTTCGACGTGAGCACCGCACGCGCCAACGGGCCCGCTCCAAACGAAGCAACTCCGATCGACAGCGGGTGGTCTTCAGGAAAGCTGCCTTTGCCACCGCACGTCGTCGCAACCGGGGCGCGAAGCCGCTCGACCAGCTGCAATGCTTCCGGCTGGCAGCCACGTGCTCCATTGCCAAGCAGCACCGCCACACGACCACCGCGGCGCAACTCTTCGGCCGCCTGGGTGACCGCGCTTCGATCGACGGGTCGCGACACCTCCGAGCGATACTCCGTGACGCTGGTGTAGCAGGGGCCCTCGGCGGGGGCCGTCTGCACATCCATCGGGACCGACAGGTGCACCGGAAGGCGCTCGTGGACGGCCCGGCGAAAGGCTTCCGTGAACGCAACGTCAGCTTTCGCCGGCGACGACACTGCGACGCTCAGCGCGGTGACCGGACGGGACATGGCAAGCACGTCCAGCGCGAGATCGCTGCCATCCTGCGCCGCCCGGCGCCCCAGAGACGCGGTCGCCACCTCGCCCGTGACCAGCACCACCGGACTACCCTCGACGGCGGCGCAACTGAGGCCCGTGAGCGCGTTGGTAGCGGCAGGTCCACCCACGCCGAGCACGACACCCGGCTTGTCGGTGGCCCGCGCGAAGCCTGCCGCCGCATACGCCGCGCCCGCTTCGTCTTTCGAAACGACGACTTGGACGCGCCCGCTGCGACATACCGCCTGCATCGCGGGCACCGCAGTTCCGCCCGGCACCGTGAAGATGGTGTCCACGCCTTCGAGCTCGATGAGCTCCGCCAAAATATCGGCGACAATACGTTTTCGCATAGTTATCCCTTGGTGAGCTAGTAAGAAAGCCGCACCGCGCCCGTTGAAGCAGCAGGCGCGCGGAGGAGGTCCGCCAGGCGTGCGCAGTATCGGTTAGCTCTGAGCCGATGCAGCGATCCGCCGATGCAGCGTGTGGCAGCTGCGCGACGCCGCTCCAGTCAGACAACGTTGCGGGGTGACCCGAGTGTCGTCGGCAGAGCGGAACGTCGCGCTATCTACAGGTGGCCCGAGCGCCCTCATCTCTGACAGGCGTCGAGAAATTTTCGGCTTCCTCGTGGATCCAGCGGCGATGCGCCTTCGCTTCTCGCGCCTGTGCGCTCGACCGGTCAACCGGACACTGAATCCTCCGGGCAAGGTAAATCTTCCGAAACAGCCCTGGGTTATGCTGCGAGCGATGTTCCTGCCGACCACGCGGAGCTGGTGGCGCGAAACCGAGCGGCACGTCGGGGATCCACGAACCAGCGACAGCGGCGGCGACCAGTCCTGGTCGCTAGCGCTCCGCCGCGGGCACGATGCCGAGCTCATGGGCGACGCGGACGCCGCCGTGCTGGCGCTGACCCAGGTTCAAGACTTGCCCGAATCGTTCGTGGTGGTGAAGGCGCTCTTGGCTTGCCGGGCGGACCTGCGTCGGGCGCAGCTCGAAGACTTCGACCTGCTACTCACGCGCCTTGCTGAGCTGGTAGAGCTGACGCACGACGATCCCGCGACGCGCGCGCGGGCGCTTCACGCGCTCGGCGTCCTGCACATTCGGAGGTTCGAGCTGGAGCCCGCGCTCGGCGCGCTGAGCGCGGCTCTCGGTCAGTTGGAGGGCGAGGTTGCGGAAGCGTGGGTACTCGACTCCCTGGGTCAGGCCCTGATCGGCGTGGGCGCCTGGCAGTCGGCTCGTCGAGCCCTCAGAGGCTCCCTGGAGCGAAAGCGACTCTTTGCCGATGAACTCGGGATAGCGATCACGACGGGAACGCTGGGGCGCCTCGAACTTCAGTCCGGCAATGCGGACGCTGCTTTGCAGCTCGTCTCGCAACTGCCGCTGAGTGGCAGCATGCCTAAAGTGACCTGCCTGCGACTGCACACTCTGGCCTTGGAGGCCGCGCTGGAAGGAGGCCACGAAGTCGGAGCGTACCTGGACACGCTTCTCGATGGCTTGCGGGGCGCGCCAGCGCACGCGCTCGCTGGCTACGCACACGTCGCTGTGGCTCGGGTGCTTGCGGCCCTTGGCAGTTCCTCCGGGGCGCGCGAACACATACAACTAGCCCCAATGCGACATTCCGTCAGCTGAGCTGAGGAGCAGAAAGTACTGGAAGGAGCCCTTTCGTCTGTGTTTGTCTCTTGTTGCCAAACACGAAACAACCAAACGAAAGGCAACTCCCAGTGCGGATAGGAAAGCG
>JAICQQ010000213.1 GCA_025937785.1 Polyangiaceae bacterium
GCTTCTGCTCCAAGCAGCCGAAGGTTCCAGTCAGCTAGTCGAGGCGTTCAAGCACAACCCGACCTTCATGGTCCTGAACGCAGTGACCTCGGCAATCGTGCTGACGATCGTGATAGAGCGCTTCATCTTTCAGATGACCCGTTATCGAGTGAATTCGAAGGAGTTCTTCGCTCAAATCAAGAAATTGGTGACAGCGGGTAATATCGATCGGGCCATCAAACTCTGTGAAGCGAGCGACTATCCCATCCTCCAGCTCGTCAAGGCTGGCCTCACGCATGCGAACAAGGGTGAGTCCGAAATCGACGCGGCTCTCAGTGAACGCTTGTCCGAGCTGAAGCCTCAAGCCGAAAAGCGCGTCGGTGCACTGTGGTCGTTGGCAAACATCGCGACCTTGATCGGTCTGCTCGGAACTGTGAGCGGTTTGATTGCTACCTTCGCAGCCATCGCCGCTCCCGGGCTCTCGTCGGCGGACAAGCAGCGTATGCTTTCGAACGGTATCGCCGAAGCCATGTACAACACCGCGCTGGGTCTGGGCATCGCAGTGTTCTGCATGATCACCCACATCATTCTGCATACGCGCGCCAAGGCGATTCAACACGACCTCGAAAGCACCATGGAGCGAACCTTCAATCTGCTGACCATCACGCAGCAACGCTAACGCAGGTCCAAGCATGGAGCGACTGAGCGCCGGACAACGCAGCAAGATTCGCCGACTGAGTCAGCCGAAGGAACTTTCGCCGGACGAAGAAGGGGGCGAGCTCAACATCGTTCCCTTCCTCGACATCATCGTGAACATCCTGATCTTCGTGTTGGCGACCGTGGCGGTCACCTTCACCGCGACGATCGAGACGAACCCGCCCGCGAGTCGAGGTGCTGGCGTGCGCAGCGCCGTGCAGCAAGAGGCGCTGAACCTGACCATCTTGATCGTCAATGACGGGTTTTCGATCAAGGCGTCGGGGGGGAACATCGCTCCGGGGTGCGAAAATCCGGGGCCCGGCATCACCATCCCCAAGAAGGGCGCCAACTACGACTATGCCTCGCTCAACACGTGCGCGGCGCGCTTGAAGAAGGCCTCCCCCGCCTTCGAGGACGAAACGCAGGCGTTCATCTCTGCCAATCCCGGTGTCGCCTACGAGACCGTGATCGGTGTGGCGGACGCGGTTCGCAAGACCAGTGACGGCAAAGAGATATTGTTCGACGCCGTCAACTTCAAGGTGCACAAGTGAGCCAAGCTGAACCTCCCCAGGGCGGTCCCGCGACCCACGAACCCCGTGCGTCGGTCGTCACCTACAAGGCCGAACTGCGCAAAGCGATCCGCCGCAACGCGCAAGAGCCGGAAATCAACTTCCTCAACATCACCGCGATGCTCGACATCATGACGATCATCCTGGTGTTCTTGTTGAAGAGCCTGGGCGAAACGAGCACCTCGGTCCCGCAAAGCGACGACCTCACGCTGCCGAACTCGATCATCACCACGGAGCCATCGCAAGAAGGCATCGTGGTGACCGTATCCAAGTCCCAAATCCTGGTGGGTAACGACAAGGTGTTGAGCCTGCCAGGGCGCGAATCGCTCGTGCAGTCCGGCGTGGACGCAAGCCTCAAGCGAAATGGTCCCAACGACCTCTACATCGTTCCGCTCGGCAACGCGCTGCAATCCGCGCGCAAGACCGACAAGCTCATCCGCCAGGCGAAAGGCCTCGACCCTTCGAGCTCCGAAGCAATCGTGATAGCGGACAAGAGCACGCCCTACCGGCTCTTGGTCGAGGTGCTGTACACGCTCGGGCAGAGTGAGTACGGGCGCTACCACCTGATGGTGATCCAAGCCAAGAGCTCAGGTTGAGACACCGGCCCGGGTCGTATGCTGGACGAGCCGCGGGCTCGACGGCAGCATGCTCGGTTGTCCGCGCGTGGCCGTCCCCCGCGCTGACAACGCCCAGGTAGCTGCTGTGCGCCAGGTTCTGAGTGTGGCCTGGCTCATGGAGCGTATTGGCGTCCACCACGAGTCGCTTTGGAAAAGTTCTCCAAAGGCGCAGCTGCTCTTGCGCGTTACGGCCCAGACTCGGGAAATATCGATTGGGCCAAATTAAATGCCGGGCCTGCCTTGCCGTGGCCTGCCGGGACGTGCTAGCAGACCGATGGTTATTAGGCTCGTCGTCCCTGTGGGCGAGCGTCCCAGATTTCACTGGCGCGCCGACGCAGTCTGCGACTGCGACGGCCACACTACAGTTGAAGCTTGGAGGTGATCCCGCAGGACGGCCCGGCGGTTGCCAGGCGCTCGCGGGTTGTTGAAAGGCTTCGGGGACCGCCCGGGTTCTCCCATCGCGGCCTCAAGACGGACGTGGAGCCCGTCCTTACGAACAGTGCCGACATGACGGAACTCGTACTGATCCTGGGGATCAATCTAGCTGGACTCACGTTCGCCATTGCGGTGGCGCGCTGGATGCTCGTGCGAGAAGCACCGAGCGTCGAGGTGCGCCGCCTGGTCAACGCGGTCGAGCGCGCGGCGCGGAGCTTCCTCGCGGCGTGCTTTCGTCAGGTGGCAGTCTCCGTAGCGCTCGTTGCGGTCGTGCTGGGCGGACTTCACGTGTACGTCTGGCACAGCGGCACGAGCGCGAATATACGCTACGTCGTCTGGTCGCTGCTCGGGCTCGCCGTGGGCGCGCTGCTGACCTGCGTGATAAGTCATGTCGTCGTAGCGCTGTCGCGACGGGCGGCGATGAACTGCCTGAGCGCGCTGCGCGTGGGCATGGACCGAACCTTGGGGGTCGCCGTGCGCGCCGGCGGTGCCGCTGCGCTGGTCAGCGAGTGCGCCGGGGTGCTGGGTGCGTGTCTGCTCTTCGGCTTGCTGCGTGCGCTCACGGCAAACGACGCGCTCCCCATCGCCAGCAGCCTGGCTTACGTGCTCGGCGGCTACGCGCTGGGCGCAGCGTTGGCGGCTCTGGTGCTGCAGCGCAGCGGCGCCGTGTATCACTCCGCCAGCCAGGTCGGCGGAGAGTTGGCCGGGGAACGCGACGCCGATCTCGGCGCTTGTGACCCGCAGAACCCTGCGGCCGTGGCCAAACTGGTGGGTGACCACGTCGGACAAGTCGCCGCGCGGGCCGTGGACCTGTTCGTCTGCTCTGCCGTGGCCAACACCGCCGTATTGCTGACGGGCGCCCACGCCTTCGGCAAAGAGCTGGCGGCCGGCTCGATCGGGCTGTTGATGTTGCCGCTGCTCGTCAAAAGCTTCGGCGTCATCGCCTCCGCCTTCGGCGTCATGGTGATCCGCACCGATGAATCCACCGAACCCACGCACGGGATATGGCGCGGTCACGCCACCACGCTCGTCATTTGTACCGGGGCTTTGCTGGGGTCGACGCTCTGGCTTTTGGGCAAGCGAACCTGGGCGCCGTTCTTCGTCGCCGGACTGCTTGGACTCGTGGTGAGCGCCACGACCGCCTACCTCGGCTCCCGCAACGTCCAGCGCCGCCGCGCCCCGATGCGCTCGTTGCTGGAGGCGGTGAAGCTCGGGGACTCGGGGGTGCTCGCCGAAGGCGTCGCGCTCGGGCTCGGGGCGGCCCTCATCCCCAGCATCGCCGCCTTCCTCGCGCTCGTAGTAGCGTCCGAGCTGGGCTCAGCCAGCGCCATCGACGGCGGCTCCATGCTCGCGGTTTCAGTAGCGCTGATGACCATGCTCGGCGCGGGCCCCTTCATGTTGGCCGTGAACATCGTCGGACCGATCGCCGAAGGCGCACGCGGGCTCGGTACCTTGGCTCCACCGGCCGCTGTCGATGACGAGATCGAGCGGCGCATTCAGCGACTGCAAGAACTCGGCACCTCCACCGACTCGTTCGCCCAGAGCTTCTGGACTCTGGTCGGTGGGATCGCGGCGTTGTTCACCGCGAGTTCCCTATTGGCGCCTGCGCTGCTCGCGCCAGGCGGCCTGCCCTCGCCAGGCGTGCCCCTACCCGGCGACCCAGCGTCGCCAGTTGCCCTGCCCTCACCAACGCTGCCGCTCGATCTGGCCCACCCTGTCGTGGCATACTCGGGGCTGCTCGGCGCCGTGTTGGTGCTCGCGTATGCGGGTGGCGTGCTGCACGCCGCCAGCCGTTCGCTCAAGAGCGTGGTCAGCGAGGTCGAGCGGCAGCTGCGCGCGTTCCCCAAAGAACGCGGCAAGTTTCAGATTCCGGCGGACTACATTCCCAGTTATCGCGCCTGCATCGAAATCGTCGCACGCGGCGCGCTGGCACGCCCGATTGGCCCGGTCTTGGCGGCTGTGTTGTGCCCGCTCGTGCTCGGACCGATGCTGATCGCCGCGACGACGAGCACACCGTTCACGGTGCGCGCGGCGCTGGCCAGCTTCGTGTTGGTGGGCGCCGTCACCGGGCTCTGTGTGGCGTTCACCGCAGAGACGCTGCGCGGGTGTCTGGGCTACCTGCGACGGCAAATGCGATCCAAACCGGGCACGGACACGGCGCTCCACGCGCGCGGTCTGGCAGAACTCTGTGGTGCCACCGCAGGACCCGCTGCGCAATTAGCCTTCAAGACGGCAGCCGTTGCGGCACTCGCCGTGGCTCCATTTCTCTCCTGAACCTCTAGCCGAGAAAAGTAAATTTGTCTTCCATCGCAGATGCACTCTCTACCCTCTCTGACCGCGGTCTGCGCCGTTTGCTAGGCGCCCGTACCTTCCTGCGAGGTCTCGACTACGAGAAGCGCAAGGTGGTGGAGGGGGTTTCCGTCAGCGACACCAGTGCAACCGGAAAAGTAAAAGGTTCCGACCCCGCTCCCTACGAGGTGTCCATCCACCTCGGCGGCGAAGGCATCACCTCGAACTGCACGTGCCCGGCCTTCCAGAAGTCGAATCAGCATTGCAAGCACGTGGCCGCGTTGTTGATCACGGTGCGCAACCGGGCACGCGCCCAGCTGCCGCGGCGCGAGCCTCAACCGCAGGCAGCACCCGCCCCGCACCCGCAGAGCAGCAACAGCGGCTCGGGCAACGGCACCAGCAATACCAACAACAACAACAACAACAACAACGGGCAGAGCAAATCGAGCCGCCGTCGCGAACGCCGGCGCCGCGCCCAGAACCAGCAGATAGCCGTGCCCGTCGGCGTTCGCCCCCCGCCCACCCCGGACGCGAGCGCGCGTCCCACCGGTATCGGAGCTTGGCTCGCCCCGGAAAGCTCGGCACGCCGCCTCGATCTCGAGTTTCGTGTCCACGTGCGCCAGGGCGGGCTCACCGTCACGGTGCTGGATGTCGACGCTCGGGTCCCGCTGCTACCGTCCGTGGCGCTCGGCTGGCAAGCATTGGCCCCCACGGACGATCGCGCCGCCCTGCGCGTGCTCACTCGCTTCGAAAGCGGTAACCCACGGCACCCGGCGGTGGACATTCGCGGTGAAGATGCCTCCGAATTGATGCCGCTCCTCAAGGACCGCAGGGTCCTGCTCGAACCAGCGCTGATGCAGCTGCGTTTCGTCGACGAGCCGCTGCGTCCGCGCTTCGATCTAGAAATGGTGGGCTCGGACACCATCGTCGCAAAGGTTACGTTCGAACGCGCTGATGGCCGGCGCTTCCAGCTGGCCTCCGGCGGGTGGTTCGAGGGAGCCCCGGGCTATCACATCGACACGAACGAGGGCATCGCGCGGCCCCTCGATCGCCGGGTGTCACCCGCCGCCCTGCGACGCCTGCTGCGCAGCTCCACCATCGCGGAGCCCGCGTCCGAGCTCATCAGCGTGATCACGTATGGGTTACCGCGCGTCGCGCTCGAGGTGGGGGCCGACCTGCCAGAGCTATCGCAAGTGGCCGACGTCGTCGACCTCGAGCCCGTGTTCCGAGTCCGTGCTGCGGGAAGCCTCACCGAGGCAGAAGTTTCGTTGAAGGCGTCGTACGGCGACGTCGAGGTGGAGGTGCGCGCCGACGGCATCTCGCCGCCGGTCATCATTCTGCCGCCCGAGGAAGGTCAGAAACGCGCGAAATGTATCCGCTGCGACATCGCCGCCCAACAGAATGCCGTCCAGCTCCTGCTCGCTCGAGGGCTCGAGGCGGATGAAGGCGGCGAACGCTTCATCGCCAAGGGTGAAGACGCGATCCACTTCTGGTCGGAAGGCGTAGGCTCGTTGCCGGAAGATTGGGACCTGTACGTGCCCGAAGATCTCGTCGGTACCCAGGTCCGGGGAAAGCCTATCGTAATGAGCGCGCGCGTTTCGAGCGGCGTCGACTGGCTCAGCGTGAAAATCGGCTACGAATCCGAAGGCGTGGGCGTGGACCGCGAAGAGCTCGAGCGCTGCCTGCGCGAGGGTCGCAAGTTCGTGAAGCTCAACGACAACTCGTACGCGATGATCGACACCGAGAAGGTGCAGGCGATGATCGATCGCGAGATCGAGCTGCTCTCGGCGGCGGGCAAGACTGGCAAGCTGCCCCTGTCTCAAGCCGGGCGCGTGCAAGAGCTTTTGCAGCAAGCCGACGAAAGCAGCGTCAGCGCGAACGCGAAGCTCTTGTTCAAGAAGCTCGCGAGCATCGATGAGATCAAGAAAATGCGTAAGCCGCGCGGCTTGAAAGCCACGCTGCGCCCCTACCAAGAGCAGGGCTTGTCATGGCTGCGCTTCATCCACGACCTCGCCTCTGGCGGAGTGCTCGCCGACGACATGGGTCTCGGCAAGACGATCCAGACCATCGCCCTGTTGTTGTCGATCAAAGCCGAGAAAAAGACTCAACCGCTGCGAGCCCTCATCGTCGCGCCGACCAGCGTAGTGACCAACTGGGTGCGGGAGCTCGAGCGTTTCGGGCCATCGCTGACCGTGGCCTTGTGGCACGGCGCGGGGCGCAAAGAGCAAAAGGACGAGCTCACCCAGGTGAACGTCGTTATCACCAGCTACGCGCTGTTGCGACGAGACATCGACCTCCTGAAGAAGCTACGGCTCGACTACGCGATCTTGGACGAAGCTCAGAACATCAAGAACCCAATCAGTGCCACTGCGCAGGCAGCCAAAGAACTCAAGGCAGCCCGTCGCCTGGCCCTCACCGGCACTCCCATCGAGAACCGGCTCAGTGAGATCTGGTCCATCTTCGAGTTCGTGAGCCCGGGCTTGCTCGGGCCACTGGTGAAGTTCGAAGAACGGTTTGCGCGGCCCATCGATCAAGGCGATTCGAAGCAAGCTGCGCGCCTGCGTGCCACCATTCACCCGTTCATTCTGCGCCGCACGAAGATGGAAGTCGCCAAGGACCTTCCGCCCAAGATCGAGGTCGACAAGATCGTCGATTTGACACCGGACCAACGCGCCATCTACTTGCAGGTGCTGCGCGAGGTACGCGCTACTGTCATGGGCGAGGTCGAACGGGTGGGCGTAGCCAAGAGCCAGCTCCATATCTTGGCGGGCCTCACCAAGCTTCGGCAGGCCGCTTGCGACGCGCGCCTGCTGGGACTGCCGCGCGACTTCAGTCATGACGACAGCGGCAAGCTCAGCGCGTTCCGCGAGCTCATCGACGAGGTGGAGTCCGGCGGCCACAAAGTGCTGGTGTTCAGTCAGTTCGTGTCGATGCTCAAGTTGATGGCCGCCGCGCTCGACGAGGACAAGATTCGCTATGAGTACCTGGATGGCAGCACTATCGACCGCCAAGCGCGCATCGAGCGCTTCCAGGAAGATCCCACCGTCCCGGTGTTCCTCATCAGCTTGAAGGCTGGCGGCTCCGGTCTCAACCTGACGGCGGCCGACACCGTGATCCACTTCGACCCGTGGTGGAACCCAGCCGTAGAAGACCAAGCTTCCGACCGCGCGCACCGCATCGGCCAGAAGAAGGTGGTCACCGTGTATCGGCTGATCGCCGGTGGCACCATCGAAGAGAAAATCCTCGAACTGAAGCAGAAGAAAAAGGACCTCGTCGAAAGCGTGCTGAGCGAAGACGCCGGCGGCGCCAAGAAGCTCACCAAGGACGTACTCGACGACCTCTTCAAGGTGGATTGAGCCGTTCCACCCGCATGCCTATTGGCCTCGAGGTCAGGCTCGAGGCCCTGCGGTCAGACGCCAGCCCTCAAAGACCAGCGCCGCCCGCCAGCATGCTCCAACGCTGCTTTGATGGACGCGACGCGCTCGCGATAGTGTGCTTTCTTTGGGCGCATTTGTAGTGCCACCGTGGCCGCTTTCAGCGCACTCTGGAGATCGCCCAGCCGTTCAAGTGTCTTGGCTTGAAGATAGAGCACCGCAGGGTCTTGGTCCCCGTGGCTCGGTACGAGCGCCACGAGCTTCTTAGCTTCGGACGTCTTGCCGCAGAGTGCGCACTGCCACGCGAGGCGTGCGACGCAGTAAGGATGGGACGGAGACAGACGTAGCGCGCCTCGGACGTCTTCGAGGGCTTTCCGCTTCTCGCGGCGGCCCTGATACACATCGGCCCTCAACAAATGCATGACTGGGGATTCGACGCCAGCGTCCAGGAAACGCGACAGCAGCGCGTTGGCCTCGTCGGTTCGTTGGACCGCCAGCAGGCAGCTCGACAGTCGAGCCGCGAGCAGCACGCTCGCTGGGGCGAGCTCATGAGCGCGCTGAGCAAACGGCAGGGCACTCTTCGCGCTTTCGGTACGCAAGAGCTCATGGGACCAATGGGCGCAAGTATATGGACCAGCCAACGGGGAGGCGGCGGCCTTCGCCAATTGCTTCCTCCCTTTCTCGAGAACGTGGAACCCCTTGGCCAGCTCCGCGGTCACTTGCCCGCCGGAATCGAAGTAGCGCTCCGCAGCGACGCCGAGAACCCTATCCGCTTCGACAAGCTCGCCACGACGCATCAAGTCCAAGGCACGCGTGTGAGCATAGGCATAGTTGTCGGGGTCGAGCTCGCTGGCTTTGGACAGAAGAGCCGTCCGCTCGGGATGCGAGACGACAGCAGCGAGCTCGATGGCGACGTACTGATAGGTTTTGGCTGCTTCGAGATCCGTGTACTGGCTTCGGTATTGCTCCAGGTCGGCAAGCATGGAGCGTTTCGCCTCACATTTGCCGTAGTACTCGATGATGTCATGCATCGGAGCCTTACCGATGTAGTGCGCCATTATCGCGAAACAGCTTCGGTTACAAATGATGCGATGACATCTGGACATCACTACCAGATCGAAAATCGCCCGTTCCTCAGCGCTGCTGAAGTTGGCCCCCCCCAGATCGGAAGAAAGGACCACGGAGTACTCCTGTTTCATGAGCTCGAGAGTGGCAGCGTCGTCGCTGAACAGAAGGACCCGATGGCCCGAGTCGAGCGCGCTCCGGATCACCGCCTTGACGATTGCTCGGGGAGTGTACTTCGCGTTGAACAGGCGAAACCTGTAGTCGCCGTAGACTATGTCGCCGCGCCTGGCGTGGATCGCGATACAATCCTGGAGGGGTACTCGTCGAGCGGCAGCCAAGACGCGCTGGATTGCGGTACTGAAACCGATCCTTGCGAACGCGGCACGCAGCAGCGCTGGGGCATCATGAGAGTGACCCTCGACAGGAACTGGCCCATACCAGTGCTCGATGAGGAGCCCACGCAGCTTGGGGTCGCGTCGTACGTCGGCAATCAGCTGTGCCGTGATGGTCGACTCCATGATCTTCTGATAGCTCCCTAAATCGATGGCCTCCCTGTAGTGCCGATCGATGAACTCCTTGGAAAAGATCTCGGAGACGGGAGCAATCGCATGATAGCCGGCGTCCGACACCATCGGCGGCCACGCGAAAAAGAACGGTAGGTCGAGAACCTCCGCTAGAACCATGGCGTTCAGGATGGCGCCGAGTCGTGCGCCGAGTCCGTCACCACGGGCCGCCACTATTTCCTTGATGTCAGTTCGCTCTTCCACGCAATGCCCCACGCGCAGGAGTTTCAGCTCACCTACCGTCCCTGTCAACGGGTCGCCAGATATGCGGCTGAGTTCCAGCGCTTTTTCGAGCTCGCACGTGACACCCACGAGCACGACCAGGCGATGAGGCGTTCGTGCTGATTCGGAAACTCAGTGAGTTCGTATTCCACCATCCGTCGCGGAAACCACTCCGTGCGTCGCCGTGAGCGCAATGCTGCCCCGAATCTGTGGCTCTTGCTGGGGCCGTACCGGACGTCCCACGAAAACCCCACCCAGCGCGCGCAGTAGACGAAAGCGAGAGTCAGCCAGGAAACGCGTCGGATTGTGCAGGAGTTTTCGAAAGCGTCGAGCGAACAGCATTGCGGGACCGGCGAAGGGCGATGACCGCGTTCGCGCCAACTGCGCTTCGACGTCGTCGCGGCACAATGCGAGCTGAAGCTTCCCCGACGCGTAGGAGCTGGCTGCGAAAAGCCGTAGCGCGCCTGCCCGCCCCACGGTATCCGTGCACAGCGGCAGCTGCTCGAAAAGCCACCCCGGCTCGCCGGTACCTTCGACCTCCGGTGAATGGCATGCCCTGAATCGCCCAGCTCCTTCGAAAGCAAGCTCGCCTCGATCGTAGCGACGGTAGATGAACTCCCCGGGCGTCACGTCGGCTGAAATGACCCATGCGGTACGGTCGGCCATGAGTTGCTGCAAAGGTGCTGCTCCAAGCAGCGCGCTCGGCAGCCCGGGCTCGACGAAAATGAGTTCGTCATGGGACGCAGCGGCCGCCGCCAGGGCGTCGACCGATCCCGAGCTCTTGACGACCCACGGTGTCAGACGGTAGCCGCACATGCGCAAGGGCATCACCAGATCGCGTGCAGCGCGTCCGCGTCCCAGCACCACCAGTGCATCCTTCTCGCGCTTCAACCAGTCGTAGCGCAGCGCCACGCCATCTTGCTCGAGGTACGGAATGGCCTCACGCTTCAGGCGCGCACGGCGAACGTCGTGCTCCGCGTACCACTTGTCCGCGTTGGTCGAGCGCTCGTGGTGGAGGTGCGCGATGCGCAGGCCGGCCGCTTCGGCGGGGTACGCCATCAACTCTCCCAAGCGGCGAAATCCCGCGTAAGGCTTGCGCCCCGAGAAGAACGCGTTCCGCACGGGCGAAAAGCGATCACGCGCTGGCCCGCTCGGCAAAGGCAGCTGGCGGCTCTCTGCGGCACACCTGAGCAGGAACTCGAAGTCTTCCGATCCGTGGCCTCGAAAGCTCTCGTTGTACCCGCCGACGAATGAAAAGAAGTCTCGCCTGCAGAGCAAGAAGTTGGAGAAGGGATCGACGTACTCGACCACGCGGTTACGCGCGCCGAACACGGCTGCCGCCATCGCTTGTGCCAGGAGATCGCCGCGCTCGCTGGACTCGGCCGCGGTCACGATTTCGGTCACTTCGCGCGTCAAATGGTATGCGGGCAGAACCACCAACTGATCGAAACATTCGCCGAGCGCGATGTCGTTCGCGTGCTTGGCGAGCCTCGCGAACAGGTCGGACTCGCCGAAGCAATCAGCGTCGGAGAAGAAGAGCAGATCGCTCTTCACTGCTTCCGCCCCGCGGTTACGGCCGACCGCTGCAGAATAGACGTCGTCGTCTTCGACTCGTACGTAGCGAAAGCCCGCATCAGCGCAGCACTGCTCCAGTTCTCGGCGCAGAGCTCCCTGAGATCCGAGGTCGGAGATCACGACCTCCGGCATCGGGTCGTAGTGGCCCGCGAGCATGCGTAACCTCGGCAATATCCAGGGATTCGAGCCCTGAGCGCGAACGGAGATCACCAAGGTGACGTCAGAAGCAGAATAAGGTGTTAGGCGGGCGGAGAGCCCTTCAAAAGTTAGTTTGGAGTCCATGGCGGGACAAACCCCGGACAAAGATGAAGTTTAGGTCACAATAGTGACAGCAAAGTGGCCGTGTGGCGAATGGCGGCCCGGACAAAACGCCCGCAGGAGACGACGAAATCTACCCTCCCTGGAAACCCGGTCACAGCACCGGTCGCCCCCTGAGCGAAGGACCTCGGCATGATTCACCGACACTGCGCGCGAATTCTGTTAATGACAGGATTGTGGCCCCTGTAGGTGCCCAGCTCCACCGTCGAACGGTGCCACCTGGTTGATCCCCGCCATGAGCAAGTTTACCAAGCTGGTCAGAAACCCCAGAAAGTTCCTCGTCGACTCGCGTTTGCGCCGCGTCGCGCGGCTAGCGACGGAGCAGTTGCGCTTCCCAACCCCCCGGCAAGTTCCCGTGGAAGCTCGGGCGCCCACCACCGCCTGGCGGGCCGATTTGTTACATTTCATCGCCGCGCAGGTTCCGGTCCTGCTCGTACCCGAGCAAGAGGCTGGGACCACTGTCCGCGTGGGCGTGCGTCGGATGGATCAACAGCGCCTCACCAGGACCTTGGCGGAGCTGGCGACGACGCGACTTCGCCTGAGCCTGCGGGGCGCCCGGAACAGCCGGTTCTCGGCTCATCCCCGGCGCTTGTTCGCTTTGGACAGCTTCTTGACCAAGCAGAAGAGCTTCAGCGTTCAGTTCCAGGAGACGGTGAACGGCGAGACGCTGAAAACCAAGCTGAGCTTCGAGTTCTGGGAAGACAACGACCTGCACTGGTCCGCGCCACGCCGCAATCCCGTGGCGCGCCGCGTCTCCGCGCACACGGTCGAAGTCGAAGGGTTGTTTCAGGTCGGTCGACCGCGGGACGTCCGCGAGCTGACGCGGTTTCCGCTGCCCACCTTCAACTCACTCGAGATCGACGTCGTCTACACCTGGGTGAACCACCAGGACCGTGAGTGGCGCAAGCTGTATGCCGACACCGTGGGCAACGAAGCCGTCGCGCAAGAAGACGACGCGACGAGCTTCGACCGATTCCTGTCGCGAGACGAGTTGCGATACTCGATCCGGTCGATCGCGCAGTATGCCCCCTGGGTCCGCCGCATCCACATCGTCTCGAACTGCGCCCCCCCTGCATGGCTCGACCTAGCTCACCCCAAGATTCGCTGGGTCGACCACTCGCAGATCTTCGATGCCGAGTGTCTTCCGACATTCAGCTCGCATGCCATCGAAGCAAGGCTGCAGCACGTCCCCGACCTGGCCGAACACTTCCTGTACTTCAACGACGATTTCTTGCTGGCCCGGAAGGCGACCCCCACGGACTTCTTCTTTTCGAACGGAGTCTCGAAGTCTTTTACGGAGGAATACGGCGTCGTCAATGGGCCCGGACACGAGGCTGATCCCGACTACATGAACGCCGCCCGCAACGGGCAGCGTTTGATCGAGCAACGGTTCGGGCGCACGCCCACCGCGCTCCATAAACACACGCCGTACGCCCTGCGGCGCAGCGTGCTCTTGGAGATGGAACGCACGTTTCCGGAAGCCTACCAACGTACCGTGCGCGGCAAGTTTCGCAGCATGAGCGACATCTCGACCGTCTCTTTCCTCTATCATCATTTCGCGTACCTGACAGGGAGCAGCTTCTATGCCGCTCGCGACGCCGTGTTACTGAAGCCTGCCCAGGCGAAGTACGTCGACAAGATGCTGGAGATCGTGGACGGTTCGCTCCAACCGCTGTCGATTTGCGTCAACGACGGCCAGGGCAGCGCCGACGATCCGAATTGGGACCAGCACATCAGGAGCTTCTTGGAGGCTTTGTTCGGCGAAACTTGCGAGTTCGAGCTGCGGCCCGATCTCGATCGGACGAGCGCGGCATCCCCCGACGTGTCTGCCGCCCTGTTGCCAAACGACGAGTTGCAGCCACAGGCCGACCACGGCCGCGGCGAACCGTCCGCAGGGGACTCGACAGCGTCTGCCTAGTGTGGTGAATCTTTGACTCGCTACGAAGAGTAAACAACGCTTTCCTAGTCTCAACAGGATGCCAGAGTCCGAAATTCGCGAGGCCTCGTAGAGACCGGGCCGCGCGAATTTCGGGACAAACTATGGAGACAGGACACTGATATGGTTGGACCCGTCAAGGTCTTGTCGGTGCGCTTTTTTCGCATCTTGGTTCTCCTTTGTTGCTCCGGCGACGAGGGCAACGAGTAACGCGACGTTTTGCGACGGTGGATCAGACTGA